>NZ_SGXD01000003.1:628221-926211 GCF_004216915.1 Motilibacter rhizosphaerae
ACCAGCCCCACCACCGCGACCATCACCGTCCGCGGCAAGATCGCCCTGACCTCCAAGGCCAGCACCCTCACCCTCACCGACGGCGACCCCGTGACCTTCACCGGCACCGTCGCCAACGCCCTCACCCCCGCCGGCATCCCCATGCAGCTCCAGCAGCAGACCAGCACCGGCTGGACCACCATCGCCACCACCACCACCGACACCACCGGCACCGGCACCTTCACCCAGACCCCGCACACCACCGCGACCTACCGCATCACCACCAGCGCCACCACCGACTCCCCCGCCCTGCCCGCCAACGCCACCTACACCGTCACCGTCAGCCCCCGCGCCACGCTCGGACTGACGGCGAGCGCAAGCGCCGTGAGGAGCGGCACGTCTGTCGTGGTGAAGGCGGTGCTCGCCAGGACGAGCACCCTCGCAGGCGTCCAGGTGTGGCTTCAGCAGCAGGGTGTCGACGGCCTCTGGATCACCACCTCCACTGGAACCACCGACACCAACGGCGTCGCCAAGTGGGTGATCACACCTCGGGGCAGTGCGGCGTACCGCGCGGTGACCGCGGACGGGAGCGCACTGACGAGCTCCGTGGTGGCCGTGACAGTGACCACCTAGCACTCGGGACGACGGACGAAGGGCCGACAGCACCACGCTGTCGGCCCTTCGTCCTCGCCGCCGCCGGAGACCTAGCCCGCTCTGCGCGCCTTGAGCTGGCGCAGCCGCTCGAGCCCGCTGTCGACCGCCTCGTAGGCGAGCGCCGCCACTCGGTTCGAGTGGTGCCGGTGGAGGGTGCGGCGCGCTCTCCGCATCATCTGCCGCTTCTGCTCGCTGGTGGAGCTCGCACCGCCGATGTGCACGACCTCGACAGCGGGCACGTAGAGGGCGTGCCGCCCGTCCTTCCTCGCCCGCAGGCAGAAGTCGAGATCCTCGTCGTACATCGGGAAAGCCGGGTTGAAGGGACCGTACGCGAGCGCATCAGCGCGCTTCATCAGCCAGACGGTCGCCCAGAGCGACTCGACGACAGTGGTGCCGGTGATGCCGGTGAGGTCCTGACGGACTCTGGCGACAGCCTTCCGGGGGTCCCATACGGGCCTGACGAGGGAGCCGAGTCGGGTGTTCTGCAGCAGCAGACCGATCTCGAAGTCGACTCCCGGGAAGCGGGTGACCGACTGCTGCAGGGTGCCGTCGGGGTAGACGAGCTTGGGACCCGCGACGATGGCCGCCGGGTCCTCCCGCAGCGCCTCGAGCAGCGGAGTGCAGATGTCCTTCGGCGTCACGGTGTCGGGGTTCATGATCAGGACGTAGTCAGCGCGGCTCGTGTCCACGAGGAGGTTCATCCCTCCTCCGAAGAGCCGGTTGCGCTCGATCTCGAGCAGGCGGACCTCGGGGAACTTCGTCCGCACGACCTCCGCGCAGCTCCGGGGGCTGCCGTTCTCGAGGACGGCGACGGAGAAGTCGATGTCACTGTCCTGCGGAGCCGAGTCCAGCAGGGAGCGCAGGCAGTCCTCGATGTCGTCGACGCTGTTGTAGGCCACGACGAGAGCCTCGATGGTCGTCCTGCTGCCGGGCACGGGGTTCCTTCCACTGGACGGGCTCATGGTGGTCACGGACGGGCGCGGCCGGTGACGTCGCGCAGGTGCTCGAGCACCTGCGCGGAGGACGCGGCCCAGGTGTTGCGGGCCGTGCTGCCGCGAGCGGCCACCACGGCCTTGTCCCGGGCGCGGGGGTCCTGGAGGTCGACCAGCGCACGAGCTGCAGCGGCGGCCGTGCGAGGGACGACCACCCCCGCTTCGTCCACCACGGTCTCGGGCAGCCCACCCTCGTCAGCCACGACGACCGGGCACCCGCTCGACTGCGCTTCGATGCTGACCAGGCCGTAGGGCTCGGCCACCGCGAGGTACATCGTGGCGAACGCGCGGCGGAAGAGCTCGAGCAGCTCATCGTCCGACACTCCGACGCGCACGGACAGCTGCACTCCGAGCCGCTCGGCGAGGGCGCGCAGCCGTTGCTCCTCCTCGGGGCGGCTCCGCGGCGAGACCACGACCACCGGCAGGTCCAGCCCTGCCCCTGCCACGGCCTCGAGCACGAGATCGTGCCCCTTCGTCGGGATCAGCGTCCCGACGGAGAGGACGTGGGTCGGCACCAGCGCGTCCGCAGCGGGAGTGAAGAGCTCCGGCACTCCGCAGTAGACGACGTGGGAGTCGACGCCGTACGCCCTGCGGATGGTCCCGCTCGTGTAGCGGGAGTTGGTCAGCACCCGCGACGCGCGCGCGACGCCCCTGCGGTCCGCTCGGCGCTCGCTCTCGTGCAGCAGCCAGTACGGCAGGCGCGTCACGGTGTTCTTGCTGGAGCGGGCCTGCTGCTCGTAGTCCGCCCTTCGCGGCTCGTCGCAGTAGTAGACGATCGGGGCGCCCCCGACGTCGGCCAGCGGCGGCGTCTGCAGGTAGCGGCAGGGGTTCAGGTAGACCACGTCCGGGCTCCACGCTGCGACGGCCCGCGACAACGTGCGCCAGGCGAGCAGGAGCGCGAGGTGGTCGGGGTAGCGCACGAGCGGCTTGAGAGCGCGGGGCACGGAGTCGGCACGCTGGGTGAGCGGCACGATCACGGCGTCATCCGTCACCGGTGTCGCGCTCTCGAGGACGAACTCCTTCACCTCACCCTCGAGCCCGCGCAGATGGCCCTCGACCCGGCGCCTCGCGCCGCCCGGAGGGAGGTTGTGGACGACCGCGATCCTCATCGGGCACCGACTCCCTCGAACAGCACCGACCGGGTCGCGGCTGCTACCCGCTCCCAGGAGAAGCCCTTCGCCCAGTCGATCCCGGCCTCCGCCATCCGGAGCCGCTCGTCCTCGTCGCGCAGGATCCTCCCGACGGCACCCGCGACCGCAGCGGGATCGCGCGGGTCCACGAGGAGGCCGGTGCGGCCGTCCGCCACGGCGTCGAGCGCTCCTCCCTCCGCGGCCGCCACGACGGGCACGCCGTGCGCAGCGGCCTCGACGTACGTGATCCCGAACCCCTCCCCGTCCTTGCCGTCCTCGCTCACCCTGCTGGGCATCACGAAGACGTGGGCCTGCCCCAGCAGCTCGTCGCGCTCGTCGTCGGACACGCTGCCGCGGAACGACACGGCGGTCGCCGTTCCTGCCGAGCTCGCGCGTCGTTCGAGGGACTCGCGCAGCGGTCCGTCGCCCACTACGTCCCAGCGGAGGTCGGGGAACTCCTCGAGGAGGGCGGGAAGCGCCTCCAGCACCACGTCGTGGCCCTTGTACGAATCGGCGAGCCGGGAGATCGTGAGCAGCCGCGGTGGACCGCCGCGCTTCGCCGTGACCCCACCCGAGGGCAGGTCGATGCCGGGCGGCACCACTGCGACGCGGTCGCGGGGGCCGCCTGCGCGCTCGACCAGGTCCGCGGTGTAGCGCGACACCGCGATGTGCGCGTCCGCCCTCTTGGCGCACCACCCGGCCTGGCGGCGCCACGTGGGCACCTCCTTCGCGTGGTAGTACTGCACCCACCGGCACTTGGTCAGCGCCCGCACCGCTTCTGCGGCCGGCCCCAGTCGCACGTGCATCGACACCGTGATGTCGGGCTTGAACCTCCGTGCAGCTGTGACTGCGGCAGCTGTCAAGCGCAGCTGCGTCTTCCGGCCGCCCCGCGGGACGTTCGCGACCCGCTCGACGGTCAAGCCGCTGCCGGCGTCCCACTCGCGCCAGCCGTCCTGCTCCGCGGTCACGACGAGGAGCGCGCACTCGCCCAGGTGTCGGCTCATCTGCAGCGAGAGGGTCTCGATCCCGCCTCTGGCCGGCGGGAAGACGGGTGTCAGCAGGAGCACTCTCGGCGAGCTGCTGGGCATGCGAACCATCCAAGGGTCGAGCCGAAGGGCAGAGGACGGTCCGATGGCCTCGATGACCGAGCCTACCGGAGAGGCGCGACGCCACGAAAGACACACCCTGCGTTCGCATGGATGTCACGTCACCACTCCCCTGCGCAGAGAAGTCCCTGTGAGGACGAGACAACAATCGATCTCGGCTACCTCAGCGCAACATTCCCCTGCCACGATGGGAGCATGATCACGAGCAAGCACGAGCTCGAGCTCTACCTGGCTGAGGACCTCCGCGCAAACGGGATCCACGGCTCGTGGAACTGGCGGCACGCCGTGAGTCCTACGAGCCAGGCACGGATCCTGCGGTGGCAGCGGTCCCTGCGTCGGCTCGAGTACCTGACGACGCAGCCCCCCACGCCTCTCCAGCGCATCAGGCTCGCCGTCCTGTGGCGGCTCCACCTGCGCCAGGCCGCCGTCCTCGGGTTCACCATCCCCTTGGGGACGTTCGGGCCCGGACTCTCGATCGCCCACTACGGGACCATCACCGTCAACACTCGCGCTCGCATCGGCGCCAACTGCCGGATCCACCCCTCCACGACGATCGGGGCGACGCACGAGGGAGTACCCACCATCGGGGACGACGCCTACATAGGCCCCGGAGCCCGCATCACGGGTGACGTGCGACTGGGCGACCGCGTCACGGTGGCGGGGAACGCGGTCGTGACCAAGAGCTTCGAGGAGAGCGGGGTGATCATCGGCGGGGTGCCCGCCAAGGTCCTGCGCAGCGGCGTGGCCTACGAGTGGCGCCACTGACACTGAGCACCGCGGAGCCCCTCGGGCTCAGGACCGCGAGGTCCCCGGGCCGGCAGCCTCGCTGCGCTGCACAGCGGCACCGGCCCTGAGCCGCGCGGTGCCGCTGATGAGGCCGAACAGCACGGCGAGGACAGCCATGACGGCCGGGAGCCGGACGGTGTAGTCCGTCGCCCACCCCACCATGACGGCCCCGAGCGCACCTGCTGTCCCAGCGGCGAACAGGCGGTCTGAAGCGGCGCCTGAGAAGATGTCGGTCCAGGCCGCGAGGAGCACGAGGACGAGTGCTGCGAGACCGACGACGCCAGCCTCAGCCGCGACGTTGAGGTACGCGTCGTGGGCGTGCGTCCCGAGGGTCTGACCTGGTACGCGCGCGACGATCCACTTGTCGATGTTGCCGAAGCCGAGACCCGTCCACTGGTGCTCCCAGAACGCCTGCTTCGCGGCGTGCCAGATGCGGAGCCGGTCGAGATCCCCCTGCTGCGTCGAGACCTTGGCGCCCGTGGGCCGGAGGATGGAGGCGAACCTGTCGCGGATGGTGGGCCCTCCGAGCGAGAGTGCCGCAGCGATCGCGAGCAGGCCGAGGCCCGCGACGGAGCCCGCGCCCCGCAGTGCCGTGCGACGGGGCATGACCGCCAGCGCGAGGACGATCCCCACGGTGGCCCCGATCCAGCTCATGCGGGAAAGCGTGAAGGCGAGGGCCGTGACCAGGACCACCCCCACCACCGCACAGGCTGCCCGCTCGACCGCACGCTTCGCCGACAGGCCGAGCACGAGCACGATGGGGAGCGAGAGCGCCAGCAGGTTCCCGAGGGAGATCGGGTCCGGCATGGCGGCAGCGGGTCGGAAGGTGTCCTCGTAGGCGAAGAAGTAGTCCGTGCTCTGCTGGCCGCCGTACAGGTTGAGCCGGTGCTGCGTCGCCACCTCGTACAGCGCGAGGACCGCCTGGAGGGAGGCGGCGCAGACGAGGGCCTGCGCGACCCTGGTCCGGCCCTGCTCCTCCCGGACCACGACGTGCGAGACCACCAGCGGCACCACGACCGTGACGCACAGGAGCGTGAGCGTGCGCGTCGGGTGCGAGGTCCGCAGCAGGGACGTGGAGGCGGCCGCGAGGGCGACCCAGCCCACGGACCGCAGCGTGCTGCGGGGGCCGGCGTGGTCCGCACTGCTGCGCAGGTAGACGGCGACCGCGGCAGGGACGAGGAGCAGGAACAGGGGCGTGACGCTCACCCCGGAGAAGGTCGCCTCGACCGAGAACGGCGCCATGACCGTGAGGAGGAAGACGAGGAGCAGACTGCGCCGCTGCACTGCCGCGAGCGCCAGGCCCGCCACCGGGCCCGCGACGGTGAGCGCGTACTTCAGGGTGCTCTGCTGCGAGAACAGGTGGGAGGCCACGATCCCGGTCGAGGCGGCGACGGCGACGACAGCGCACAGGACTGCCACCAGGAACGGCGAGCGGGACCGGGTGCCCACCGAGGGGCCCTCGAGACGGAACGTGTTGACAGCGCTCACGCGGGGCGCTCCTCACCTCAGGTGTATGAGTGGCTCCGTTGCCCGACGTGGAGTCACGAGGCTACCACGCGCGGGGTCTACCCGAAGGACGCCGAGGCCAAGGGCCGATCACGCGCTCGGGTCCCTGCGAGGTGGGCCACCAGCACGGTCATCGCCGCCTGCGACCCCAGCGCGAAGTACTCGTTGGGGTCTGCGCCCTGGTAGGTCGAGGCGAAGCGCGGCACGAGGTGGGAGCAGACCGCTAGAGCGGGGCGCCGCAGGTCGTCCCGCCCGTCCAGGCGCCACAGGGCCACGGGTGCGGCGCTGTCGAAGTAGATCCAGCGACCGGGCTCCTGGTGCCGCGAGCCCCCCGACGTGTCCAAGCGGTCCCGTGCGACGTCCACCCGCTGCGCCAGCTGCCCGTAGAGCAGGTTGACCAGGCGCAGGGACTCCGTGTCCCTCTCCAGCAGCCACAGGCGCAGAGCGACGTCCAGCTGCACCTGGCCGTAGTCCGGGTCGAACCCCTCGGCGCCACCGGCGCTCTCTGAGAGGTAGCCCGCTCCGTCCGAGCCGTCGGCTCGAGCTCCTCGGCGCGTCACGACGAGCCCTGCACCCGCGGGGGCGTGTCCCCTGCCCTGCGGGTGCAGGGCGAACTCGAGAGCCTCGCGGTAGCGGGCACCGTAGGCGGCGTCGCCCGTCAGGCGCTGGGCGAAGGCCATGTCCACGGCGTTGAACAGGGCGATGTTGCCGTTGGTGTACCAGTGGAGGTTGCCGTTGCGGATGAGGAAGTCGGCGCCTCCTCGGACACTCGCCGCGAGCTCCGCCCGCTGCCGGCCGTCCATCCTGTCGGCGAGCAGGAGCGCCACCAGGGCGACCTGCCCCGTCACCATCGCCGTGTCGATGTCGGGCTGCTTGACCTGCTGCGGGAACGACGAGGCGAAGCTCCCGTTCGCCTGCTGCCGTGCACGGATGAAGCGGGACAGGGCCTCGAGGGCGCGGCCGGCGTGCACGGAGTCGTGCTCCGTCGCACCGAGGACGGCGTCAGCCACGACGGCTCCCAGGGCACAGCGCGGGCAGGAGCCGTCGAAGTGCCACACGCCGTCCGCGAAGAAGCGCGGGTCCTCCGGCGAGGACCGGGCGCTGCGGAGGGCGAGCGCCTCGGCGAGGCCAGGCGTGACGGCGCTGCTCGAGCAGGCGCTGTGCTCCTCCCCCTCCTCCGGCCGGAGCAGCAACGCGGCGATCAGAGCGAGCAGCAGCACCGGCACCGCGAGCAGAGCGGTGCGGGGACGGGACATCCGTGGTGGGGCCTCTCCATGAAGGGAGCGCTCCGCGAGGTCAGGTCGGCAGGATCCGCCGGACCGGGCCAGGGAGCTTGTCGGTGAAGCGACTGAGCTCGGGGGGGAGGGCACCGAGGACCGCGCCCGAGATCACGAGCACGACGAGGGTGAGGACCGCGGACAGCAGCGGTACGCGCACGAGCGCGGCACCGGCAGCTGCGCTGAGGGCGAGCGCGAGCAGCGGACGCCCTGACACCCTGGCGAGCTGGCCGAAGGGGACGACCCTCCGCAGAGAGACGACGGAGGCCGTGCAGATGAGCAGCTCCGTGGCCAGCGTCACCCAGGCGGAGGCCACGGCGTCGTAGCGGGGCACGAGGACGACGTTGCCGACGACGTTGACGACGATCGCCAGGGCGTTCTGCACGAGCATCGCGGGAACCATGTGCCGGACGACCAGGACGGTCCCCAGGAAGCCGTTCACCACGCTGACGAGGCCGACCACGCTGAGGATGCGGAGCATGCCGGACGACCCGTCGTACGACGAGCCGGCGAGCGCGTGGATGACGAAGGGAGCCCCGACCGCCGAGACGACGTAGACGGGCATGCCCAGCACCAGCAGCCAGTGCCACAGCTTGGACAGCATCGCGTCGAAGTCGACGCGGTCGCCGCGCAGGAGCGCCGCCAGCGCGGGCATCGCCGACGAGACGATCAGGCTCGGCACGGTGCCCACGAGCGTGTACACCTTGGTCGCCACCGCGTACTGGCCGATCGCCACCTGCGTCGCGGACAGCCACCCCAGCAGGATCAGGTCCACCGAGACGTAGACCCGGGACATGAAGGCGACGCCGCCCAGCTCGAACACGCCGCGGAGCACGCGCCGGCGGAGCGAGCGGTAGGACCGCTGCAGTGCGACGTGACGGCGCGCCATGAGCGCGACAGCCACCGCGGTCGTCAGCGACCCGGCGCTGAGCGCGCCCGCGAAGAAGACAGGACCGGCACCGAGGACCGCTCCCACGACGACGACCGCGACCTGGGCCGCGGTCACGGCGAGGTCCGCCACCACGAGCTCGCCGGTCTTGTAGAAGCTGGTGAAGACCTGCCGAGCGCTGTTCAGCGAGACGAACGGGACGCTCACCGCGAACGCGAGCATGCACTGGCCCCGCACGGTGTCGAGTCCGGCGGCGAACGCCAGCGCCAGCTGCACGGCGGTCAGCAGGCCCGCCCAGACCGCCTGCATGCGGTAGGCGGCGGACAGCAGGGCACCGCGCTCCTCGGTGACGGCGAGGTCGCGCCCGAGCAGGAGGGCGAAGCCGGTGTCGCCGGCGCTCATCAGCAGCGTCCAGACCGCCAGGGCGGACGCGAACGCACCGTACTGCGCCGGCCCCATGCCCCGGGTCAGGGCAGCGGTGGACACCGCGGACAGGACGAGCAGGAGGACGCGCCGCCCGATCATGTTCACGGCGGAGCCGGCGACCTTCTTCGCGAGCGACGCCCCGTGCTCGGGAGCGGACCCAGCGCTGTGACCGTCCTCCGGGCTCGCCGACGGCGCAGGCGTTTCGTCGACGACGCTCATGCCGACTCGTAGACGCGCAACGTGGACTCCAGCATCGTCTCGAGGGTGAAGCGCGACAGCAGCCGCGCACGTCCCGCCGCGCCCATCTCCAGGACCGCCGCGCGGTCCTTGTCGAGCCGGTCCAGGGCGGCGGCCAGGGCGGAGGGGTCGTCGGGGGGGACCAGCAGACCGGTGACACCGTCCTCCACGAGCTCGGGGACCCCGTCCACGGCCGAGGCGACGACCGCACGACCGCACGCCATGGCCTCGAGCACCGAGTAGGGCATGGCCTCCGAGCGCGAGGGCAGGCAGAGGACGTGCGCCGCCTCAGCTGCGCGAGCGGCGTCGGGTCGCCACCCGAGCAGGTCGACGGAGGTCCTCGGCAGCTCGGCCGCCCTGGCCCGGATGGCCTCCATCTCCCGTCCCTCGCCGATCACCGACACCGACCACGTGCCCGACGAGAGCGCAGCGGCGTCGAGCAGCACGTCGTACCCCTTGCGGAAGTGCAGGGCGCCGACGCTGAGCACGCGCAGGACCCCCTCCGGGTCCGGGACGGGCTCGACGACCTCGGGCGGGACCACCCCGTTGGGCACTGCCACGACACGCTCCGGCCGCAACCCGTAGCGCGAGAGCAGGAACCGGCGCGAGTGCTCGCTGACCGCGATCACACGGTCGGCGGGGAGGAGCATCGCCTTCTTGAGCGCCGTCTTCGCCAGTGCCGCACCGGGCTTGGCCCTGCCCAGCACGACGCCCGGGTCCCACGGCAGGGTCGGGTCGGTCGCGGGGACCCGCGGCAGGTGCTCCGTCACGATGGTCGCGCGCCCCCGGACGCGACGTGCGCCCGCCATCCACTTCAGCGCGCCCCACTCGAGGGACTTGGGCAGGTGCAGGTGCCAGACGTCGGCCTGGAGGGAGCGGGACTCCTGCAGCGGAGCAGCGCGGAGCCCCAGCCTGTCTGCGGCCTCGGTCATCCGCGGCTCCGCGCCGGGAGGCAGCGCGACGGTCACCTGGTGACCCCGCTGCTGGAAGCCGGCTGCGAGGTCGAGGACGTGCTTCCAGACGCCGCCGGCCTCTGCTGCGGGGGTCGCGAGGACGATGCGCACGGGGGCTCCTCAGCTCGGGCGGGACGGGCGGGCGCGGTCCCGCCTCAGCGCAGGGAGCGAGCGGAGGCGCTGGGGCGCGTCGCGGCAGGCGCGTTGCCGTTGGCCAGGGTGTTGGGGATGTCCAGGCCCTGCTCGTCCTCGGGCGCAGCACCCGACGAGGACGAGCGGGACGACCGGGTCGTACGGCCGCGCGCCCGCACCCGGGCGCGGAGGACGGCGACCTCGCTCAGGGCAAGCAGGGCCACGAGGAAGGCCACGACCGCGTAGAGCGGAGCGTGCTTCGTGACGGGAGACCCGACCTGCGGCTGGTCCACCACGGCGACGTCGGGCTGACCGACGAGGATGTCGTTGGTCGACCCGCTGAGCGTGTTCTGCTGGACGTTGAGGAGGTTCGACAGCAGCGACTGCTGGCTCGCCACCTCGGCCTGAGCGAGGTCGGCGGCGCGACCCGTGCCCTGGGCCACCGCCTGGAGCTTCTTGATCTGGGCGCGGATCGAGGTGATCTGGCTGTCGAGCGAGTCGAGCTGCGCCTTCACCCGCTTGGAAGCAGCGCTCACCACCGACGAGTTCACGGTCGTCACGTAGTCGACCAGCGCCTCGGCGACGGCGTTCGACCGGGCAGCAGCCTGCTTCGCCGTGCTGCCGCTGGCGGTCACCGCGATGAGGTTGTAGTTGTTCAGCGGCACCGCAGTCACCTGACCGACGCCGGCGCCGAGCCGCTTCTCCGCCGACGAGCGGACGTCCGTGCTCGTCGCGTACTGCGCGTACTGCGCCGCCAGCTCCTCCGAGGCGAGCGCGGAGTCGCGGGCGCCGTTCTTGGTCTGCGGCACGGTGACGCGGACGCTCGACTGCGCGGAGTAGGAGACCGGCTGCGCCTTGACGTACAGGAACACGCCGGCGCCGAGCAGCAGGGCGACGGCGACGATCAGCCACTTGGCCGGCCAGATGGCATCGAGGCGGGTGGGTGCGGTGTCGCTCACGCAGGAACTCCTTGGGGGGTCGAGGCGCCGGGAGTGGGCGCCGTCGCCCAAAGAGGATCAGAGGAGGCCGAAAGACAGTCGAATGTCCGGCACCGCTCGGTCATCAGTCGAACGACCATGCTAGACCAGCGCCGGTGCCTTGGCCAGGAGCGGTGGTCCCTACGGCTCGACCTGCAGCGTCGACGCCACCGCGGACTCCCGCTCGAAGAGCGGCGTCCGCCCCGTCGACGCGAGGTCGACGGCCAGGACTGCCGTCTGCCGCGCGGCTTCACGCAGGTCGAAGGCCGCCTCCACCCTCGCGCGACCGTGGTCGCCCTCGGACAGCGCCAGCTGGGGGTCGCGCAGGCGGGCGATGACCGCGTTGGCCAGCTCCGTCGCGAGTTCGGGGCTCTCGAGGGGGACGACCGCCCCTCCCGACGCGCCGTCCTCGCTCAGCACCTCCTCCATGCCCGACACGTTCGTGGCCACGACGCTGCGACCCGACGCCGCCGCCTCGAGCACGGCGAGCGCGAGGCCCTCCCAGCGGGAGGGCAGCGCGACGACGTCGGCCGCGGCGTACCAGTCCGCGACTCCGTCGGTGTCCCCGATGAGGTGGACGCCCTCCGTCGAGCGCGCGAGCTGCTCGAGCTGCGGGCGCATCGGGCCGTCACCCACGAGGTAGAGGCGCGCCTCCGGCACCGCCTCGCGCACCTTGGGCCATGCGGCCAGGAGCAGGTCCTGGCCCTTCTGCTCAGCCAGCCGCCCGACGGTGACGACGACGGGGACCCCCGACTCGACGCCGAGCTGGGCGCGGGCTGCAGCCCGGTCGGCGTTGGATCGTGCGGTCCAGGTCTTGAGGTCGACGCCGTTGCGGATGACCACGAGGCGGTCCGCGGGGATGCCGGCCTCGGCGCCGATCCGCTTCTCCTCGTTGGAGACGCAGACGATGCTGGAGGCCCAGCGGGCGGCGAACTTCTCCCAGGCGAGGGAGGCCCGGCCCATGGCGCCGCCCGCGGCCTGGAACGACCAGCAGTGCGGCTGGAACACCGTCGGCAGCGCGCCGCGCAGGGCGAGCCGGCCGGCGAGACCGGCCTTGCTGCTGTGGAGGTGCACGACGTCGAAGCCGCCGCGGCGGACGATCTGCCGCAAGGTGCGGATCTCACCCCGGGTGCTGCGCCCGGGCGAGCGGCTGGCCTCCCAGAGGACGTGCCGCACGCCGAGGCGCTCGCACTCCTCCTGGATCCAGCCCTGGGGGGAGGCCACGGTCACGTCCCAGCCGCGCGACGACTGGTCCTGGGCTAGGGCGGCCACCCAGCGGGCGACTCCGGCGGTCGTCGGTTGGGTCACGTGCAGCACGCGCAGCGCTCTCATGAGCGCACCTCCCGGATGTGGGCGTAAAGGTTCCGGTGCTTCTCGAGCACGACCTTCCAGGACCACTGACCGACAGCGTGGTCCCGGACCCGAGGCCGGAGCTCCTGCAGCAGCGCAGGTTCCGACAGCAGGGTGATGATGGACGCGGCCATCGCGTCCGGGGTTGCTGCCTGCGCGACGAGCGCAGGGTGGATGTCCCTCACCAGCTCGGGGTTGGCCCCCACGGGGGTCACGAGCACGGGAGTCCCGCAGGCCATGGACTCCCCCGTCGTGAGCCCGAACCCCTCCAGCTCCTGGGTCGGCATGACCGTCAGGTCGGCGTTGCGGTACCACCGCAGGAGGTCCTCGTCCGACACGCGACCCAGCAGGCGCACCGACTCGCCGAGCCCGAGGCGGGCGATGTCCGCCTCGATCTCGGGACGGAGCCGGCCGTCCCCCGCCACCGCCAAGCGGGCTCCGGGGAACCTCTGCAGCACGGCAGGCATCGCCTGCACCAGCTGCGCGACCCCCGTGCGGGCGGTGAAGCGGCGCGCGGTGAAGAGCAGCGGCTGCGCCTGCTCCGCCCACGCGTCGCGCGTCCGCGGCCCCTCGGAGAACCAGTCGACGTCGATGCCGCCCGCGATCACGGCAGCACCGTCGCCCGTCGACTGGTCGAGCTGGCGGAGCTCGTCGCGCATGAACTCGCTGAGCACCACGGCCTTCTGGGACTTGCGCACGACACGCGCCTCAGCCGCGCGCAGCGATGCGACGGCGGGGCGCTGCACGAACCCGGGCAGTGCGTAGCTGTCCTGCCGCTCCGACAGCATCTCCTTGTAGACCGGAGCGTGGAAGGTGTAGAGGTACGGCCTGGAGCCGAAGGAGACCGGCAGCCCGGTGATCGCGTAGTGCGCGTGCAGCACGGCGTCCGGGAAGCGGGCCAGCTCGTCGCGCACGCCCTTCGCCACGGCGAGGGGGTACTGCACGGCGAAGAGCGGGTTCTTCTTGCTGGGCACGGGG
Organism: Motilibacter rhizosphaerae; assembly: GCF_004216915.1. Taxonomy (NCBI): domain Bacteria; kingdom Bacillati; phylum Actinomycetota; class Actinomycetes; order Motilibacterales; family Motilibacteraceae; genus Motilibacter; species Motilibacter rhizosphaerae. The sequence goes on from NZ_SGXD01000003.1 coordinate 641,594, forward strand.
TGCCGGACGATCCGCACCCCGTCCTCGCCGACCTCCTCGCGCGGGTGGGCGCGGTCCACCTGCTTCGTCACGACGGTGACGTCGACGCCCGCCCTCACGAGCTGCGCGCTGAGCTCGCGCACGACGCGCTCCAGACCGCCCAGCTTGTCGGGCGCGATGGCGTTGGTGAGCATGACGACGCGTTCCTGGTCGCGCACGTCAGGCCCCCCTCTGGCCGGAGTCGTCCGAGAGGTATTCCCCCCGGATGGCCATGGCACTCCACTCGCGCCACCGCGACGACCACGCCGCGGACGCCGCCCAGGCGATGCGCTCCTTGGCCGTGGCCAGCGGTTCCTCGCTGGCCTCGACCACCATGGCCGCGAACTCCTCGGCGGTGCTGGCCAGCCGCGTCCCGGGAGGGGCGTCGGCAGCGTCGGCCATCTGCGGGACCGTCGTCACGATGGGGCGTCCGCGGGCGGCGTAGTCGAAGACCTTCATCGACGACTGGCCCTGGGAGAGCTCGGGCCGGTTGGCGACCACGAGCACGTCCGCCGCGTCCAGCACGGAGCCGAGCTGCTCCCGCGAGACGACGCCGTGCCACCGGACCCGACCGTCTGCCGTGTCCAGCAGCTGCTGCAGCTCCGGCGCGGGCTCGTCCCCGTGGCCCGCGTAGCGGCACTGGCCGTAGAGGTCGAGGCTCCAGTCCGGGAGCAGCTCGAGCACGCGGGCCAGCAGGGGCGCGTCGAAGCGCTCGCTCAGGGTGCCCACGTACGCCATGCGCCGTGCACCGGGGCGGCTGGCCGGCTCGTCGCGCACGAGCGCGGAGAGCACGCCGTTGCGCACCACGGTGACCCGGGCCCGCGGGAAGTCCTCGGCGAGCGAGGGGTTGACGACGATGACCTCGTCGGCCTCCACCCCGATCCGGGCGTAGGTGTCGCGCACCATCGCAGCCCGGTGCGGCATCAGCGCCGTCCAGTCGTCCGTGCAGTCGAAGACGCGGCGCCGCGCGGGCGTCGAGCGGACCGCGTGCCAGTCCCACGGTGCCTGGCACACCAGCACCGACTCCGGCGTGGTGACCCGGCGCAGGAGCTGCTGGAGCAGCAGGCCGTTGCTGCTGCGACCCACCTCCCCGCGGTGGCCCGGGAGGACCGTGCTGCGCGACCACACGCGGACGCTGCCGCCGGGGACCACCTGCTGGCGCGCGTGCCCGCGCAGGCCACGGGCGAAGTCGTACGCGCCGCGCGGCGAGCGCAGGGCCCGGACATCCACCGGCTGCTCGACGAAGTCGACGCGGTGACCCGCCGCCACTGCCTCCTGCGCGAGCGCGTGCTCACGCCGGATGGCCGGCGACCACGGGCTCTTGGCGGCGAACACGACATGCTCCCGGCTCAACCCGCTGCTCCCGGCCGCACCTCAGCCACCACGTGCCCCGGTGACCTCGCGGACCGTACGCAGGATGACCTTGATGTCGAGCCAGAACGACCAGTTCTCGATGTAGTAGTTGTCGAAGCGGGCGCGGCGCTCGATCGACGTGCTGCCACCGCGCAGTCCGCTCACCTGGGCCATGCCCGTGAGGCCGCCGCGCACGCGGTGCCGGTGGGCGTAGTCCGGGATCTCCTGCGTGAACTGCTCGACGAACGAGGGGCGCTCGGGCCGGGGCCCGACCAGCGTCATGTCGCCGCGCAGGACGTTCCAGAGCTGCGGGAGCTCGTCCAGCGAGGTCTTGCGGAGGAACTTGCCGACCTTGGTGATGCGCGGGTCGCCGATCGCGCTCCAGGCGGCCAGCTGGGCCTCGCTCACCGGGCGCATGGAGCGGAACTTGAGGACGTCGAACAGGTGCCCGTCCTTGCCGACCCGCTGCTGGCGGAAGATGATGTCCGGCCCCGTGGTGCGCACCGCGAGGGCGCACGCGACCAGCACCGGGGAGAAGACCAGGATCGCCGCGGCGCTCGCAGCCACGTCGAAGGCGCGCTTCACGGCGCAGCCGAGGGCAGCGCGGTAGCGCGGGCCGCGCAGGCGCATCACGGGGATCGCGCCGATGTGGTCCACGACGCCCTGGGCGCTCAGTGCGCCGGCGAGCCGCGGGACGAGGTAGATGGCGCAGCTCGAGGCGTGGCCCGATCGGAGCGACTCGACGATCTTCGCCTCGGGGGTCGCACCCGGCGCGACGATCAGCACCTCGACGTCGTAGGTCTTGATGATCTCGTCGAGCTGGTCGACCTTGCCGAGGCGCGAGCCGAGATCGGTCTTCTGCCACTCGTCACCGGCGTCGTCGATGAAGCCCAGCGGCTGCAGGCCGTAGCGGTGGTCCTCGCGCAGGATCGTCGCCATCTCCGCAGCCTCCGGGCTGCCGCCGAGGAACAGCGCGCGGTGCCCGACGACGCGCGTCGCGCGCACGGCCCGGACGAGGCGGTAGGACGACGCCCGGCCGAGGCAGACGGTGAGGGCGCCGAGGGCGCTCACCTGCGCGAAGCGCCGCGGGTCGGCCGGCGTCGTCAGCGTCAGCATGACCAGGCTCGTGGCGCCGAGGGCCGCGGCCCAGCGCAGGAGGATCGTCGGGGCGTCGTCGAGGACGAACAGCTGGAGCTGCGGGCGGTAGAGGCCGACGGCGGCGCAGAGCACCGCGGCGAGCGCGGCGGTGAGCAGGAGCCAGCCGCGGTCGCCCCCGCCGAGCAGGACGATCGGCGCGACGGCGGCGACGAGGTCCACGGCGAGGATCGCGTGCGTGCTCGTGGGCGTCAGCCGCTGGGCCAGCGAGCGCGACCGCGCCGGCGCCAGGAGGTCGGCCGGGGTCGTGCTCTGCCGCAGGGCGGCGACGTCGGCGGGGTGCGGCTCGAGGATCCGGGTCCGGCGCTCGAGGTCGATGGCACCCCCGCGAGCGGGGGCGGCGAGGGCCGCCTCGAGGTCCTCGGCCCGGATGACCTCGGGGCGACCAGCCCCGAGCTCGTCCCGGGGTCCGGGCAGTGCGTCTCCGATCGTGGTCACGCTGCACCTCCATGTCCGCGTCGTCGCACCCTGACGGGGAGCGGCTCGGGCAGCGTTGACCCACCGGCTCCACCCGCTGACGGCGCGGAGCGACTCAACCAGTTGGAAGGGGACCCCGGCACGCACGGTCCCCGGAGCGCAGCGCTGCGCGTGTGGCCCCTCGGCATCGAAGGACCGGCCTCACGACGGGATGGTCGGACTTCGTCGACCCCACCCGGTATGGGCCACAATCTACTGCTTGGGGTGCTAAGAGCACAACAGGCTGATACCTGCCGTGCATCCTGCGTGACACCCATCCTGCCCGACGTGGGCCGTCCGAGGGAAGCGGCGCACCACGATCTTCACGCTGCGTTCACACCAGGCGTGGTCCCGCGCTGGTCCAGGAGCCGCACCAGCGCCCGCACCCCACGCAGTGTGACGGCGTCAGCGGGCGAGTCCTGCGACGAACGCGCGGCAGGCGTCGTACGACGGGAGGAGCCCGTCGCGCTGGGCCTCCGCGAGCGTCGGTGCCGCGAGGTCCTTGGCGGAGAGCTCGAGCTCCTCGCGCCCGACGGGCCACTCGACGGCCAGCTGCTCGTCCAGCGGGGAGATGCCGTGCTCGCGGGCCGGCGCGTACCCCTCCGAGCAGAGGTAGCTGACCACGGCACCGTCGGTCAGCGCGACGAAGGCGTGGCCCAGCCCCTCACTGAGGAAGACGGCGCGGCGGTCGGCGTCGTCGAGGAGCACCGACTCCCACGTGCCGAAGGACGGGGAGCCGACGCGGATGTCGACGACCACGTCCAGGACCGCGCCGGACAGGCAGGTGACGTACTTCGCCTGGCCAGGAGGCACATCGGCGAAGTGGATGCCCCGCAGCACGCCGCGCGAGGAGACGGAGCAGTTGGCCTGCTTGAGGTCCAGCGGTCGACCCACCGCCGCCTCGAAGACCTCCTGCTTGAACCACTCGAGGAAGACGCCCCTGGCATCCCCGAAGACGGCGGGCGCCACCTCGTACGCGCCCTCGATGCCCAGCTGCCGGACCTTCACGTCGTCCCCTCCCTGGTCCCCGCGCGGCTACTCCGCTGCGGGCGCTGTCGTCCCGTCGAGCAGGCCGAAGAGGTAGTCGCCGTAGCCCGACTTCCTCAGCGGCTCTGCGATGCGGCGGAGCTGGTCGTCGTCGATCCAGCCCTCGCGCCAGGCAGCTTCTTCGATGCAGCCGATCTTCTGGCCCTGCCGGTGCTCGATCACGCGGACGAACTCCGCGGCCTGCACCATCGTGTCGAAGGTACCGGTGTCGAGCCAGGCCGTGCCGCGCGGGAGCACGGTGACCGTCAGCTCGCCCCGCTCGAGGTACTCCCCGTTGACCGCGGTGATCTCCAGCTCCCCGCGGGCGCTCGGCTGCAGCCCGGCGGCGATCTCCACGACCTGGTTGTCGTAGAAGTAGATGCCGGGCACGGCGTAGTTGGACCGCGGCACCTCGGGCTTCTCCTCGATGGAGACCACCTTGCCGTCCTCGGCGAACTCCACGACGCCGTACGCGCGCGGCCCCGCCACGTGGTAGGCGAAGATGCGGCCGCCCTCGACGTCCGTGCAGCCCTTGAGCTGCTCATCGAGCCCGACGCCGTAGAAGATGTTGTCGCCCAGCACGAGCGCGACCTTCTCGGCGCCGATGAAGTCGGCCCCGATGACGAAGGCCTGCGCGAGGCCTTCCGGGCGGGGCTGCACGGCGTACTCGATCCGGATGCCGAGCGCCGAGCCGTCTCCGAGGAGGCGCTGGAAGGACTCGGAGTCCTGCGGCGTCGTGATGATCAGCACCTCGCGGATCCCCGCCTGCAGCAGGGTCGTGAGGGGGTAGTAGATCATCGGCTTGTCGTAGACGGGCATGAGCTGCTTGCTGATCCCGCGGGTGATCGGGTGCAGCCGGGTGCCGCTGCCGCCGGCCAGGATGATGCCTCTCATGGCCCGCAGGCTATCGGGCGATCATGACGACGGGGAGTCCCCTCGAGCCCTGCACGAGCGCTGCTCGAGCGCTGCGCGCGCTCAGGCGCGGGCGCAGGGGGATTCCCGTGGGGCGGATCCTCGGTAGTCTGGTCGTGGGCTCGCGAGGGGGCGACCACCCGTTCATCGTCCCTCGACCGGAAGGCCACCGACCATGCGCCTGCTCGTCACCGGAGGAGCCGGCTTCATCGGCTCGCACTTCGTGCGCACCGCCCTCGCCGGGGGCTACCCCGGCCTGTCCGGAGCCCGGATCACCGTGCTCGACAAGCTGACCTACGCGGGGACGCTCACCAACCTCCCCGACGTGGACAGCACGCCCGAGCTCGAGTTCGTGCAGGGCGACATCAACGACGTCGACCTCGTCGACGGCCTGGTGGGCCAGTCCGACGCCGTCGTGCACTTCGCGGCGGAGTCCCACGTGGACCGCTCGATCACGGGCGCGGCGGAGTTCGTCGTCACCAACGTGCTCGGCACCCAGACGCTGCTCGAGGCGGCGCTGCGCCACCGCCTGGCGAAGTTCGTGCACGTCTCCACCGACGAGGTCTACGGCTCGATCCCCGAGGGCTCCTGGCCGGAGACGCACGCGCTCGAGCCGAACTCGCCGTACTCCGCGTCGAAGGCGTCCTCGGACCTGCTCGCCCGGGCCTACGCCCGCACGCACGGCCTCGACGTCACGATCACCCGCTGCAGCAACAACTACGGGCCGCACCAGTTCCCCGAGAAGGTCATCCCGCTGTTCGTGACCAACCTGCTCGACGGGCTGACCGTGCCGCTCTACGGCGACGGGCTCAACGTGCGCGACTGGCTGCACGTCGACGACCACTGCCGCGGCATCTCGCTGGTCCTCGGCAAGGGCCGCGGCGGCGAGGTCTACAACATCGGCGGCGGCACCGAGCTCACCAACCGCGAGCTGACCGAGCGCCTGCTCGCCTCGGTCGGCGCCGACTGGTCGCGCGTCGTGCCGGTCGAGGACCGCAAGGGCCACGACCGCCGCTACTCCGTCGACATCAGCAAGATCCACGCCGAGCTCGGCTACGAGCCCCAGGTCGAGTTCGACAAGGGCCTGGCGGACACGGTGGCGTGGTACCGGGACAACCGCTCCTGGTGGGAGCCGCTCAAGCAGCGCGCCGCCCTCGGCGGCTGACGCCGTGGCCACCTGGCTGGTGACCGGCGCGGGGGGCATGCTCGGGCGTGACGTCGTGTCGGTGCTGCGCGCCCGCGGCGAGCACGTCGACGCGCGGACCCGCGCCGACCTCGACCTCCTGCACGCCGGTGCCGTGGCTGCGGCCGTCGAGGGCGCGGACGTGGTCGTGAACTGCGCCGCGTGGACCGACGTCGACGGCGCCGAGACTGCGGAGGCGGCCGCGACCGAGCTCAACGGAACCGCGGTCGCCACACTCGCCGTCGCCGCCGCGCGGAGCGGGGCGCGCCTGCTGCACCCGTCCACGGACTACGTCTTCGCGGGCGACGGCACCACGCCGTACGCCGAGGACGCGCCGACGGCGCCGATCAACGCGTACGGCCGCTCGAAGCTCGTGGGAGAGGAGGCGGTCCGCCACCTGCACCCGGCGGGCGGCTTCGTCGTCCGCACCGCCTGGCTCTACGCCGTCCACGGGAAGAGCTTCGTCGGCACGATGGCACGGCTCGCGGCCGAGCGCGGGCCCGACGGCACGGTCGACGTGGTGGACGACCAGCGCGGCCAGCCGACCTGGTCGCACGACCTGGCCGAGCAGCTCGTCGCCCTCGGCCTCGCCGACGCCCCGGCCGGGACCTACCACGGGACCAGCAGCGGCGAGACGACGTGGTACGGCCTGGCGCGGGAGACGTTCGCGCTGCTCGGCCACGACCCCGAGCGCGTCCTGCCCACGACGAGCGAGAAGTTCGTGCGGCCGGCCAAGCGGCCGGCGTACAGCGTGCTCGGGCACGGTGCGTGGGCCACGGCCGGGCTGGAGCCGCTGCGGGACTGGCGGGAGGCGCTGGCCGGCTGGGCTGCCGCCCACGCGCGTCAGGTGCCGGTCGTGTCCGTCTGACTCGCTGCAGCGGGGGGCGCGGCGGCGGTGACGCCGCCCAGGGCGGCGAGGAGCCTCCCGGCGACGGCGGTCCACGTGGACGACGCCGCACCCGCGTGCGCGCGCTCCCCGAAGGCCCTCGCGGTCGCCGGGTCCGCGAACCGGGTCATGGCTGTGAGCAGCGCGGCGTCGTCCTCGGGGTCCACCACTCGGCCCCCCTCCCCGACGAGGTCGGCCGCCCCTCCAGACGTCGTGCCGATGGAGCCGACGCCGGCCGCAGCCGCCTCGACGTAGACGATGCCGGCCGGCTCGTGGAGCGAGGGGACGACGAGGCAGGTCGCGCGCGCGTAGAGGGCGGCCAGGACGGTCTGGTCGGCGGGATCGCCCAGCGCGAGCACGCCGTGCCCCGTCACTCCGGGGGCCTCGACCGGGGGGTGCTCCCCGACGAGGTCGAGCGTCGCGGCCGGGACGCGCCTGCGCAGCTCCGCGAAGGCGCGCATCACGCGGTCGCCGTTCTTGCGCGTCCAGTCCCTGCCGACGAAGAGGAAGCGCGGGCGCGACCAGTCCCGCTCACCCACCGGCGCCTGGAGGTCGCGCGCACCGAAGCCGACGACGCGTACCCGGTCGGTGGGGATCCCGTAGTCCGCGCAGACGCTGCGGGCGGCCCACTCCGAGCCGACGCAGCACGCGATGGCACCGGCGAAGACCTGCCGTTGGCGCTCGACCACGCGGACGCGCTCCTCGGCGGAGAGCGCCCGGGCCCAGGGGTACTGCCCCGACCGCAGCGCCTGGACCACCGTCTGGTCGTCGTACGTCACGTACGCCGATCCCGCCGGCAGTCGGAAGTCCGTGCCGAACTGGATGAAGGCGCCCGCCCCGGACCGGCGCGCGGCCCGGGCCGCCAGGAGGTTGCGAGCGGCTTCGAGCGGACGGCTCGCGACGAGCCGCGACTGGTTCTCCCGGTACGCGTCCCGGAGCGGGCGCCCCAGCTGCGCGGGCCTCAGCGCGAGCGCGGCGAGGGCGGCTTCGAGGCCCTGCTGGGACCTCGTGGGGAGCGTCGCGGCGACAGGCCGGCCGTCGACGCCCAGCGCACGCAGGCCGGCGAGGATGCCGCTCGGGGTGCCCGAGAAGCTCGAAGGGTCTGACGGGTCCTGCGAGCAGGCGACCCCGACGGCTCCCTGCACCCGGCCCTCTCCCACGCCGCGCAACGCTACCCGGGCCCGCGCGGGTGGACGCCGGGCTCACGCGCCCGCTGCCGCCGCCCCCAGCAGCGCGTCAGCCGCGGTCCGCCAGGCGGCACGCAGGTCGAACTCCTCCGGGGCGCGCAGCCACTGCAGCTGCAGCCCGTCCATCGCCGCCAGCACCTGCACCGCCGCGGCGTCGGGGTCGGGCACCTCGCCCGCGAGCCAGTCGGCGAACGTCTCCCGGGCCTGCCGGTCGCGCTCGACGAAGTACGCGTGGGCCGGGTGCTCGGGCGCCAGGGCCTCGGCGTCGAGCACGGTGTAGAGCCGGACGATCTCCGGCTGCCCGGCGTTGCGCTCGACGACGGCGTCGAGAAGCGCGCGGCCGCGCCCGGGCGTACCCGGCGGGAGGGCGACCTGGCGCGCCACGCTCTCGAGGTCGACGGCGTCGCGGTCGGAGAGGACGGCGAGCAGGATGCCGTCCTTGTCGCCGACGTGGTGGAGCAGGCCCGCCACGGTCATGCCGGCCGCCTCGGCCACCTGCTGCACCGTGACGCCGCGGAAGCCGCGCTCGGCGATGAGCCGGCGGGCGACGGCGACGATCTCCGCCCGCCGCTGGTCCGGGGGCAGCCGTCGGCGCAGACCCGGCACGGGCTCCTCCTCGGTGGTGGACGGCGGCGCTTGTGCTCCCGCGTCCCGGCAGCCTAGCCTTCGCTACCTACAAGACAGTAGATAAGGGAGGACGCAGTGGCAGGGACGGACTTCTCCGCAGCGCTCGAGGCTGTGCGCGGCGGGACCAGCCCGGAGGAGGCCGCCGCCGGCCTCTACGCCGAGCTCACCGACGCCGAGCGGCTCGACCTGCTCGACGGGGACGAGGACTTCTGGCCGGGCATGCTCGACATGTTCCACAACGGCTACAACCTGCGCCCCTACGTCCACGGTGCAGTCCCCCGCCTCGGCATCCCCGGCCTGCGCTTCACGGACGGCCCGCGCGGGATCGTCATGGGCAGCTCGACGGCGTTCCCGGTGTCGATGGCGCGCGGCGCGACCTGGGACCCCGAGCTCGAGGAGCGCGTCGGCGCGGTCATCGGCGCCGAGGGCCGGGCGCAGGGCGCCAACTTCTTCGCCGGCGTCTGCATCAACCTGCCCCGCCACCCCGCGTGGGGCCGCGCGCAGGAGACGTACGGCGAGGACCCCGTGATCCTCGGCGAGATGGGCGCGGCCCTGGTCCGCGGCGTCCGCCAGCACCTCATGGCCTGCGCCAAGCACTACGCACTCAACTCCATGGAGAACGCGCGCTTCACCGTCGACGTGCAGATCGACGAGGAGACGCTGCACGAGGTCTACCTGCCGCACTTCCACCGTGTGGTCGAGGAGGGCGCGGACGCGCTGATGAGCGCGTACAACTCGGTCAACGGCGAGTGGGCCGGCCAGAACGAGACGCTGCTGACGACGGTCCTGCGCGACTACTGGGACTTCTCCGGCGTGGTCGTCTCGGACTTCATCTGGGGCCTGCGCGACGCTGCGAAGTCCCTGCGGGCCGGGCTCGACGTCGAGGAGCCGCTGCGCCAGCAGCGCGGCGAGCACCTGGCGAAGGACATCGAGGAGGGGCGCGCCAGCTGGGACGACGTACGCCGCTCCGGCGTCCGCATCCTCGCGACCCAGCTGCGCCACGCCGCGTCCCTGACCGAGGCCGAGCCCGACGCCTCCGTCGTCGCGTCCGCCGAGCACCGCGCGCTCGCACGGGAGACCGCTGCGCGGGCGATGGTGCTGCTGCGCAACGAGTCCGTCGACGGTGCTCCGGTCCTGCCGCTCGACGCCTCGAGCCTGCGCCGCGTCGCGGTCATCGGCCGCCTCGCCGACCAGGCGAACACCGGCGACCACGGCTCGTCCGACGTCCGTGCCCCCGAGGTCGTCACGGCGCTCGCGGGCCTGCGTGCCGCCCTGCCCGACGCCGAGGTCGTGCACGTCGACGCGGACGACCCGGCCGCCGCTGCGGCGGCTGCGGCGCAGGCGGACGTCGCGATCGTCGTGGCGGGCTACACCGCCGACGACGAGGGCGAGTTCATCGACCCCACCGCGTTCCGCGCCCCCGAGCTCGTCGCGCTCTACCCGCCGAGCGACGACCCCGACGCGCTCGACACCCTCTTCGGCACGGGGGAGACCAAGCCGCTGCAGGGCCCCGGCGGGGACCGCGCGCGGCTCACCCTGCGCCCGGTCGACGAGGAGATCATCCGCGCGGTGGCGCAGGCCAACCCGCGTACGGTCGTGGCGGTCGTCGCCGCCGGCGCCGTGGTCATCGAGGGGTGGCGGGAGTCCGTTCCCGGCATCGTCATGGCGTGGTACGCCGGCATGGAGGGCGGCCACGCCCTCGCCGACGTGCTGCTCGGCACCGTGGATCCCAGCGGCCGCCTGCCGTTCTCCATCCCCACGAGCGAGGAGCACCTGCCGGCCTTCGACCGCGACGCCACGACCGCGGTCTACGACCGCTGGCACGGGCAGAAGCTGCTCGACAAGCTGGGCGTGGAGGCGGCGTACCCGCTCGGGTTCGGCCTGTCCTACAGCAGCTTCTCGCTGTCGGAGGCCTCGGCCGAGCGCACCGGCCCCGAGAGCCTCGCCGTCGCGGTGACCGTCACCAACACCGGCGACCGGGACGGCCGGCACGTCGTCCAGGTCTACGGCGTGCGCCAGGACGGCGACCGCGCGGGCGAGCGGGCCCTGCTCGGGTTCGCCCCGATCGCCGTGCCAGCAGGCGGTTCCGCCTCCGTGCAGGTGACCGCCTCGCTGCGGCCGCTCGCCCGCTGGGACGCGCAGCAGCACGCGCTCGTGGTCCCGTCCGGAGCCGTGACCGTCGAGGCCGCGGCGTACGCCGGGGACCCCGGGCGCGTCGAGGCGCAGCTCCAGCTGGCCTAGCAGGAGCGGCGGGACCGGGACCTCCGACCCGGTCCCGCCGGCTCCCGCACCGCCGGCCGGGTGGCCCGAAGGTCCCGATCCACCACCGCCGGCTCAGGGCGCGCCCACCCGGGCCGAAGCGGTCCGACGTGACCTCCGCGGGCTCCACCGCGGCGGCCCGGTGGACTGGAGCCCTGCGCGTGCCCTCTGCTTCCCTCGCCCGTCGTGCCGCCTCCTCCGCCGTCGCGGCTGCCCTGGCCGTCGGGACCCTGTCCGCCGTGGTCGTGGTCGGGACGGCCGCGACCGCCAGCGCCGCCACCACCGTCGACCTCGCGTACGCGCCGCTGACGTTCGACCACAGCGCGGGCAAGTTCACCGACGTCGTCGGCAACGGCAAGGCCAACGGCGACGTCGTCGTCTACAAGAACGTCGGCCCCGCAGGCAAGCCGGCCATCGACGCGGTCGTCACGACCACCCTGTCGGGGGCGGCGTTCCTGAACACCACGACCAGCTACGACGCTCCCGGCTCCGCGTCGACGGCTGCCGCGCCGTTCCAGGCCGACATCTCCACGAGCGGCACGAACGGCACGGCGCAGTTCACGTTCGCGTTCTACGCGGCCGGCACGTACACCCTCCCCGGCTCGGGCACGCCCGTCGTGCTGCGCAACGTCGCGGTCACGTCGATCGACCTCGACTCGTCGGGATCCGGCCTGCAGTTCACCGACTTCACCGGGTTCCAGGACTACACGATGATGTCCGCCGGGAACGGCGGGAAGATCACCGCACCGACCGCGCAGGGCGGCCAGCGCGTGCGGTTCCTCACCTCGGACACCAGCAACTCCAGCGCGATCCCGCAGGACCAGGTCGAGGTCGACTTCGACCGCCTGCAGCAGGTCAGCATCAGCGTGGGCGCGACCGCGACCTCGTCCACCAACTACTTCGGCCTGCTCTTCTCGCCCGCCGACTGGACCGGGGTGACGACGCCCACGCGGACCGCCAACCCGTACAACGTCGCGCCGACGACCACCAGCTCGACCTACTGGGTGCAGTCGGGGACGCCGACCGTGCTGCCCCGCAGCGCTTTCGGCACCTACGCGGACGCCGACGGCAACCCGATGGCGGGCGTCCGGATCCCGACCCTGCCGGCCAACGGCACCTTCCAGTACGACGGGAGCGGCACCTGGCAGCCCGTGACGGCGGGACAGCTCGTCTCCAGCGAGGACGTCGACGCCGGCCTGCTCCGCTTCTCCCCGGGAGCGGCCGCGAGCGTGGGGCCCGTCGGCTTCGTCGTCAACGACGGCCTCGCCGACAGCGCCGGCGGGACGACGCTGACGGTCGGCATCGCTGCACAGGGCCAAGCGATCACCTTCGCCGCGCCGCCCTCGACGGCGACGGGCCGCGCCTTCGCCTCCGGCGCGGTGGCCAGCTCGGGCCTGCCGGTCACGCTGACCAGCAGCACCAACGGGATCTGCACCGCCAGCGGCAGCACCATCACGACGATCGCCACCGGGACCTGCACGGTGCAGGCGGACCAGGCCGGCAGCGCGTCGTACGCCACCGCCGTCCCCGTCACGCGGTCCTTCCAGGTCGTCGCCCCCGTCGCGCAGACGGTGACCTTCACCCAGCCGACCGACAAGGTCCTCACCACCGGCCCGCTCCTCTTCGCCTCCGGCGCCACGGCGTCGTCCGGCCTGCCGGTCACCCTGACCTCGCTGACCCCCGCGGTGTGCTCGACCAGCGCGCAGGCCATCAGCGCCGACGCGGCCGGTACCTGCACGGTGCAGGCCTCGCAGGCCGGGGACGCGACCCGGACGGCGGCGACCCCCGTCAGCCGCTCGTTCGCGGTCACCGCGACGACCTGGACGGTGACCTACTCGGCCAACGGCGGCACGGGTTCTGTGGCCTCCGGCACCTTCTCCGCGGGCGGCTCGACTCCCGTCGCTGCCGGCACCGGACTGGGCCGTGCGGGGTACCGCTTCGCCGGCTGGAACACCGCCGCGGCCGGCACGGGCACGGCGTACGCCGCCGGCAGCACGTACGCCGTGGCCGCCGACGCGACGCTCTACGCCCAGTGGGTCCAGCAGGTCACCGTGGCCTACTCGGCCAACGGCGGCACCGGCAGCGTCACCAGCGACACCGTGGACGTCGGGTCGGCGACCACCATCCGCTCCGGGGCGCCGCTGAGCCGCACCGGCTCGGTCTTCACCGGCTGGAGCACCACGCCCTCCGGTCCGGGCACGGCCCGCGCCGTCGGCTCGAGCTTCACGCCGGTCGCCAGCACGACGCTGTACGCGCGGTGGAACGCCACCCCGGTCGTCACCGGCGGCACCACGCAGACCATCGCGCTGCACGGCACCCCCGGCGCCGTCACCGCGACCGACGCGGACGGCGACCCGCTCACCTTCTCGGCGACCGGACCCCTGCCGGCCGGCCTCGCGCTCGGCTCCGACGGGACCTTCACCGGCACCGCCACCCTCGCCGGCACGTACGTCGCCACGCTCAGCGTCGACGACGGCCGCACGGGCGGGCTCGCCACCGCGCCGCTCACGATCGTCGTGAGCGCCGCCCCCGGCGCCCCGGGAACCGCGCCGGACGACGTGCGCACGCCCGCCGGCGCCCCGGTCACGGTCCCGGTGCTCGCCAACGACACCGACCCCTCGGGCTGGGCCCTGTCGGTCACGTCGGTCGCGCCCGCCGCGCACGGCACCCCTACGCTCACCAGTGGCGTCGTGACGTACGCGCCGCAGCCCGGCTGGTCCGGCACGGACGCCTTCACCTACACGATCGGCGACGGGCACGGCGGGGTGGCCGTGGGCACCGTCACGGTCACGGTGACGCCGGTCGCCGTCGCGGACACCGCCACCACCACCGGCACCGCGCCGGTGGAGGTCGCCGTGCTCGGCAACGACGCCGGCACGCTCGACCCGACGACGGTGCGCATCCTCACCCCGCCGGCGCACGGCACCACCACGGTGCTCGCCTCCGGCCGGGTCGCGTACGCCGCGGCTCCGGGCTTCGCCGGCACCGACACCTTCGGCTACGACGCGGCGGACGCCGCGGGCTCACGGACCGCGAGCACCGTCGCCGTCACTGTGCAGGCGCCGGCCCCCGCGCCCGCCGCCCCGCTCGCGTCCACCGGCACGGGCACCGCGACGCAGACCCGGACGGTGCCCGTGCCCTCGGGCGGCTCGGTGGCCCTGCTCGACGCGGCGGGGACCACCGTCAGCCGGGTCGAGCGGCCGGGCGAGGGCACCTACCTGCTCGATCCCGGGACCGGCACGATCAGCTTCGTCCCCGCCGCCGGCTTCGTGGGGACCGCAGGCGGCGTGGGCTTCCGCGTGGTGGACGCGTACGGCCAGGCGCTCGACGCGACCTACGTGCCCACCGTCACGGCGGCACCCGCGGCACCAGCGGCACCCGTGGCACCCGCGGGTCCCGCGGCTCCGGCCCCGGCTCCCGCGCCGCCCACTGGTGGCGCCGGACCGGCTGCGCCGCAGCAGCCCTCGCCGCGCGCGGCCACCAGCGCGCCGAGGCTGCGCGTGCTGACGGCCGTCGCCGGAGGCGGCACGGTCCCGGTGCAGTGCAGCGTCTCCGACGCGCAGATCGCCCGCTGCTCCGTCGTCCTGCGCACCACGGTGTCGGGACGCCAGGTCGTCGTCGGGAGCGGCTCCGTCGCGCTGCCAGCGGCCGCTGCCGCGCAGGCGGTCACCGTGCCGGTGCAGCTGACCCCGCTGGGGCGCACCCTGGCCGCGCAGCCGGGAGGACAGCCGCTGGTGATCGCGACGTCCGTCACCCCGCGCGACGGCGGGCCCGCGCTAGCGGCGCGCGCTGTCACGAGGGTGGTCGCCAAGCACGTCGTCGCGGTGCGGCCGGTCTTCTTCGCGACCGACAGCTGGGCGATCTCCCCGGCGGACCGGCACTACCTCGACCGGCTCCGCACGCAGCTCGACGGCGTGACGAGCGTGCGGTGCGTCGGGTCGACGGACTCGCGCAACACCGACACGTACAACACGCACCTGGGCCAGCGGCGGGCGGCGGCGGTGTGCGCGTACCTGCTGCGGGGGCGCGACGTGTCGCACATCGCGGTCACCACGGGCGAGAGCGCGCCGAAGGCGACGAACACCACGCCGGCCGGCATGGCCTACAACAGGCGCACGGACATCGCGCTCGACTACTGAGGCCGGCGCCCGGCCGTCGCGCTACTTCGCGACGGCCGGGGCGTCCACCAGCACCGCGTCGATGAGCGTCGCCGCCCAGTCGAGCAGCGCGGTGTCCCGGAGCGGCTGCCCACCGACGCGCGCCGTCGTCGGCCGCGGCACGAGGATCTGCTGCACCGCAGGCTTGACGAGCGTCTTCGGGTAGAGCCGCTGGAGCCGCATGACCCGGCTCTCCGGCAGGTCGACCGGCCCGAAGCGCACCGACGTCCCCTGCAGCGCGACGTCGCGCAAGCCGGCCGCGCGTGCCTTCGTGCGGAAAGCGGCCACGGCCAGCAGGTTCTCGACCGGCTCGGGCAGCACGCCGTAGCGGTCGGTCAGCTCCGCCCGCACCGCAGCGATGTCGTCGGCGGACGCCGCCTCCGCGATCTTCCGGTACGCCTCGAGCCGCAGCCGCTCCCCCGGCACGTAGTCGTGCGGCAGGTGCGCGTCGATGGGCAGCTCGACCCTGACCTCGGCGGGCGCGGTGTCGCCCTCGCCCTTGAACTCCGCGACCGCCTCGCCGACGAGCCGGACGTAGAGGTCGAAGCCGACGTCCGCGATGTGGCCGGACTGCTCGCCGCCGAGCAGGTTGCCGGCTCCGCGGATCTCGAGGTCCTTCATGGCCACGCGCATGCCGGCACCGAGGTCGCTGTTCTGCGCGATGGTCGCGAGCCGGTCGTGGGCGGTCTCCGTCAGCGGCTTCTCCGGCGGGTAGAGGAAGTACGCGTACGCCCGCTCCCGCCCGCGGCCCACGCGCCCGCGGAGCTGGTGCAGCTGGGACAGTCCGAGCGTGTCACCGCGCTCGACGATGAGCGTGTTGGCGTTGGAGATGTTGAGGCCGGACTCGACGATCGTGGTGCACACCAGCACGTCCACGCGCCGCTCCCAGAAGTCGAGCACGACCTGCTCGAGGGCGTGCTCGTTCATCTGGCCGTGCGCGAAGGCGATCCTCGCCTCGGGCACGAGGTCGCGCAGCCGCGAGACCGCGCGGTCGATCGACTCGACGCGGTTGTGGATGTAGAAGACCTGGCCCTCGCGCAGGAGCTCGCGGCGGATCGCCGCCGAGATCTGCTTCTCGTCGTAGGCACCGACGTAGGTGAGCACCGGGTGGCGCTCCTCCGGCGGGGTCAGGATCGTCGACATCTCGCGGATGCCGGTGATGGACATCTCCAGCGTGCGCGGGATCGGCGTCGCCGACATCGTGAGCACGTCCACGTTGGTGCGCAGCTGCTTGAGCTTCTCCTTGTGCTCGACGCCGAAGCGCTGCTCCTCGTCGACGATCACCAGGCCGAGGTCCTTGAACCGCACCTCACCGGAGATCAGCCGGTGGGTGCCGATGACGACGTCGACCGAGCCGTCGGCGACCGCGGCCTTCACGGCCTCGGCCTCCTTGTCGGTCTGGAAGCGCGACAGCGCCTTCACCACGACGGGGAAGCCCGCGTAGCGCTCGGCGAACGTCGAGAAGTGCTGCTGCACCAGCAGGGTCGTCGGCACGAGGACCGCGACCTGCTTGCCGTCCATCACCGCCTTGAAGGCGGCGCGTACGGCGATCTCGGTCTTGCCGTAGCCGACGTCGCCGCAGACGACGCGGTCCATGGGGACCGTGCGCTCCATGTCGCGCTTGACCTCGTCGATGGTCGACATCTGGTCGGGCGTCTCGGTGTAGGGGAACGCGTCCTCGAGCTCGCGCTGCCACGGGGTGTCCGGCCCGAAGGCGTGGCCCGGCGTGGCCATGCGCGCGGAGTAGAGCTTGATGAGCTCGGAGGCGATCTCGCGGACCGCCTTGCGCGCGCGGCCCTTGCGCTTCTGCCAGTCGGCGCCGCCCATGCGGTCGAGGGCGGGCTGCTCGCCGCCGACGTAGCGGGTCACCTGGTCGAGCTGGTCGGTGGGCACGAACAGCTTGTCGCCGGGGCCGCCGCGCTTCGAGGGGGCGTACTCGATGACGAGGTACTCGCGCGTCGCGCCCTGGACGGTGCGCTGCACCATCTCGACGTAGCGGCCGACGCCGTGCTGCTCGTGCACCACCGGGTCGCCCGGCCGCAGCTGCAGCGGGTCGACCTGGTTGCGCCGGCGCGACGGCATGCGCCGCATGTCCTTGGTCGAGGTGCGCTGCCCGGCGATGTCGGTCTCGGTGAGCACCGCGAGCTTGAGCGCCGAGGACACGAGCCCGTGCTCGATGCAGCCCGTCGCGACCTCGGCGACGCCCGCGTCGGGAGCAGCGTCGAGCGAGGGGTCCAGGCGCGCGGGGATCCCCGCCTCCTTGAGCCGCTCGACCGTGCGCTCGGCCGGGCCGTGGCCCTCGGTGACGAGCACGACGCGCCAGCCCTCGCCGAGCCAGCCCTTGACGTCCGCGAGGGCGCGCTGCGTGTCGCCGCGGTAGCCCTCGACGGCCTTCGCGCCCACCGGCAGCACGTCGCCGTCGTCGTCGAGCAGCTCGAGGTCGGTCTCGAACGGCGTCATGGTCCACCACGGGCGGCCCGCCGCGAGCGTCGCGCTGCGGACCTCCGCGAGGTCGCGCAGGGACGAGGCCCCGAGGTCGATCGGCGCCTCGCCGCCGCTCGCGGCCGTCGCCCACGACGCCTCGAGGAACTCCTGGGAGGTCGCGACGAGGTCGGCCGCGCGGGTGCGCACGCGCTCCGGGTCGCACACCACGACGAACGCGCCGGCGGGCAGCGCCTCGGGCAGCAGCTGGAGGTCGTCGACGAGGACCGGGATGAGCGCCTCCATGCCCTCGACGGCGGTGCCGTCGGCGAGCTTGTCGAGGACCTCGGCGAGCGAGGGGTGCTCGGCGAGCAGCACGCGCGCCCGCTCCTGCACCTCGGGGGTCAGCAGCAGCTCGCGGCAGGGCGGCGCCCAGAGCCCGTGCTCGGCCACCTCGAGCGAGCGCTGGTCGGCGACCTTGAACCAGCGCACCTCCTCGACGGTGTCGCCCCAGTACTCCACGCGGAGCGGGTGCTCCTCGGTCGGCGGGAAGACGTCGAGGATCCCGCCGCGGACCGCGAACTCGCCGCGCTTCTCGACCATGTCGACGCGGGAGTACGCCGCTCCCACCAGCCGCTCGACCGTCTCCTCGAGCCCGGTCTCGTCACCGGGGCGCAGCCGGACGGGCTCGAGGTCGCCGAGCCCGCGGACCATCGGCTGCAGCAGCGAGCGCACCGGCGCGACGACCACGCGCAGCGGGCCGGTCGACGGGTCGTCGGGCGAGGGGTGGGCGAGGCGGCGCAGGACGGCGAGGCGCTGGCCGACGGTGTCGCTGCGCGGGGAGAGCCGCTCGTGCGGCAGCGTCTCCCACGCCGGGAAGAGCGCGACGTCCTCGGGGCGCAGCAGCGAGCCGAGCGCGGTGACGAGGTCCTCCGCCTCGCGGCCCGTGGCGGTGACGGCGAGCACCGTGCGGCCGGCGCCGACCGGCGCGTCCGCGGCGAGCGCGGAGACGAGGAAGGGGCGCACCGGCGACGGCGCGGCGACCTCGAGCTCGGGGGACGCGCCCTCGCGCGCCTCCCGCACGGCGCGCGCCAGCGCCGGCTCGGTCCCCACGACCGCCAACAGGCCAGACAGGCTCACGCTCGCTCCTCGCGGACAGCCGGACGACCCCCGGACGCGGCTTCGTCGGGGGGTGCCTCCAGCGTACGGCGGGAGCGGCGACCGGGCCCGGCCGCGCACCTCCGGCGGCGTCAGCGCGGCAGCTCGGCCCAGACCACCTTGCCGCCGGGGACGGCGAGCACTCCCCACGCGGAGCACGTCGCGGACACCAGCGCGAGGCCGCGCCCGCTCTCCCCCAGCCCGCCGGGCGCGCCGACGCGGGCCAGGGCCACCGCCGCGACGAGGCGGTCGTCGGCCGGTACGCGGTCCTCCACCTCGACCCGGAGCACCCCGGGCTCGAGCACCGCGCGCACGCAGCAGTCGCCGCCCGCGTGCACCGCGGCGTTGGCGAGCAGCTCGGCGGCGACGAGCGCGGCGTCGTGGAGGTCGACGGGGCTGCCGGCCCGGCGCAGCGCGGCGAGCAGCTGGCCACGGAGGGCGTGCGCGCCCTCCAGCCCGATCTGCACGCGCAGGGCGAGCAGGACGCCAGGCGGCGGCGGGAGCGGAGCGAGGGTCATGCTGCTCACGCGGTCCGCGCGCGGCGGCTGCGCGGGCGCGCCGCGGCGCGCTGCTCCTCGGTGCTGCCGCCCCAGACCCCGGAGCCGCAGTCGGAGGCAACGGCCCAGGCGAGGCAGTCGGCCGCCACCGGGCAGCGCCGGCACAGGGCGAGCGCCCTGGCCTCGCGGGCCCGGCGCTCCTCGTCGCCCTCCTTCGCCACGACCGGCGGGAAGAAGACGGCGTGCTGACCGGCGCACGGCGTGGTGGTGCCGAGGTCGAGGAACGAGGGCAGCACGGACATCGGGACTCCAGCGGGTGACGAGGTGTCCACGAAGAGTGGTCGACGGTAGGTGACAGGAGGATGAGGAGCGCGTGGACGGCCGGAGGACGACCTGGTCGGCCCCACGAGGGCGTGCCGAGGATCCGGATCGTGCTGCGACGACCGGTGCACCCTGCCGCTCCCCGGGCCGGGCGTCGGGCCCGGCTCGCTCACGCTCGGCTCCGACGGCCACCTCTGGTACGCGACGAAGGACCCCGCCACCGGGCACGCGATCCTCGACCGCGTCGAGGACGACCTCAGCAGCACGGCGTACGACCTCGGGCCCCGCACCCTCACCGACCTCACCGCCGGCCCGGACGGCGCCCTCTGGTTCGTCGACGCCGGACTGGACCAGGTGGGGCGCATCGCCCTGCCCGTGGCGTCGACGGCCGACCCCGGCACCCCGCCCGTCACGACGCCGCCGGTCACGGGCCCGCCCGTCACGAGCCCGCCGCCCGCCCCGCGCGTCTCGCTCTGCGCCGTCTCGACCCACGGCTCGTGCCGCTCGACGGTGGGCGCCCGGGCGGTGCGGGTCGCGGCCCGGCTCGACCGGCGCGCGACGCTCACCCTGTCGGTCCAGGCACCCGCGGCCCGCGGGAAGCGGGCGACGAAGCCCGTGCGGGTGCTCTCGCGGACCGCTGCCCGCGGGACGACCGTGCTCAGCTGGGACCGCCGGGTCGGCCGCCGCGCCGCCGGCCACGGCACGTGGACGCTCGTGGTCACGGCCACGGCCGGCGGCCGGTCGACGACCGCGCGGCTGCGCGTACGGCTGTAGGACGACGGCCGAGCGGGGAGCAGTAGGGTTCCGTCGAGCCGGACAGCGCCGTCCACCCGCCGCCCCGCCCCTCCGGGCAGGGTGCCCGCCCACGAGGAGGAGCCCGCGGTGACCGCTGCCCCTGCCGTCGACACCGACGAGATCCCCGCCGAGCTGCGCGCCGACATCCGCGTCCTCGGCCGGCTGCTCGGCGAGACCCTCGTGCGGCAGGAGGGCGAGGAGCTGCGCGACCTCGTCGAGCGGGTGCGCCACCTGGCCCGCGAGGACGGGACCGCCGCCGCCGAGCTGCTGGCCACGCTCGACGTGCACACCGCAGCGCTGCTCGCCCGCGCGTTCTCCATGTTCTTCCACCTCACCAACGTCGCCGAGCAGGTCCACCGGACCCGCCAGTTGCGCCGCGAGCGCGCCGAGCTCGGCGGCTGGCTGCACCGCGCGGTCGACGCGATCGACGCCGCCGGCGTCCCGCGCGAGGAGCTCGGCGAGCTCGTCGCGCACCTCTCGGTCCGTCCGGTGTTCACCGCGCACCCGACCGAGGCCGCCCGGCGCACCGTGCTCACCAAGCTGCGCCGCATCGGCGAGCTCGTCGAGCGCGAGGACTGGCGCGACGACCCGCGCACCGTGCGCCGGCTCGCCGAGCTCATCGACCTGCTCTGGCAGAGCGACGAGCTGCGCTCCGAGCGCCCCGAGGTCATCGACGAGGCGCGCAACGCCGTCTACTACCTCTCCGAGCTGTTCGCCATCGCCGTGCCCGACGTGCTCGAGGAGCTCGTCGACGAGCTCGCCCGGGTCGACGTCGACCTGCCGCTGTTCGCCAAGCCGCTGACGTTCGGCTCCTGGATCGGCGGCGACCGCGACGGCAACCCCAACGTGACCCCGGGCGTCACCTTCGACGTCTTCCTCCTCCAGCACGAGCACGCGCTGCGCGGCGCGGCCGAGGAGGTCGACCAGCTGCGCGCCGAGCTCTCCTCCAACGCGCGCATCGCCGGCGTCACCCCCGAGCTCGAGGCCAGCCTCGCCGCCGACCTCGAGAAGCTGCCGGAGGTGCCGCCGCGCTACCGCCGGCTCAACCAGCAGGAGCCGTACCGCCTCAAGCTCACCTGCATCCGCGAGAAGATCGCCGCGACCCGGCGGCGGCACGCGGCGGGCAGCCCGCACGTCCCCGGCCGCGACTACGCCGGCACCCAGGAGCTCATCGACGACCTCGTCGTCGTCCGCGAGTCGCTGCTCGCGCACAAGGGCGCGCTCATCGCGCACGGCCGGCTCGAGCGCCTCATCCGCACGCTCGAGGCCTTCGGCCTCCACCTCGCCACCTTGGACGTGCGCGAGCACTCCGAGGCCCACCACATGGCCCTGGGCCAGCTGTTCGACCGGCTCCAGGAGCCCGGCGCCCCGGCGTACGCCGCGCTCGCGCAGCCCGAGCGGCAGGCCCTGCTCTCGGCCGAGCTGGGCAGCCGCCGCCCGCTCGCGCCGACGCCCCCTCCGCTCGACGCCGCCGGGGCCCGGGTCTTCGCGGTGTTCCAGACCGTCGCCGACGTGCTCGACCGCTTCGGCCCCGCCGTCGTCGAGTCGTACATCATCTCGATGACCCACCACGCCGACGACGTCTTCGCCGCCGTGCTGCTCGCCCGCGAGGCCGGGCTGGTCGACCTCCCGGGCGGCGTCGCCCGCATCGGCTTCGTCCCGCTGCTCGAGACCGGCGAGGAGCTCAAGGCCGCCGACCGCATCCTCGACGAGCTGCTCTCCGACCCGTCCTACCGCCGGCTGGTCGAGCTGCGCGGCGATGTGCAGGAGGTCATGCTCGGCTACTCCGACTCCAGCAAGGACGCCGGCATCGCCGCGTCCCAGTGGGGGATCCACCGCGCCCAGCGCCGGCTGCGCGACACCGCGCGCCGCCACGGCGTACGCCTCCGGCTCTTCCACGGCCGCGGCGGCACCGTCGGGCGCGGCGGCGGCCCGACCTACGACGCGATCCTCGCGCAGCCCTGGGGCACGCTCGACGGCGAGATCAAGCTGACCGAGCAGGGCGAGGTCATCAGCGACAAGTACCTCCTGCCGTCGCTGGCCCGCGAGAACCTCGAGCTCACCCTCGCCGCCACCCTCACCGCGACCGTGCTGCACCGCGAGTCGCGGGTCCAGCCGGGCGTGCTGGAGAGCTACGACGCCGTCATGGACCTGCTCGCCGGGGCGGCCGAGGACACCTACCGCCGGCTGACGCGCGGGCCGGAGCTGGCGACGTACTTCGCGCAGTCCACGCCCGTCGAGATGCTCGGCGACCTCAACATCGGCTCGCGCCCCTCCCGCCGGCCCTCCGCCGACGCCGGGCTCTCCGCCCTGCGCGCCATCCCGTGGGTGTTCGGCTGGACCCAGACCCGGCAGATCGTCCCCGGCTGGTACGGCGTGGGCACCGGCCTCGCCGCCGCGCGCGAGGCCGGCCACGGCGCCGCGCTGCAGGAGATGTGGCAGGAGTGGGACTTCTTCCGCAACTTCCTCAGCAACGTCGAGATGACGCTGGTCAAGACCGACCTGCGCATCGCCCGGCACTACATCGACTCCCTCGTCGAGCCCGGGCTGCGCGGCATCTTCGACGACATCGTCGCCGAGCACGAGCGGACCGTCGCCGAGGTGCTGCGCGTCACCGGGGAGTCGCAGCTGCTCGGGGCCAACCCGACCCTGCTGCGCACGCTGCAGGTCCGCGACGCGTACCTCGACCCGATCTCCTACCTCCAGGTCTCGCTGCTGGAGCGGGCCCGCGCGGCGGGCGACGCGGTCGACCCCGAGCTGCGGCGCGCGCTGCTGCTCACCGTCAACGGCGTCGCGGCGGGGCTGCGCAACACCGGCTGAGCCGGGTCCGACCAGCGGACGGGGGGAGGCGGGCGTTGATCAGCCGAGCCCCGGTCGGCAGACTGGCGCGCGTGGAGGAGTTCGGCGCGGCCGTGCGCCAGCTGCGGGAGGCGACGGCCCCCGAGTCCGTCGGGCTGCGGCCGGGCGGACGGCGCACGAGCGGGCTGCGGCGCGAGGAGCTCGGGGAGCTCGCCGGGATGTCGGCCGACTACGTCCGTCGCCTGGAGCAGGGCCGCAGCCACCCCTCGATCGGCGTCGTCGACGCGATCGCGCGAGCGTTGCACGCCGGGCGTGCGGACTACGAGCGGCTCTGCGCGCTCGCGGGGTACGCCGCGGCGGCCGGACAGGTGCCCACCACGGTCGGCCCCGGCGCCACCCGGCTGCTCGAGCGCTTCCCCGGCACCCCGATGTTCGTCTCCGACGCCGCGATGAACCTCGTCGCGGTCAACAGCGCGTTCCTCGCCCTCGGGCACTGGGACCTCCCCGGCGACGCCTGGGACTGGAACATCGCGTGGCGCACGTTCTGCAGCCCCTTCAGCGCCTTCCAGCAGTCGGACGCGGACGCGACCGACCACGAGGCGGTCCTCGTCGCGCAGCTGCGGAGCACCGCCCTGCGCTACCCCCGCGACACCGCGCTCGCCGCGCTGCTCGACGAGCTGCGCACGCGCAGCCGCCGTTTCGACGGCCTCTGGCGGTCGCCGCGGCCCGTCGACGCCTACGAGAGCAGCGCGACGTTCGTCCACCCCGACGGGGAGTCCGTCACGCTGCTCGGGAACCTCGTCGCCATCCCCGGCGACGACCTCGCGGCGCTCATGCTGACCGCCGCGCCCGGCTCCGCGGACGCCGCCCGGCTCGCCGAGGTGGTCGGGGCCGCGGAGGGCCCGGCGGTGCTGGAGGTGGGCCAGTCCGGCCCAGGATGAGAGCGCGCGGACCTGCGACGGTGGGGATGTCCCCGGGACCGAGCGGCGGTCCTGGCCCCAGCGAGAGCAGGTCCAGCCATGAAGGCAGTGCGCTTCCACGAGTTCGGCGGCCCCGAGGTCCTCCGCTACGAGGACGCCGAGCAGCCCGTCCCCGGCCCCGGGCAGGTCCGCCTCCGGGTGGCCGCCACCTCGTTCAACGGCGTCGACGGCACCATCCGCGCCGGGTCCATGCAGGGCCCGATCCCCGTCGAGCTGCCGCACACCCCGGGCATCGACGTCGCCGGCACGGTCGACGCGCTCGGCCCGGACGTCGAGGGCGTCGCCGTGGGCGACGAGGTCGTCGGCTTCCTGCCGATGACCGCCCCCGGAGCTGCCGCCGAGTACGTCCTCGCCCCCGCCGAGGTGCTGACCGGCGCACCGAAGGGCATCCCGCTGGCCGACGCCGCGGCGCTGCCGCTCGTCGGGCTGACGGCGTGGCAGGCGCTGTTCGACCACGGCGGACTCACGGCGGGGCAGCGGGTCCTCGTCAACGGCGCGGGCGGCGCCGTCGGCGGGTACGCCGTCCAGCTCGCGAAGGAGGCCGGCGCCACCGTCATCGCCACGGCCAGCCCGCGCAGCGCGGACAGGGTGCGCAGCGCCGGCGCCGACGAGGTCGTCGACCACACCGCGACGCCTGTGACGGAGGCCGTGACCGAGCCCGTCGACCTCGTGCTCAACCTCGCGCCGGTCGCGCCCGAGCAGCTGGCCGCCCTGACCTCGCTGGTGCGCGACGGCGGGCGGCTCGTCAACACGACGGTGTGGATGCCCGCCCCGTCCGACGAGGCGCGCGGGGTGCAGGGCATCGACCTGTACGTCCGCAGCGACGCCGACCAGCTCGCCGACCTCGTCGCGCGGGTGAGCACGGGCGAGCTCGTCGTCGACGTGGCCGAGCGCGTGGCCCTCGCCGAGCTGCCCGCCCTGCACGTCCGCGCCGCCGCCGGTGAGCTGCCCGGCAAGGTCGTCGTCGTCGCCCCGACCGCCTGACCGCCCGCCCGCCCCGGGGTCGTCACTCCCTGCGTCCGTTCGGGTGCCCGGAAGTCCGGACACCAGGCAACGGCCGGTGCCCCGCCGCTACTGTGAGCGATGACGCGGGCGACGCGCCAGCGCAGACGAGAGGTCCCGTAGTGAGCGAGAGCGCTGCCACGGCTGGAGCCGACGCCGCCGACATCCCCGTCGTCATCCTCTGCGGTGGCATGGGCACCCGCCTCCGCGAGGCGAGCGAGCACCTGCCCAAGCCCATGGTCGACATCGGCGGCAAGCCGATCCTGTGGCACATCATGAAGACCTACGCCCACCACGGGCACCGGCGCTTCGTGCTGTGCCTGGGCTACAAGTCCGACACCATCAAGCGCTACTTCCTCGAGTACCGCCTCCAGGCCAGCGACTTCACGCTCCACCTCGGTGGCGACAACGAGCCCGTCGTCCACGAGAGCCAGGTCGAGGAGGACTGGGAGATCACGTTCGTCGACACCGGTGTGACGACCTACACCGAGGCGCGGCTCGCGCGAGTGGCCAACCACCTCGTCGACGCCGAGCGCTTCATGCTCACCTACGGTGACGGCGTCGCGGACGTCGACGTCAGCGCGCTGCTGCAGCACCACCTCGCGGCCGGGCGCCTCGCCACCGTGACCGCGGTCCACCCGTCGAGCCGCTACGGCGAGATC
This sequence comes from Motilibacter rhizosphaerae, assembly GCF_004216915.1. Taxonomy (NCBI): domain Bacteria; kingdom Bacillati; phylum Actinomycetota; class Actinomycetes; order Motilibacterales; family Motilibacteraceae; genus Motilibacter; species Motilibacter rhizosphaerae. The sequence continues at coordinate 667,448 of NZ_SGXD01000003.1, forward strand.
AAGGTCGACCTCGAGTCCTCCAGCGTCACGGCCTTCGCCGAGAAGCCGACGGACACCGCGGGCTGGGTCAACGGCGGCTACTTCGTCTTCGAGCGCGAGGTGCTCGACAAGTACGTCGAGGACGACCCCGACTCGATGCTCGAGACGAGCACGCTGCCCCGCGTCACCGAGCAGGGCCAGCTCTCGATGTTCCAGCACGAGGGCTTCTGGATGGGCATGGACACCTTCCGCGACTACAAGGAGCTCAACGGGCTCTGGGACCGCGGCGTCGCGCCGTGGAAGGTCTGGGCGTGACCCTGCGGGTCCTCGCCCGGCAGGAGGCGCAGGCCGAGCTGGCGCTGCCCCGCTCGACCTACGACTACTACGCCGGCGGCTCGGGCGAGGAGATCACCCTCGAGTCCAACCTCGCCGGGTGGCGCGGCTACCGGCTGCGCCCCCGGGTGCTCCGCGACGTGGCCGAGGTCGACACCTCGACCGAGGTGCTGGGCACGCGGCTCGCGGCGCCCGTCGTCGTGGCGCCGAGCGCCCTGCACGGGCTGGCGCACCCGGACGGCGAGGTCGCGACCGCGGCAGGCACCGCCGACTCCGGGTCGCTGCTGTGCCTGTCCACCCGCTCCTCGGTGCCGCTGGAGGAGGTCGCGGCCGCCGGGTCGGGGGCGGACTGGTGGTTCCAGGTCTACGTCATGCGCGACCGCGAGCTGACCGAGGGTCTGGTGCGCCGGGCCGCCGCCCACGGCGCGAAGGCGCTCGTGCTCACCGGTGACACGCCGTACGTCGGGCTGAAGAAGCGCACGACCGAGGGCCTCTCGGTCGGCTCGCTGCACCTGGCCAACCTCGCCCAGCACGTGGCCGGCGGTGTCGTGGACCAGCGGGCGACCGAGCAGGACCCCGGCATCGGGCTCGACGTCATCGGGTGGCTGCACGAGGTCAGCGGGCTGCCCGTCGTCGTCAAGGGCGTGCTGCGCGGCGACGACGCGCGCGACTGCGTCAGCGCCGGGGCAGGCGGGGTGCTCGTGTCGAACCACGGCGGCCGCCAGCTCGACCGCGCGGTGCCCACGGCGCTCGCCCTGCCCGAGGTCGTCGAGGCGGTGGGCGCGGAGGTGCCGGTGCTCGTCGACGGCGGCGTGCGCACGGGCGTCGACGCCCTCGTCGCGCTCGGGCTGGGGGCCAGCGCGGTCCTGCTCGGCCGCCCGGTGCTCTGGGCGCTCGCCGCCGCCGGCCGCGCCGGCGTCACGCAGTGCCTCGACGCGGTGCGCGCCGACCTCGCACACGTGATGGCGCTGGCCGGCGCGCGCAGCGTGGCCGAGCTGCCCGAGGGCCTCGTCACCCGCTGACGGAGCCCGGGGTGGTGCCTCCGCGGAGCGGAGCGCTCCGTACCCCAGGACGGAGCGGAACGCTCCGCTCCCTCGAAGGGGACCACCCGCGCAGCTGCTCCGCGCTCAGTCGTTGAACTGCTGCTGCGCGCGCTCGAGGCCCTCGGTGACGAGGGCCTCGACGCAGTCCGCGGCGCGCTCGACCAGCAGGTCGAGCTCCTTGCGCTCGGTGCTCGACCACGGCTTCAGCACGAAGTCGGCCGGGTCCTGGCGCCCGGGCGGGCGCCCGATGCCGACGCGCACGCGGTAGAACTCCCCGCCGCCGAGCGAGCGGCGCAGCGACTTGAGCCCGTTGTGGCCGTTGTCACCCCCACCGAGCTTGCAGCGCAGGGCGGCGAAGGGCAGGTCGAGCTCGTCGTGCACGACGACCGTGCGCTCCACCGGGACGCCGTAGAAGTCGCGCAGGGCGGCCGCGGGGCCGCCCGACTCGTTCATGTACGTGTGCGGCTTGGCCAGCACGACCCGCAGGCTGCCGGGGCCGGCGATGCGGCCCTCGACGACGTCGGCCCGGACGCGGCGGGAGGCCCCGAAGCGCCCGCCCGCCCGCGCCGCGAGGGCGTCGACGACGAGGTAGCCCGCGTTGTGCCGGGTGGCGGCGTACTCCTCGCCGGGGTTGCCGAGCCCGATGACCAGCCAGGGCTCGGCAGCGCCGTCCGCCAGGGCTCAGCCCTCGGTGGCGGGAGCGGCGTCGGCCTCGGCCTCGGCGTCCGGGGTCTCGCGCACGACGCCGAGCTCGGCCTCGCTGGCCGAGGTCTCGGCGTCGAGCTGCTCGGCCGTGGTCTCGCCGATGACGCTGGCGACCAGGACCTCGCCGCCCTCGGCGAGCGTGGTGCCCTCGGGCAGCGAGAGGTCGCCGGCGTGCACCTGAGCGCCCACCTCGAGGCCCTCGACGCTGTACTCGACCGAGGTGGGGATCGCGGACGCGGAGGTCTCGACGGTGACCGTCTGGGTGTCGACGACGAGCGTGCCGCCACCGGCGACGTCGCCCGTGCTGTGCAGCGGGACGTCGACCGTGACCGTCTCGCCGCGGTTCACGACGACGAGGTCGACGTGCTCGATGTGGCCCTTGACGGCGTCGCGCTGGACGGCCTTCGGCAGGACCAGGACCGACTCGCCATCGAGGTCGAGGTCGAGCAGGACGTTGGCCGTCTTGAGCGCCAGCATGAGGTCGTGGCCCGGCAGGGCGACGTGGCGCGGGGCGAGGCCGTGGCCGTAGACGACGGCGGGCACCTGGTCGGCGCGGCGGGTGCGGCGGGCAGCGCCCTTGCCGAACTCGGTACGGGTCTGCGCGGAGATGCGGATCTCGGTCACGGGGCTGCTCCTGGGGTGTCGCTGGTCGGAGCCAGGGCAGGGAGCAGCGCGCTGCTCGTCGATGACGGATCTCGCGACACCAGTCTGAGCCGCACGGTCCCTCGCCGAGGCTGGTCGAGTCTAGACGATGCCGGCCCCTCGGCGCTCCGCGGTGCCTGGGCCGGCCGTCCGCCTCCCGACCCCGCGGCGGACGGGTGGGCGTGGCGCGAGCGTCCGGCGCCACCCAGCGTGCGCGGGTAGCCTCGCCGAGTGCTCAAGCCGCGTCGCCGGACGCTCCTCGGCGCCGCCGGACTGGTCCTGCTGGCGCTGGTCGCGGTGGGCGCCGTGCTCGGGCTGCAGCTGCGCTCGTCCGCGTCGGCGGCGCGCGACGACCTGGTCCAGGCGCGCACCGAGCTCGAGCAGGCCCGCAGCCGGGCGCTCGACGGCGACACGACGGGCGCGAGCACCGCTGTCGCCGCCGCCGCCCGGCACACCGCCGACGCGCGGCAGCGCACGGCCGGTACGGCGTGGTCGCTCGCCGCGCACCTGCCGGTCGTCGGCAGCTCGGTCACGACGGCGCGGGTGATCAGCGTCGCGGCCGACGACCTCTCCCGCCAGGTGCTGACGCCGCTCGTCGCCGCCAGCGCCGGCATCGACCCGCGCCGCCTGCGCCAGGGCGACCGGATCGACGTCGCGCCGCTGCAGCAGGTGGGTCCGCGCATCACGGCGGCCCTCGGGGCGGCCCGTACGGTCCAGGCCGCGCTCCACCGCACCCCCGACGACGCCCGCCTCGGCGCCGTGCGCGACGCCCGCACGCAGCTGCTCGGCTCGGTCGACCAGCTGGTCGCCACCCTGCGCGGCATCGACGGCGCCGCGGCGGTCCTCCCCTCCGCGCTGGGCGCGGACGGCCTGCGCCGCTGGCTCGTCGCCCTCCAGACCCCCGTCGAGGCCCGCGGCACCGGGGGCCTGCTCGGCGCAGCGGCCGTGGTCGAGGTCGACCACGGGCGCATCCACCTCGCGCGGGTCGTCATGAACGACGGCATGGACGTCCCCGACGACTCCCCCGTCGACATCGGCGCCCCCGCGGACTACCGCGCGCTGTGGGCCGCCTGGACCCCGCAGTCCGCCGGGATCAACTCGGGGGTCAGCCCGCACTTCCCGTACGCCGCGGCCACCTGGGCCGCGCTCTACCAGCGGCTCTACCACCAGCACGTCGACGGCGTGCTCGCCCTCGACCCCGAGGTCTTCCAGTACGTCCTGCAGGCGGTCGGCACGCCCGTGACGCTGGGCGACGGGCGCGTCGTGCGCCCCGAGCAGGCCGCCGACTTCGTCCTGCGCGACCAGTACGCGCTGTACCCGCGGCTCGCCGTGCGCGACGCCCGGATCCGCGAGCTGGTCGTCACCGGCTTCCGCAGCGTGCTCGCCGGCGGCGGGGACACCGGCGCGCTCGTCTCCGCGCTGCGCCGCGCCCTCGACGAGCACCGCCTGCTCGCCGGCATGCCCGGCGACCCGGCGGTCGACCGGCGGCTCCAGGGCATGGCCATCGGCGGGGCGCTCCCCTCGAGCGCCGCCCCCGGGCTCGGGCTCGTCGTCAACGACGCGGGCGGCAGCAAGCTCGACTACTACACCGGTCGAGCGCTGCGCTGGTCGCGCGACTGCAGCGCGGGCAGCCCCTCGGCGGTCGTCCAGCTCGAGCTCAGCAGCTCCGCGCCGCGCTCGGGGCTGCCGGCGTACGTCACCTCGCGGGTGGACCCCGGCCGGCACCCGCTGGGGCAGCAGCGCGCCTTCGTCTCCTTCTACCTGCCGCAGGGCAGCCGCGTCACGGGGGCGAGCGTCGGCGGGCAGCAGGTGGCGGCCCAGCTGGGCAGCGAGCGCGGGTGGGTGGTCGCCTCGGTCGTCGTCCTGGTCGACGCCGGCGCGCGCGTGCCCGTGCGGCTGCAGGTGCAGGGCGCCCTCGCGGCGCAGCGCCCGCGGGTGTGGGCGCAGCCTCTGGTCCAGCCACTCTCGGTCAGCACCGGCGACGCGCCGTGCACGAAGTCGTCCTGACGGGCGCGGGACGCGGCACGTCCTGGCTTGGTACGGTTCGGCAGGCGCACCATGGGGTGCACGCGGGGGCAGACCGGATGTCCGGGGGGAACACATGATCAGCAGTCGAGCTCGGCTCGCAGTGGCGGGGACGCTCGTGGTGGTGGGTGCGGCGGTCCCTGCGACCGCGCGCGCGGCGTACGTCCCGACGACGTCGCCGCAGGTCACCTGCAACGACAGCACGAAGACCGTCGTCGTGAGCGGCTTCTCGCCGACCTCGAGCGTGACCGTCAGCGTCAAGGGGGCGACGCAGACCGTCACCACCGACGCGTCGGGCACCGCGGGCATCCCGGTCGCCGGCAAGGACCTGAGCGGCAGCACGCTGACCGCGACCGGGCCCACGCCGCCGAGCGACACCAGCGCCACGGTCTCCTACACGGTCCCGGCCGGCCAGTGCGCCCTTCCGGCGCCCGCGCCGTCGCCGAGCGACGTCGTGGCCAGCGACACGCCCACGACCTCCGCCTCGACCGCGCCGACGAGCTCCGCCTCGGCCGAGCCGACGGAGAGCACCGCCTCCGACAGCCCGTCCAGCGCCCCGCTGGTGAGCAAGTCGGCCGAGCAGAGCCCGGCGGCCCTCCCGGCCCACGGCGCCCTGGCGCACACCGGTGGCGGCAACGCCCTCGCCCTCGGTGGCGTGGGCGCGCTGCTCCTCCTCCTGGGCGCCGGCACCGCCCTCCTCGCGGCGCGGCGCCGCCGGGCCTGACGCCCGGTCCCGAGCAGCAGCACCACACGACGCGCCGCTCCCCCGCCTCCGGGCGGGAGGGCGGCGCGTCGGCGTGAGACGCCCTGCCCGCGCTGGTGGCGCCCCGACCAGATGACCGCGACCGTCAGACAGCGACCGGATGAGAGCGAGCGGGTGACGGCCGACCGGGTGACGGCCGACCGGGTGGTGCCCGGACCAGCTGCGTGCAGCGGGTCCACGGCGCTCCCGGTCCCCCTAGCCTGGGACGGGCAGCGCTGCCGTACGGGTCGGAGCAGGCGAGGACGGGAGCACGGGACGTGGGGACGGACGGCGCGGCGCAGGAGCGTGCGCAGGCACCCGGGGGGAGCTGGGGCAGCACGACCAGCAGCGCAGCGCGGCTGCGCCCGGTGCTCGTGGGGATGAGCTGGGACACCCCCGGCGGGCTGACCCGCTACCTGCGCGACCTGCACGGCGCCCTCGAGGCCGCCGGCGCCGCCCCGCGGGTGCTCGTCCTGGCGCCCGCCACGGAGGCGCCCGCCTCCGCGCGGGTCGTCGGCGACGAGACCGCGCCCCTGGCGCAGCGGCTGCGCGGCTATGCCCGGGCCGCCGCCCGCGAGGACGCCGGGGTCGTCGACGCGCACTTCGCGCTGTACGCCGCCTGGCCGGTCCTCGCCGGCGCCTGGCGCCGCCGCCCGCTCGTCGTGCACTTCCACGGGCCGTGGGCCGACGAGTCCCTCGCCGCCGGCACCCGGCAGGGCGCCGCCGTGCGCGCGAAGCGGGCCCTCGAGGGCGCGGTCTACCGCCGGGCGCGCCGCCTCGTCGTGCTCTCGACCGCCTTTGCCGACCTGCTCGTCGAGGGGTACGGCGTGGACCGCGAGCGCGTCCACGTCGTCCGCCCGGGCGTCGACCTCGAGCGGTTCACCCCCGACCACGAGGGCGCCCGCGAGCGGCTCGGCCTCAGCGGCCCCGTCGTCGTCAGCGCCCGGCGCCTCGTGCCGCGGATGGGCCTCGACGTGCTGCTCCGCGCGTGGGCGCAGCTCCCGCCCCCGCCCGGCGCGACCCTCCTGCTCACGGGCGAGGGGCCCGAGGCGCCCGCGCTCGCGGCGCTGGCCGCCGAGCTGGGCGTCTCCGGCAGCGTGCGGCTGCTCGGCCGGGTCACCGAGGAGCACCTCGTCGACCTCTACCGCGCCGCCGACGCGTGCGTGCTGCCCTCGCTCAGCCTCGAGGGGTTCGGGCTGGCCGCGGTCGAGGCGCTCGCGACCGGGACGCCCGTGCTCGTCACCGCGGTCGGCGGGCTGCCCGAGGTCGTCGAGGGGCTGGAGGGCGGCCAGCGCACCGGCCTCGTCGTGCCGCCCGGGGACGTGGCGGCGCTCGCCGAACGGCTGCGCGCCGCGCTCGTGGGCGACCTGCCCTCGCGGGACGCGTGCCGGGCGCACGCGGAGACCTTCAGCTGGGCGCGCGCGGCGGAGGAGAACCTCGCGGTCTACGCCCTGGCCGCGGACGAGGCGGCGGGGACTGCGGCGCGCACCGCGGCGGCCAGCGCCGGTCCCGGCGACCGGCCGCTGCGCGTGACCTACCTCGACCACTGCGCGGCGCTGTCCGGCGGCGAGATCGCCCTGCTGCGCATGCTCGAGTCGCTCGACGGGGTCGAGCGCCACGTCGTGCTCGGCGAGGACGGCCCGCTCGTCCCGCGGTTGCGCGCCGCGGGCATCCGCGTCGACGTGCGCCCGATGGCCGAGGACGCCCGCGGGCTGTCCCGCGACCGCGTCGGCGGCCGGCTGCCGGTGGCGAGCGCGGTGGGGACCGCGGCGTACGTCCTCCGCCTCGCCCGCGAGCTGCGCGCCGAGCGGCCCGACCTCGTCCACACGAACTCGCTGAAGTCCGCGCTCTACGGCAGCCTCGCCGCGCGGCTCGCCGGCGTCCCCGTCGTCTGGCACGCGCGCGACCGGGTCGCCGACGACTACCTGCCCGGCCCTGCCGTGCGCCTCGTGCGCACCGCGGCGCGCTGGCTGCCCTCAGCGGTGCTCGCCAACAGCGACGAGACCCTGCGCACCCTCGGACCGCTGCGGCGGCCGGCGCGGGTCGTGCCGGACCCGTACCAGCCGAGCGTCGCCGCGACCGCCCGCGGCGGCGACGGACCGCTCGTCGTGGGCATGGTCGGCCGGCTGGCGCCGTGGAAGGGCCAGCACGTCTTCCTCGAGGCCTTCGCCGCGGCCACGGCGGGCAGCGCGCACCGCGCGGTCCTCCTCGGCACGGCGATGTTCGGCGAGGACGACTACGTCGCGCGGCTGCACCGCGACGTCGAGCGGCTGGGCATCGCCGACCGCGTGGAGTTCCGCGGCTTCCGCGAGGACGTCGAGGGCGAGCTCGCGGGCTTCGACGTGCTCGTCCACGCCTCCGTCACGCCGGAGCCGTTCGGCCAGGTCGTCGTCGAGGGGATGGCCGCCGGCCTGCCCGTCGTCGCCACCGCCGCGGGCGGGCCGGCCGAGATCATCACCTCCGAGCGCGACGGGCTGCTGGTCGCGCCCGACGACGCCGTGGCGCTCGCCGCGGCGCTCACCCGCCTGCTGGACGACCCCGGGCTGCGGACGCGGCTCGGCAGCGCCGCCCGCGCGCGGGCGGCCGACTTCGCACCGGAGGTCCTCGCCCCGAGGGTCCTCGAGGTCTACCGGGAGGTCCTCGCGTGAGTCCGAACACCCTGGCTCCGCAGGACGCGGGAGCTCGGACCATCAGCGTCGTCGTGCCGAGCTACCGGCGCCCCGACCTGCTCGTCCGCTGCCTCGACGGGCTGCTGGCGCAGGACCGGCCGGCCGACCAGGTCGTCGTCGTGCGCCGGGACACCGACGAGGAGACCCGGACCGCCCTCGAGGCGTACGTCGGGCGGGTCGACGTCGCCGTCGTCGCCGAGCCCGGCGTCCTCGCGGCCATGGCCCGCGGCGTCGACGCCGCGACCGGCGACGTCGTGGCCTTCACCGACGACGACGCGGTCCCGCGCCCCGACTGGCTGGCCACCCTGCTGCCGCACTACGACGACGCGCAGGTCGGCGGCGTGGGCGGGCGCGACGTGAACCACCCCGCGCCCGACGAGCCGGCCCGTACGGTCGCGGGCGCGGGGCGCTTCACCGCGTGGGGCGGCCTGCTCGGGTTCCACCACGTGGTCGAGGGGCCGGCCGGCGACGCCGACGTGCTCAAGGGCGTCAACATGTCGTTCCGCCGCCCGGCGCTCGCGCTGCCCCTCTCGCTGCCCGGCTCCGGCGCCCAGGTGCACTTCGAGGTCGCGACCTCCCTGCACGCGCGCACCCTCGGCTGGCGGCTCGTGCTCGACCCCGCCGCGGTCGTCGACCACTACCACGGCCCGCGCTTCGACGAGGACCAGCGCCACCGCCCGCAGCCCGTCGCGGTGCGCAACGAGGCGTACAACCTCGTGCTCTGCCTGCTGTCCTACCGCCCGGAGCTGCTCGTGCGGCGCGCGGCGTTCGGCCTGCTGGTCGGCGACAGGGCCACGCCGGGGCTGCTCCGCGCCGCGGCCGCCCTGGCGCGCCGCGACCCCGCCACGGCCGCGCGCCTGCTGCCCTCGCTGCGCGGCCAGCTCGCGGCGCTGCGCGACGTGCGCCGCGGCGTCCGGCCCGAGATGCCCGCGGGGACGAGCGCGGCTCCCGAGGACCGCTCGACGGCGCCGCTCGCCACGCTGCCCCGCCTGCGCATCCTCCACGTCCTCAACGACGTCGAGGAGCTCGGCAACGGCATCAACAACGTCACCGTCGACCTCGCGTGCGCGCAGGCCGACGCCGGGCACGAGGTCACCGTCGCCTCGCAGGGCGGGGGCTGGGCCCGGGTGCTCGAGCAGCACGGCGTGCGCCTGGCCGCGCTCGACCAGCGCCGCCGCTCGCCGTCCTTCGCGCTGGCGCCCGCACGGCTGCGGCGCATCGTGGCCCGGGTCCGCCCCGACGTCGTGCACGCCCACAACGTGACCGGCGTGCTGCTGGCGCGCGCCGCGCTCGCCGGCACCCGCGTCCCGCTCGTTGCCACCGTGCACAACGAGGGCCCCGAGGCGAAGCTCATGCGCTACGCCTCCGCCTCGATCGTGCTGAGCGAGGCCGGCCGCCAGCACCTGCTGTCGCAGGGCTTCCCCGCCCAGCGGATCCGGGTGCTGCGCAACGGCACCGTCGACGGCGCCCGCAGCCGGTCGCGCGAGCCCCTCCCGCCGCGCGGGCTGGCGCACCCCAACGTCGTCACGGTCTGCGGCATGAACAAGCGCAAGGGGATCCAGGACCTGCTGGCGGCGCTGCCCGCCGTCCGCGCGGCCGTCCCCGGCACCGTCCTCTACCTCGTGGGCGACGGCCCGGACCGCGAGGAGTTCGAGCGCCAGGCCGAGCAGCTCGCGCTCGGCGACGCCGTGGTCTTCGAGCGGTTCCAGCCGCGGCCCGACGCGTGGCTGGCCGAGGCCGACGTCTTCGTGCTCGCGAGCCACCACGAGCCCGGCGGGCTCGTGCTCGCCGAGGCTCGCGAGGCCGGCTGCCCGATCGTGGCGACGGACGTGGCGGGCAACCCCAACATGCTCGACGGCGGCCGCGCTGGCCTGCTCGTGCCGCCCGGCGAGCCGGAGGTGCTCGCCGCAGCCGTCGTGCGCGTGCTCAGCGAGCCCGGTCTCGCCGACCAGCTGCGCGCCGCCGCCCGCGAGGGCGTCGAGGACCTCACCGTCGGCCGGCTGGCCGACGACGTGGAGCGCGTCTACCGGGGACTGCTCGCCGGGCGCTGACGCCCGCGCCCCACCCCTCTCCGTGATCATGCACGTCCTGGGTCCCACGACGTGCATGATCACCGGCAGATGACGAGAGGACCCGGTCGCCCCCTGGGGCGGCCGGGTCCTCTCGTCGTACGTCCTCGCGGGGACCGCTCCGCGGCGTCAGGCCCCGTGCACGGTGCGCGTGACGCGGACCGCAGCGGCCTTCGTCTTGGCCTTGGCCCCCGCCTTCGCCGTCGCCTTGGGGGCGACGCTGCGCTTGTCGGCGAGCGCGACGGCGACCGCGGTGGTGTCGACCGTGAGCTTCGCGTCCGCCCAGTCGGCGTGGTCGAAGGCCGTGCCGTCACCGGCGTCGGTCACGACCAGCCGGACCGAGCGCAGGCCCGTGACGTTCGCCGTGATGGTGCGGGGAGTCGAGCTGCCCGTCACGACGCCGGAGTCGGCGATCTTGGTCGAGCCGTTCCACACCTGGAAGTCGACCGAGCCGTTCGCGCCCACCTCGTCGTCGACGCCGACCTTGGCGCTGAACGTGTGGCCGCCCGTCGTCGGGACGACGATCTCGGAGCCGGCGTGCACGCCCAGGCCCGTCGCGTACGTCGTGCCGCCGATCGTCAGCGTGCGCCCGTCCCCGAGGGCGCCCTCGCCGTTGCTGCGGTCCTTCTCGACCGGGCCCCACCCGTTCTGCACCGTGGTCCAGCCGAGGCTGCTCACGGCCACCGTGGCGGTGGTCGGCGCCGGGGTGCTCAGCACCGGGCTCGCCCAGTCGGCGTGGTCGTTGTTGCGCCCGTCACCGGCGTCGGTCACGACGAGGCGGACCTGCTTGAGGCCGCGGACATCGGCGGTGAGCGTCTTGGCGGCCGCGCCGCCCCTCAGCACGCCGGAGTCGGCGATCTTGGTCGAGCCGTTCCAGACCTGGAAGTCGACCGAGCCCTTGGTCCCCGACTCGGCGTCGACGCCGACCTTGGCGGAGAAGGTCGCGGCACCGCCGACCGGGACGACGACCTCCGAGGGGGCGTGGACGCCGAGGCCCTTGCTGAAGGTCTTGCCGGCGATCGTCAGCGTGCGGCCGTCACCCGCGGCGGCCTCGCCGTTGCTCCGGTCCTTCTCGACCGGGCCCCAGCCGTTGGCGACCTGGGTCCACGCGGTGCGCGACACCTCGGTGGTCGTGGTGGAGCCGCTCACCGGAGGAGCGGAGGCCGGCGGGGCGGTGGTGGGCGCCGTGGGAGCCGCGGTCGGCGTGCTGGGCGCGGGGGCGGAGGCGACCGGAGGAGCCGGGGCGACCACGGGCGGAGCGGCGACCGGCGGGGCCGGGGCGACCGGAGGCGCCGCAGGGGCCGAGGCGGTCGGCGCCGACGACGGGTCGATCTTGATGATCGCCGTCGAGGTGGACGAGTCCAGCGTCACGCTCTGCGTGGAGCTCGCGGAGGAGAGGGGCGCCGTCCCCGAGTTCGGGCGGTAGACCGCGACATCGGCCGGCCCGTCGAGGCGCACGGTCACGCTGGTGCTCGGCGGGTTCAGCACCGAGGAGCCGTTGAACTGCGGCTGCTGCTGCCACACCGCGAGGTAGAACGTGCCGTCGCGCTTCTCGAGCAGCAGGGAGCGCGTCGAGCTGTCGCCACCGTCGATCGAGTAGTCCAGCGCGCCCGGCGTGAAGGCCGGGCCCTTGTCGGTGAGCAGGCCGATCATGCTCTGCAGCGCGGTGTACGACGGCTTGGGGGTGCCGTCGTAGCGCAGCAGGCCGAAGTTGGACTCGAACAGCGGGTCGCGGAACTGGTCGAGCAGCTCGTAGGTGAACGTGCGGGAGATGCCGCCCGCGTAGTGCTCGAGGAAGAGCCGGGGCAGTGTCGTCGCGACCTGCGCCTCGGGCATCGTCGCGTACGGCGCCTGCTGGGTGCCGGTGGAGAAGCCCGTCTCCGTCGCGACGACCGGCTTGCCGGGGGCGACGATCGACCAGTTCCGCTTGACCGTGCCGATGATCTGGTCGGTCATCTCGTACTGGTTGCCGGGGTAGTCGTGGCTCGTGCCGGCGTCGACGTACGCGGACAGGTCGCCGAGCGCCTGGTACTTCGAGGTGTCGTTCGTGTCGGCGAACGACGGGGCGAGCACGGGGATGCTGCGCGTCGCCGGGTCGCCCTTGACCGCCCGCGAGACCTGGATCGTCCAGTTGCGGGCGTACGCCGCCCAGTCGCCGCCCTGCGTGTCCCACTCGTTGAGCGACTCGACCGCGTCCGCGCCGGGGACCAGCTGGTTCTTCACCATGTCCTTGAGGGCGGCGGGAGTCGCGTTCTGGCGGGGGTCCATCACCATCGTCACGCCGATGCCGTACTTCTGCAGGCGGTTGCGCACGAAGTCGCTCGCGTAGGCGGAGCCGGTGCCCCAGCCGTCGCGGATGTGGCGCACGCCCAGGTCGGCGAGGCGCTTCTCGACCATGTCGTAGTTGCCGTACGGCGTGTTCGTGTAGGTGAGGTGCGTGGCCACACCGATCGAGTCGACGAAACCATCAGCGGAGAGCGCCTGGTGCGCCGGGAGGACAGCAGCAGAGGCGTTCGCCGGAATGGCGACGAGGGCCGCGGCAGAAGCAGCGACAGCGGCAGCGGCCGTCGTCAGTGCACGAGTGCGGAGCATGGGGATCCAGGTCTTCCTGTGGGGGGGCTAGCGCGTTCGCACGCGCTGACAGGAAATGGATCGCCCCACGGGAAGTCCCGCTGAATACCTCAACGGGGTGACCAGGGTCCCGGTCCTCTAGGCCGAAAGGCTCAGCCTGACCAGGGGACATCAGCAGGCTGTCGTGAGGCGCTCACCCGTGTGGGGGAGGCGCCCCCATGATCGTCACACCTCAGTGCGTGAGGTGGAGCAGGACGACCTGGTCCGGGACGCTCAGGTCCAGCGCTGAGCGGTCCTCCAGGCGCTGCTGGGGGCTGGTCCCGCCGAAGGTCGGCGAGAGCACGTCGACGTCGTACGGGCCGCCGAGCGAGACGTGGACGGGAGCGCTGGTCTCCACGTCGCGGCCGTCCGCGAAGCTCTTCACCTCGAGCCAGAGCGCGACGTACCAGGAGCCGTCCCGGTCGTCGTACAGCGTCGTCGAGCGCAGCGCCGCCGTGCCGTCGACGGTCACGTCGGGGACGGGGACCGTGCTGCGCCGGCCCTTGTGGCCGAGCACCTGGACGAGCGAGCGGACCGCGGAGAACGCGGGCTTGCGCGAGCCGTCCGCGCGCAGGAAGAGGTCCCAGTCGTCCATGCCGACGTCGTAGAGGTAGAGCCGCTGGACGCCGGCGGCGTAGTAGTCGAACAGCTGGCGCAGCGCGTACTTCGCGCTCGCGCGCTCCGAGACGCCGCCCTGTCCGGTGCACCCGTGCGGCCGCAGGTCGTTGCAGTAGCCGGACTCCGTGGCGACCACCTTCCCGCTGCGGCAGAGCAGGCTGGAGTCGGGGATCCACATCGAGCCGAGCTTGTCGTCGGGGAGGTTCTCCGACCCCGGGTAGCTGTGCATCGCGGCGGCGTCGCAGTCGACCCGCCCCAGGGCGTTGGACCGCTTGGCATCGGCGAGGGCGGGACTCAGCACCTGCAAGGAGCGCACCTGCTCCTGGAGCTTCGAGTCATCAGAGCGGAATCCCTTGACTCCCGACCAGATCTCGCGCTGGAAGGTCTGCACTCCACCGGGAAATGCCTGCCCGTCATAGCTCAGCTGCGGATTGGCATCCCATTCATTGGGGCCTTCCACACCGTCGAGAGCGTGAAGGACGGGAAGCACTCCGTCCTTCACCACCGAATTCCCGGAATAGCCGTCGCGGGGGTCGAGGACCATCATCGAGGTGATGCCGAACGAGTGGTAGAGGTCGAGCACCTTGTCCTGGAACTCGCGACCGGAGCCGCCCACCCGGACGTGCTTCACCCCCAGATCGCCGAGCACCGCGCGCATCTGCGGGTAGTGCTGGGCGGAGTAGACGAGCTGCGCGGCGACACCGATGGAGTCGAGGAAGCGGCTGGTCGTGTCGTGCGTCGGCGGTGCCGGCACCTCGTCGCGCCGGTGGGAGCGCACACCGACGGCGAGGGCGAGGCAGAGGGCGACGACGACGACCGGGACGAGCAGCGCGGAGGAGGGACGACGGGGGCGCGTCCCCCGGTGCCACGGAGCCACAGCACGTCCTCCCCTAGACCAGCGTGCGGCTCCTTCGCCCCTGCTCGGCCAACGATGCCCCAGCAACGGGGGTTCCGCTCCCGCGCACGCGCGACAGCAGTGCCAAGAGCACCCAGAAGAGGACGCCCGGTGCTCCCGTCAGGGGGTTGCCGAGCAGCAGCTGCACCAGCAGCCCGGCCACCGCGGCGCCGCAGGCCACGAGGAAGTCGTCGTCGGACTCCCGCGCTCGTCGCCAGGCCGCGCACACCGCGAGGAGCAGCACGACGAGCAGCACCAGCCCCAGCGGCAGGCCGTAGGTGTAGAGCACCTCGAGCAGCCCCGAGTCGAACGTGCCCGCCGCGCCCGGCTTCCCCTGGGCGTTGCTGAGCTTCGTGCTGACGCCCGTGGAGCCCAGCCCCTTGCCGGTGGCCGAGCCCAGGACGACCGGCAGCGTCTTGCGGTAGACGTCGGTGCGGTCGTTGAGGCTCTTGTCCTTGCCGCCGGACTGGTAGGAGTTGGCGACCCGCTCCCCGATCGCCTCGCCCACGGGGCCCCCGACGAACGCGAGGCCGACGACCGTGAGGGTCGCCGCCAGCACGATCGCCACGAGCGCGCGGGTGCGCCCGGCGCGGGCGAGCGCCCCGACGGCGATGACGATGCCCAGCCAGGCGGTGCGGACGAGGGAGAGGCCGATGCCGACGACCCCGGCGGCCGTGGCGAGGGCGCGCCCCCGGCTGCGCGCTCCGGCGAGCACCATGATGAGCAGCGCGCCCAGCACCGCGCCGTACGGGTTGGGCGAGTTGAGCGTGCCGAAGACGCGCACCTGGAACGGGTGC
The DNA here is from genome assembly GCF_004216915.1 of Motilibacter rhizosphaerae. Classification (NCBI taxonomy): domain Bacteria; kingdom Bacillati; phylum Actinomycetota; class Actinomycetes; order Motilibacterales; family Motilibacteraceae; genus Motilibacter; species Motilibacter rhizosphaerae. Next base: position 682,575 of record NZ_SGXD01000003.1, read on the forward strand.
GGGTTGCCGATCGAGTTGATCGGCGCGTTGCGCATCCAGAACGCGTCCCACTCGGGCAGCACGAGGAACTGCACCAGGCCGTACGCGCCGAGCACGATCGCGCCCCACAGCGCGGTGCGCTCGAGCGCCCGGCGCAGCACCGGGGTCTCGGGGCCGGCTCCCGCCGCCCACGCGCCCACGAGGACCGGCGGCAGCCAGTCGAGCAGGCCGCCGAGCGCGGGGGCCTTGCCGTTGACGAGGGCTCCGGTGACGAAGGCGAAGACCACCGCCGTGAGCGCCGTGGCCAGGGCGCGGGTCATGTCCGGCGCCACGCGGCGGTGCGCGCGCAGGGCGGGGACGAGGCACACGCAGCTGGCGACGGGCATCGCGAGCATGACGGTGCTCTTCGGCGTCCAGCCGACCCCGAAGTCCACCACCCGGCGCATCTCCGGGCCGAGGAACCACAGCCAGAGCGTGAACACGAGGAAGTCCGCGGTCTCCCGCCGCCGCAGCAGCAGCGCGCAGCAGACGACGGCACCGGCGGGGTACGCGTAGGCCACCAGGCGGCCCTGGTGCAGCACGAACGCGGCCAGGAAGCAGACGGCGTGGAAGCCGACCACCCACGCCCAGACCGGCAGTCGCCCGCCCGGGGCGCGCACGTCCTCGGCGCTGGGGGCAGCAGCGTGCCCGGCAGGAGCGGCGGCGGGACCGCCGACGGCGGCGTGCCGCGCCGCCGTCGGCGCGCTCAGGGCTAGCCCCCGGTCGGGCTCGGCGCCGAGCCGCGCTGGCCGGCGGCGTCGCCGCTGCCGGGGTCGAGGTCGTGCTGCCCGGCCGGGCGGTGGTCAGCGGTCCGGTGGTCGACCACCCGGTGGTCGTGCGCCAGGGCCTCGACCGTCCGCTGCTCGACGGTCTGGGGCTCCGGGCGCGCGCTCGAGCGGGCGTCGTCGGACGCCCGTTGCCGGGTGGACCGGTCCTCGTAGTAGGGCGCGAACGAGCCCTTCTCGAGCCGGGCCTTGTTGGCGACGACGCCGAGCACGCGCGCCGGGATCGGCGCCACGACGGTCGACAGGCGCGCCAGCGCGCGGCGCCGCGAGGAGGTCATGGACGCGACCAGCAGGACGTTGCCGACCTTCGGGGCGAGCACGGCGGCGTCGGTGACGGCGAGCAGCGGGGAGGCGTCGATGACGATGACGTCGAAGCGCTCCTCGAGCAGCGCGAGCACGTCGTCCATGCGCCCCGAGCCGAGCAGCTCGACGGGGTTGGGCGGGCAGGCGCCGGCCGGGAGCAGGGAGAGCCCCTCCTGGCGGGTGGCGACGACCGCCGAGCCGACGGCGCTGGCGAGCTGCTCGCGCCGGGCGGAGTCGCTGCCCGCCGTGAGGCGCAGGGCGAGGACCCCGGACAGGCCCGGGCTCGGTGCGGTGCCGGCGAACAGCGCCTCGAGCCGCGGGCGCCGCAGGTCGCCCGAGACGACGACCGTGCGCAGCCCGGCCTGGGCGAAGGTGAGCGCCAGGTTGGCGGCGGTGACCGTCTTGCCCTCGCCCGGCATCGCGCTGGTGACGAGCAGCTTGGAGACCGGCTGCTCGATGCCGAGGAACGTGATGTTCGTGCGCAGCGCCCGCGTCGCCTCGGCGAAGGTGCCCGAGGAGTCCGCCAGCGCCGCGACGTAGCGCTCCCGCTTGGCGGTCTTGCGGTCGCGCGGGATCTCGCCGAGCACGGGGACGCCGAGGATGTCCTCGAGCTCCTCGCGCGAGCGGAGCCGGTCGTCGAGCTGCTCGCGGAGGAACGCCGCACCGAGTCCCAGCACCAGGCCGAACAGCGCGGCGAGGACGATCTCGGTCTTCAGCGAGAGCCCCGTGGGCGACCCCGGACCGTCGGCGGGCCCGACGAGCTGGGCTCCGCCCTTCTTCATGCCGGCGTCGATCGTGAGGTCCTGCTGCTTGGAGAACAGCGCGGTGTACTGCGCGATCGCGGCTTGGAGGGCGGCACTGTTGGCCGTGCCCTTGGAGGCGTTCTGCAGGGCGGTGATCTGCGTGGAGAGCGTGTCCAGCTCGCGCCCGATCCCGTCGGCGGCCGTCTGGAGCGACTGCTGGGCCTGGGTCTTGTTGTACTGGATGTACGCCCGACCCACCGCGTTGGCAGCGTCGGTCGCCTTGAGGGCGTCGGTCGAGGTGACCGTGATCTCGACGGTGTCCGCAGAGTCGTCCGCGACGACGGAGAGGTGCCGGCGCAGGTCGTTGACAGGCAGCCCCGCGTCGCGCGCGGCGGCGGAGACCACCTGCGGGCTCATCATCACGCTGAGCTGGCCCGCCTGGTAGCGGACCGGGTCGGTCGTGTCCCCGGTGTCGCTCGAGACGCCGCGCTCGGAGAGGTCGTTCGGGAGCAGGAGCACCTGCGCGGTGGAGGAGTAGACGGGGACGGCGCGCTCGTGCGCCAGCACCCCGAGCGGGACGCACACCAGCAGGGCGATGAGGACGTAGCCCCACCGTCGCCGGACGACCCCCAGGTAGCTGCTGAGACTCACGCTCCTCCTCCCCTACGCGCGACCGACGGGCGCGCCGGGCGGTCCCGGCGGCCGACCTGCCGGGGGCGCCTGGGCGCTGCGCTCCCCATCGGCCGCACGCACCCACATCGCAGTATTCCACCCGTACCAGTCGGGCGAGGACGCTCCGCGGACCCTCCCCTGACCGGAGCAGGCGCGCCGTGCCCCGACGCGCTACGCGGTCGTGGCCTCCCGGACACGTACGCCCGTCCCAGGCTGCCGGGTTGTTGCGAAGGGGTGAAATCCCCCTCGCCGCGTCCGTGGTCCGGCGCGATCTGGTTCCATGGGAGTTCGCCATGGCGGGGGGGCCGCCTGCGAGGACGCCGGCGGGCACCCGCGGGGGTCCGCAGCGGCAGGAGGGTGAGGGTCATGCTGGCAGCAGTGCCGGAGCGGCGTGCTCAGCGGGGACCGGTGGGCGCATGAGCGGCGACCGCACGTCGCACGGGAGCGCGACCGTGCCGCTGCTCACGCTCGCGATCCCGACGTACAACCGGGCACCCCAGCTCGACGAGCTGCTCGCCCACCTCGTGGCCGAGCTCGCTCCCGTCGACGTGGCGTGGGAGCTCGCGGTCCACGACAACGCCTCGACCGACAGCACCTCCGAGGTCGTCGAGCGCTGGCAGCGCAAGGTCGGCGAGGAGCGCTTCCGCTACGTCCGCCACCAGCGCAACACCGGCGGCATCGCCAACCTCGTCTCGACGCTCGAGCTGGCCCGCGGCACCTGGGTCTGGACCCTGGGCGACGACGACGTGCTCCACCCCGGCTGCGTCGCCGAGGTCATCCGGATCGTCCAGGAGCAGCCGGACCTCGCCCTGCTGTTCCTCAACTTCTGCGGCCGCAACGGCATCACCGGCGAGATGACCAAGCCGCACTACTTCGACACGGCGGCCGCCGGTCGCACCGAGGACGGCCGCGCCGCCTTCATGCACCAGTTCGCCCACGACATGGGCAGCGTCATCTTCCTCACGGCCTGCATCTACCGCACGGACTACGCCCAGCAGGCGGTCGCCTCCTGGCAGGGCTCGCTGGACAACTGGGCGCTCGCCGCCTACCTCACCGGCGCCACCGCCGCCCACGGGCCGGTCCTCGTGACCGAGCGCAACTGGGTCGACTGCATCGAGGCGGTCAGCTCGTGGATGCAGCAGAAGGGCCTCTGGGCCAAGATCCAGTACCACGACGTCCCCGTCGCGATGAGCGCGCTCGTCGGCCAGGGCTACCCCGTCGAGTGGTGCCGTCGCATGGGCCTGCACCTGCTCACCCGCCCGTTGTCACCGAAGGCGCTCGTGCGCCACGTGCGCGCCGCCTACTACTACCCGCGCTACCTGCGCGCGCTGCCGCGCGTGCTCTTCCTGAAGGAGGCGTCATGAACGTCGACACCACCGTCCGCGTCGTCCGCCGCGCGGCCCGCCGCGGCACCCGCGAGGCGCGTCAGGCGGTGCTGGACGCGACCTTCGCCGTCCAGGCCCGCCACCAGCGCGTCGGCCTGCCCCCGCTCGAGGGCGAGGCGCAGCGCATCGTCGCGGCGCTGCAGCGCGGCGAGGCGGCCGCAGCCGGCCTCGACGAGCTCAAGTTCGGCACCACGGCCGAGATGGAGCGCGTGGGCCGCCAGATCCTCGCCGACATGGCCGAGGAGCCGAGGCTCGCGTCCGAGGTGCGCGGGCCGAGGATCCGTACGGCGACCGCAGTCCCGGCCCTGCGTGCCTGGGCGCTGGAGCCGCAGATGCTCGCCATCGCGTCCAACTACATCGGCTCTCCGGCGGTCTTCCAGGGCGTGCACGCGCGCATCGACCCCGTCAGCAGCGCGCAGGACCTCACCGAGCTGTGGCACCGCGACGGCGAGGACCGCCGCATGCTCAAGGCGTTCGTCTACTTCCACGACATCACCATCGACCACGGGCCGTTCGAGTACGTCGTGGACAGCGAGCTCGACAAGGGCCTGCGCCGCCGCATCCTCGGCGGCATCCGCGACGCCGAGCGGAACGGCCGGCTCGGCCTCGACGACGACGAGATGGCCGCGCTGGTGCCGCGCAGCCAGTGGCGCAACGGCGAGGTCCCGGGGCGCACCGCGCTGTTCGCGGACCCGACGGCCTTCTTCCACCACGGCAGGCTGCGGACCAAGGCGCGCTCGTCGCTGTTCTTCGTCTACACCTCGGCGTTCCCGCGCGAGCCCGGCCACTGCCGGCAGTACTGGGACGACACCTTCCCGGCCCCGACCGGGTTCTGAGCGAGAGCGAGAGCGGGACCATCAGCACGGGACGCGGGAGCGGTCGCTCCCTGTCATGGCACGTCGCCCTCACGGGCCTGTCCAACGTCGGCATCCTCGCGGTCAACCTCGCCACCGGGGTGCTGGTCGCCCGCAGCATCGGCCCGGGTGGCCGCGGTGACCTCGCCGTCCTCGCGACGCTGACGCAGTTCACGGGGTGGATCGCGGCGCTCGGCACCAACGAGGGCGTCGCCTTCCTCGCCTCGAAGCGCGAGGAGGACATCCCGCGGATCGTCGGCACCGCGCTCGCCTTCCTGGCCGGGCTGGGCCTCGTCGGCGTGGTGCTGGCCGAGCTCGCGCTGCCGCTCGTGCTCCACGCGCAGCACCAGTCGGTCATCGACACCGGGCGCTGGTTCGTCCTCAGCGTCGTGCTCGTGCTCGCGACGTCCCAGCTGCAGAGCCTGCTGGGCGGGTCGCACGACTTCGCCGGGATGAACGTCCTGCGCGTGCTGCAGCCGACGGGGTACCTCGTCGGGCTGGTGGTGCTCGCGCTCACCGTCCGGCTCACCGTCGACGAGGTGCTGCTCGCCAGCATCGCGTCGAGCGTGCTGGCGCTGGGCGTCGTGGGCGCGCGGTTCCTCCGCAGGGTCGGCGTCGCGCGCCCGTCGCGCGAGGTCGCCCGCGCGGCGCTCGCCTTCGGGATCAAGGTGCAGGGCAGCCTGTTCGGCGGGCTGGTGAACGGCCGGCTCGACCTGCTCATGATGCCGGCGTTCCTCAGCGTCGCGACGGTCGGCCTCTACTCCGTCGCCACGAACACCGCGGGCATCCTGTTCGCGCTGGTCGGCGTGCTGGGCCAGGTGGTCTTCCCGGCGGCCGCGCGCCGCGGCGGCGCGGAGGGGATGCGGCTGGTGGTGCGCGCGGGTCGGATCACGGTCGGCACGGCGGGCGCGGTCGCGCTCGTCCTGGGCGTGCTCGCCCCGTGGCTGCTCCCGCTGGTCTACGGCGACGCCTTCCGCGGCTCCGCGGTCCCGCTGCAGATCATGCTCCCGGGCGTGGTCCTCGCCGCGACGAGCCAGGTCCTCGACGCCGGGCTGCAGGCCACCGGCCGACCGGGCGCCGCGAGCATCTGCCAGCTGTGGGGGCTCGTCGTGACCGTGGTCGGGCTCTCGGTCTCGCTGGAGCCCTTCGGCATGGACGGCGCCGCGACGGTGACGACGCTGTCGTACCTCACCTGCTTCGTCGCCGCCCTCGTCTACCTGCGCCGGGAGCCCGGCTTCTCGGTGCGCGCGCTGTTCAGCCCGCGGCGGTTCGTCGCCGACGGCCTCGACGTCTCCCGGACGCTGCTGCGCCGACGAGGGACGGCGCCCGGGCCCGAGCTGTCGAAGGTCGCCTGAGCTCCCTGTCGGGCGCATTGGGCCGTACGGGGCGGTTGAGGCAGGGATGGGCCGGTTCTCCCGCTCGGGAGCGGGCCAACCGATAGCCTGGACGCGTACGGCCGCTTCCTGAGCACGACAGATCCCGGGCCCACGGCGCGAGTCCCGGAGCCACGCGGGTGGCCAGCACGTCGGAAGCCGACCAGAAGACGCCCACAGGGGGGACCCACACACCATGCGCATCCTCGTCACCGGCACCGAGGGCTACCTCGGCTGCCTGCTCGCTCCCGAGCTCGACCGTCGCGGTCACGACGTCCGCGGCCTGGACACGGGCTTCTTCAAGTACGGCTGGCTCTACCGCGGCACGGACCGCTCGGTGGCCACCATCGACAAGGACATCCGCCACGTCACCGTGGACGACCTGCGCGGCTTCGACGCGGTCGTGCACATGGCCGAGCTGTCCAACGACCCGCTGGGCGACCTCATCGGCGAGATCACCTACGACATCAACCACAAGGGCACGCTGCGCCTGGCCACCCTCGCCAAGGAGGCGGGTGTCGAGCGGTTCGTGTTCATGTCCTCCTGCAGCGTCTACGGCGTGGCCGAGGGCACGGTCGACGAGACCTCCCCGATCAACCCGCAGACCGCGTACGCCGTGTGCAAGGGGCTCATCGAGCGCGATGTCACCAAGCTCGCGGACGACAGCTTCTCCCCCACGTTCATGCGCAACGCCACGGCGTTCGGCGCCTCGCCGCGCATGCGGTTCGACATCGTGCTGAACAACCTCTCGGGCCTCGCGCACACCACCGGCCAGATCGCGATGACGAGCGACGGCACCCCGTGGCGCCCGCTCGTGCACGCCCTCGACATCGGCAAGGCGATCCGCTGCGTGCTCGAGGCGCCGCGCGAGGCCGTGCACAACGAGGTCTTCAACGTCGGCAGCAACGAGCAGAACTACCAGGTCCGCGACATCGCGGAGAAGGTCGCCGCGGCGTTCCCCGGCTGCACCACGAGCTTCGGCGAGCCCGGCGCGGACAACCGCAGCTACAAGGTGAACTTCGACAAGATCTACTCGCAGCTGCCGGGCTTCTCCTGCGACTGGGACGCCGACAAGGGCGCCGCGCAGCTGGCCGAGGTGTTCGCGCGCATCGACCTCGACGAGGCGACCTTCAAGGGCCGCGGCCACACGCGGCTCAAGCAGCTCGAGCACCTGCTCGCCACCAAGCAGATCGACGCCGACCTCTTCTGGACCGCCCCGTGATCTTCACGCAGACGGCGCTCGCGGGCGCCACCATCATCGACCTCGAGCGGCGCGAGGACGAGCGCGGCTTCTTCGCGCGCACCTTCTGCCGCAAGGAGTTCGCGGACGCCGGGCTCGACCCGATGGTCGAGCAGTGCAACCTGTCCTACAACTACAAGGCCGGGACGCTGCGCGGCATGCACTACCAGGTCGCGCCCGCCGAGGAGGCGAAGCTCGTGCGCTGCACGAGCGGCGCCATCCTCGACGTCATCGTCGACATGCGCCCCGACAGTCCGACGCACCTGCAGCACATCGCGGTCGAGCTCACCCAGCAGAACCGCCGCGCGCTGCTCGTGCCGCCGATGTTCGCGCACGGCTACCTCACCCTGACCGACGACGCCGAGGTCGTCTACCAGGTGAGCGAGACCTACACCCCGGGCACCGAGCGCGGCCTGCGCTACGACGACCCGGCGCTGGGCATCGACTGGCCGGTCGAGGTCGCCGTCATCAGCGCCAAGGACGCGGCCTGGCCGCTGCTCTCGGAGCAGGGGATCTCGGCGTGATCCTCGTCGACACCGCGCTCAAGCAGCGCGCGGCCGAGGGGCGGCCCATCCGCGTCGGGATGATCGGCGCGGGCTTCATGGGCCGCGGCGTGGCCAACCAGATCATCAACTACACCGAGGGCATGGAGCTGGTCGCGGTCTCGAACCGCCGGCTCGAGGGCGCCGTCCGGGCGTACGCCGAGGCGGGCGTCGACGAGACCGCGACGGTCTCCGACGCGGCCGGTGTCAGCGACGCGGTCCGGCGCGGAGTGCCTGCGGTCACGGAGGACCCGTTCGCGCTGGTCGACGCCGAGGGCATCGACGTCCTCTGCGACGTCACCGGCGCGGTGGAGTTCGGCGCGCGGGTGACGCTCGCCGCCTTCGCGGCCGGCAAGCACATGGTGACGATGAACGCCGAGCTCGACGGCACCGTCGGCCCGCTGCTCAAGGTGCTCGCCGAGCAGGCCGGGGTCATCTTCTCCGGCGTCGACGGCGACCAGCCGGGCGTGGAGGTCAACCTCTTCCGCTTCGTCACGCAGCTCGGCCTCACGCCGCTGGTGATGGGCAACATCAAGGGCCTGCAGGACCCCTACCGCAACCCCACCACCCAAGAGGGGTTCGCCAAGCAGTGGGGCCAGGACCCGGCCATGGTGACGAGCTTCGCCGACGGCACGAAGGTGTCGTTCGAGCAGGCGATCGTCGCCAACGCCACGGGGATGACGGTGGCGAAGCGCGGCATGGGCGGTGCGGACCACCGCGGCCATGTCGACGAGCTCACCACGGCGTACGACGTCGAGGAGCTGAAGAAGCTCGGCGGTGTCGTCGACTACGTCGTCGGGGCCAAGCCCGGGCCGGGCGTCTTCTGCCTCGCCACCGTCGAGGACCCGAAGCAGCGCCACATGCTCAACCTCTACAAGCTCGGCGAGGGGCCGCTCTACAGCTTCTACACGCCGTACCACCTGTGCCACTTCGAGGTCCCGACCTCGCTCGCCCGGGCGGTCCTCTTCGGCGACGCGCCGATCGTCGCCGCGGGGGCCCCGCAGGTCGAGGTCGTCGCGACGGCGAAGGTCGACCTCAAGGCCGGGCAGGTCCTCGACGGGCTCGGGGAGTACCACACCTACGGCGAGGCCGAGGCGGCCGACGTCACCGCCCGCGAGCGGCTGCTGCCGATGGGCGTGGCCGAGGGGTGCACCCTCGTGCGCGACGTGCCCAAGGACGCGACCCTGACCTACGACGACGTCATCGTCCCGGAGGGTCGCCTCATCGACGACCTCCGCCGGCGGCAGGCGGAGCACTTCGGGGCGTAGGAGCACCGGCGCGGCAGGGGGTCCTGCGGCGCGAGCACGTGGCAGAGGGGGCGTCCCGCCGGGGCGCCCCCTCTGCTGTGGGTGCTGGGCTGTGCGTGCCGGGCCGTGCGTGCCGGGCTGTGCGTGCCGGGCTCAGCCGCGGGTGCCGGACTGGCCGCGCACCCGCTGGGCCAGCGCGAGCGCGCGCCCGGTGGGGAACGGCGCGGCCGCCAGCGCGTACGCCGCGAGGGCGCGCGGAGAGGCACCGCCGCGCAGCACCGGCCCGAGGACGGAGCGCGCGCCCGCCCGGTCGCCCTCGCGCAGCAGGGTGATCCCGAGACCGGTGCGCCAGTGGCGCGCCTCGCGCTCGAGCTCCGGACGCAGGTCCGCGGTGGCGGGGTCGGCCAGGAAGCGGTCGTAGCAGTAGCTCAGCGCCCGGTCGTAGCGCGCGCCCGAGGTGATGGACTGGCCGTGGTAGCGGTAGCGCGTGAGCCGCTCCGGGGTGAACCACGCCCCCGACCCGTCGCGGGCGGCGAGGTAGCCGATCCAGAGGTCGTAGTTGGTGCCGACCTCCTCCGGGAAGTCGGACCAGTCGACCGCCGAGGAGCGGAACACCGTCGACATCGCCACCGGCACGGCGCGCTCGAGGACGGCCTGGCGCAGGAACGGTCGCAGGACCCCCTCGCTGAGCGAGGAACGCCCCCAGGCACGGGAGTTCTCCTCCGTGCCCTCCGGGTCGACGACGCCCTTCTCGTCGATGAGCCAGTGGTCGCTGAAGGCGACGGAGAGGGTGGGGTCGGCCTCGAGCGGCGGCACCAGCCGCTCGAGGAAGGTGGGCTCGTAGACGTCGTCGTCGTGCAGCGTCGTGAGCAGCGCCGCCCGCGCGTCCTGGTACGCGTTGAGCGCGTTGCGCGTCGCGCCGACGTTGCCCTCCGCGTTGGTGCGGTAGCGGATGCGCGGGTCGGCGTAGGACTCGAGCAGCTCGCGCGTCGCCGGCGAGGAGGCGTTGTCCGACACGAGGAGCTCGAACTCGCCGAGGGTCTGCGCGAGCGCGCTCTCCACGGCCTCGCGGATGTAGTCCATCCGCAGGTAGGTCGGCATGACGATCGTCACGCGCGGTGCGCCCGCGGCTCGGGAGCGGTCGGCCACTCGTCCCCCCGGAGTCGGCTGCGGCCAGCCTAGCGGCCTGCTCGCGGCGCGGGAGGAGTGTTGCTCCATCCGAGGGAGTCTGCCCGGGAACGACGTGACTTGCCTATGCTCGTACCGAGGGGACGGTCGGGGGGCCGTGCCGGCGAGGGGGGATCACGACGTGGGACTCGCGTCCGCAGCGCGCCGTGCTGCGGTGCCCGCCCAGCGCGGCAGCCGCGCCCTCTGGGAGCGCCGCGGCACCGACCGCACCGCGCAGATCGCCTCCACCAGCGCGCTCGTCGTCGCCCCGCACGCCGACGACGAGACCCTCGGCTGCGCCGTCACGATCATGCGCAAGCGGGCCGCCGGGAGCCGGGTCCGGGTGCTCGTCGTCAGCGACGGCGCGTACTCCCTCGACACCGCCCCGCACACCCACCCCGAGCTCGTCGCCCTGCGCGAGCAGGAGGCGCGGACCGCGGCCGGACTGCTCGGCGTCGCCGCCGAGGACGTCTCCTTCGGCGGCCTGCCCGACGGCGGTCTCGCCCAGCGCCGCGACGAGGTGCGCGCCCTGCTGGAGCGCGCCCTGGCGGAGGAGCGACCGGAGCAGCTGCTCGTGCCGGTCTCCTGCGACGGCCACCCCGACCACGACGCGGTGAGCCGCGTGGCGGCCGAGCTCGTGGCCGACCTCGCTACCCAGCCGGGCGAGCCGCCCGTCGAGCTGCTGGAGTACCCCGTCTGGATGTGGACGCACTGGCCGTTCACCAGCCCCGCCGGCGGCGCGGGGCCGGCGCAGCGCGCGCTCGGGCTGCCCCGCCGGCTCTCCTCGCCCCGCCCGTACCTCGTGAGCACGGCGGGCCACCTCGAGCAGAAGCGGGCGGTCGTGGCGGCGTACAAGACCCAGGTCGAGCCGTACGGCGGGGAGGTCGCGCTCTCCCCGGCGTTCCTGGCGCACTTCCTGGGGCCGTGGGAGGTCCTGCTGCCGGGCGGGTCCATGAGCCACTTGGGGAGCCACCTGGGGGACCACCTCGGGAGCAGCGCGTGAAGGTGCTCATGATGACCCACGACGTCGGCCTCGTCGGGGGGATCGAGCGCAGCCTGCTGCTCGCCGCCGGCGCGCTGGTGGACCAGGGCCACACCGTCTACCTCGCGCACGGCGAGGGCACGGTCGGCCCCGACGCGCCCTTCGCGGAGTCGCTGTTCCTGCCCGCCTTCTTCGACCGCGGCCCCAAGTGGGAGAGCCGCCAGGTGCGCAGGGAGGTCCGCCGCCTGCGGGACTTCGTGCGGGACAACGGCGTGGAGCTGCTGCACGTCCACGGGATCCCGCGCAACGCCGTGCAGTTCCGGCTGCCGCGCATCGCGCCGACGGTGACGACGTACCACAACCTCTCCTGCCCCAACACTGCGCGCTACCAGTGGGGTCCGCGCCAGCCCTGCAGCCGCACCATCGGCGTCTCGTGCGTCACCACCGGCTACCGCCGCCTCGGCTGCGGGCGCGTGGGCGACGGGAGCCCCCTCGGGCTGCTGCAGTTCCTGCGCGGCATGCAGCAGGACCGGCGGATGCGCGCCGCCGTGCGCCGCTCGGACCGCATTGTCGCCCCGAGCGCGTGGACCCGCGACCTGCTCGTCAGCGAGGGTGCCGACCCGGCGCGCGTCGACGTCGTCGCGCCGCCCATCACGACGTTCGCCCGGCGCACCCCGCCCGACGCGCAGCGGGTGCCGCTCGTCAGCTACGTCGGGCGCCTCGTCGACTTCAAGGGGGTGGACGTCGTGCTGCGCGCCTCGCAGGCGATCGACGTCCCCCACCGGGTGGTCATCGCCGGTGACGGTCCCGTCCGCGGCGAGCTCGAGGCGCTCGCCGCCGAGCTCGGGATCGCCGAGCGCGTCGAGTTCGTCGGCAGCGTCTCGCCGGAGGCGGCGCAGGAGCTGCGCGAGGCCAGCGCGGTCGTGGCCGTCCCGTCGCTGGTGCCGGAGACGTTCTGCATGGCCGGGCCGGAGGCGCTGGCCGTCGGCACCCCCGTCGTGGCGCACGCGGTCGGCGGCATGGGCGCCTGGATCTCGCAGGGCGGCCCGTTGGTCTCGGTCGCCGGGCTCTCCGAGGTCGGCGACTGGACGGCGCTGCTGCGCGAGCGGCTGCTGGCGGCACCCGACGGCGGCGACCGCCGTCGGGTCGAGTCGCGCATCCGTGCCGGGCTCTCGGTGCAGGCGCACACCGCCGCGCTGCTCGAGGTCTACGCCGCCGCGCTCGGCGCGGCGCCGCACCGGCCCGAGGCGGCGACCCGCGTGCCGGTCGGTGCGATGGCCGCCCTGCTGCCGCTGCTCGCCCTCGTCGCCCTCCTGGGCGGACTGGTCCTGGCGTAGCCCCGCCCGGGGCGGCACGGGTCTGGGACGATCCTCCTGTGGACCTGCGCGCTGGTGAGGACGGGGTCCTCGTGCTGTGCACCGCCAACCGGTGCCGCTCCCCGATCGCCGCCGCCCTGCTCGCGGGCCTGCTCGGCGACGTGCCCGCGGTGTCGTCCGCGGGGTTCCTCGAGCCGGGGCTGCCCGTCCCGCCCGAGGGGGTGGCCGCGCTGCCGGCCTGCGCCCCGGAGCTCGCCGCGCACCGCAGCAGGCGCGTCGACGCGGCGGCGCTGACGGCCGCCGGTCTCGTCGTCACCATGGAGCGGGCCCACGTCCGCGACGCGGCCGTGCTGGCGCCGGCCTGCTGGCCCCGCACCTTCCCGCTCGTCGACCTCGCCGCCCGCGTGCAGCGCGTCGGAGGGCGCCTGCCCGGCGAGGGGCTGCGCGCGTACGCCGCCAGGCTGCACGAGGGCCGGCGGCTGGACTCGGTGCTGCGCGGGAGCGCGGCGGACGACGTGGCCGACCCCATGGGGCAGTCCGGCGCGGCGTACGTCCGGACGGCGGAGGAGCTGCGCCGCCTGCTCGAGCCGGTGGCCGCGGCGCTGCGGCCCCGCTAGCGCGGACTCGGAGGGGGACGGGCTAGTAGGCGCCGTGGCTGAACAGCACGGCGGACGCGGTGCGCACGAGGATGACGAGGTCGTACGCGAACGACCAGTTCTCGACGTAGCGCAGGTCGAGCCGCACCGACTCCTCCCAGCTGAGGTCGGAGCGCCCGCTCACCTGCCACAGCCCGGTGACGCCGGGCTTGACGAGCAGCCGGCGGCGCACGTCGCCCGGGTAGAGCGCGACCTCGCGCGGCAGCGGCGGGCGCGGACCCACCAGCGACATGTGGCCGAGCAGGACGTTGACCAGCTGGGGCAGCTCGTCGAGCGAGGTCTTGCGCAGCAGCCGGCCGACGCGGGTGACCCGCGGGTCGTCGCGGACCTTGAACAGCAGCCCGCTGCCCTCGTCCTGCTCGGCGAGCTCGCCGACGAGCGCGTCGGCGCCCGTGACCATGCTGCGGAACTTCCACATCGTGAACTCGCGCCCGCGGACGCCCACCCGGCGCTGGCGGAACAGCGCGCCTCCGGGGCTGTCGAAGCGGACGGCGACGGCGACGGCGAGCAGCACCGGGGAGAGCACGAGCAGCGCCACGGCGGCGACGGCGCGGTCGAAGGCCGCCTTCGCCAGGCGGCGCGAGCCGCGCAGCTCCGGCGCCTCGACGTGGATGAGCGGCACGCCGCAGACGGGGCGGATGCCGACGCGCGGGCCGACCGCCTCCATGACGCCGGGCGCGACGAGCAGCTCGGCCCCGAGCTCCTCGAGCCCCCACCCGATGCGCCGCAGCGCCTCGGCGTCGAGCTCGGGGCAGCTGAGGACGACGACCGTGTCCACGGCGAGCGCCTCCGCGACCCGCACGACGTCGGCGAACGACCCCTCGACGGGGACGTCGACCTCCGCGAGGCGCCCGGCCTCGGCGCGCTGCGGCAGGCACGCCGCGACGACGTCCATGCCGTGGTACGGCGAGCGGGCCAGGGTGCTCGTCAGCCAGACGAGGCCCTCGGGGTGCCCGACCACGAGGACGCGGTCGCGGTCGAGGCCGCGCGCCCGGCGCCGGTGCGTGCGCCGGCGCAGCGCCCAGCGGGCGGCGAGGCTCAGCGAGACGGTGAGCGCGAGGGCGAGCAGGACCGGCGCGCGGGGCACGCTGGCGTCGAACGCCCAGGCCCCGGTGCCCACCAGGGCGGTGAGCGCCAGGCCGGCGACGCCGACGCGGCGGAACTCCTCCGAGCCGACGGAGGTGAAGCGGGTCTCGTAGCCGCGCAGGAGCACGACCACGAGGACCCAGGCCGCGGCGAGGGCCAGCACGGCGGCGGCGCTGGACCACGCGGCGTGCCGGGCGGCGGCGAGCGCACCGGCGACCAGCGCGGCCGTGAGGTCGGCGGCCAGCAGGCGCGCCTGGTCGGCGTCGTGCCAGCGGCGCCCCGCCGGCGACGCGGGCACCGCCTGGCGCGGGATCGCCGGCAGGCCGGCGCGGGCGGTCAGCCCGGTCAGGCCGGTCAGCTCAGCCGGCTCCGGACGACCGCGCCGCGGTCCCCCGAGCCTGGCCGAGTCGTCCGGCGAAGCGACGACGTCGGTCATGGTGTCCCCCCCTGTGACGGCCCCCCGGCACGAGCCGCGCACCGGGCGCGGCTCCGTCAACAGGGGGAAGTGTCGCACAAGCCGCACCTCCGTGCCCATGCTCCGAACGGTCCCTCCACCCGCTCGGGACCACGGTCGGCACTCCTCGTGACGGCCTGCTCGCAGCCCGTACGGCTGCGTGACGGGCCGTCGGTCCGAACGGGGGACGCGTTCACCCGTCTGTCACACGACGTGCGGACAGGGCGTGCCGGGCGCCGGTAGGGTCTGTCACCAGGAGCACTGCTCAGCAGCCAGGGGTGGGGCGGAGCGGTCCGGAGCAGGCAGCGATTCCCGGGGGGGAACATGACCAAGGTCGTCGTGGCTCACGACTACGTCTCCCAGCGCGGCGGTGCCGAGCGCGTCGCCCTGACGCTGCTGCGCACCTTCCCGGGGGCGCCGCTCGTCACGAGCGTCTACGACGCCGAGCAGACCTTCCCCGGCTTCCGGGCGCACGAGGTCCGCACCAGCCCGCTGCAGGCGGTGCCCGCGTTCCGCCGCGACCCGCGGCTCGCCCTCCCGCTGCTCGCCCCGGTGTGGAGCCGCACCCGGGTGACCCGCGCGGACGCCGACGTCGTCGTCGCCAGCTCGAGCGGCTGGGCCCACGGGCTCGCCACCGACCCGGGCGTCGGGCTGGTCGTCTACTGCCACAACCCGGCCCGCTGGCTCTACCAGAGCGACGAGTACTTCGCCGGCCGCCGCGTCGGCGCCAAGGCCATCAGCACGTTCGGCTCGGCCCTGCGCCGCTGGGACGGGAGCCACGCCCGCCGCGCCACCCGCTACCTCGCCAACTCGTCCTCGGTCGCGCGGCGCATCCGCGACGCGTACGGCATCGAGGCCGAGGTGCTCCCGCCGCCCGTCTCCGTCGACACCGCGGGCCCGATGGACCCGGTGCCGGGCCTCGAGCCGGGCTTCCTGCTCACCGTCGCCCGCGGTCGCGGCTACAAGAACACGAGCGTGGTCGAGGAGGCCGTCGCCGGCCTGCCCGGCGAGCGCCTCGTCGTCGTCGGCTCGGCGACCGCCGACGAGCCCGCCGCCTCGTCCGCCGTCGTCCGCCTCGGCCGCGTCAGCGACGCCCGGCTGCGCTGGCTCTACGCCAACGCCCGCGCGCTCGTCAGCGTCTCGTTCGAGGACTTCGGGCTCACTCCGCTCGAGGCCAACGCCTTCGGCACCCCCGCGGTCCTGCTCCGCGCGGGCGGCTTCCTCGACACCCTCGCCGAGGGCGTCTCCGGGGTCTTCGTCGACGCCCCCGAGGTCGGCGCGGTCCGCTCCGCGGTCCGCTCGCTGCCCGACCTCGACGCCGACCGGATCCGGCTGCACGCCGCGACGTACTCGGAGGCGGCGTTCCGCGCCCGCCTGCACGAGGTCGTCGAGGACGTGGCCGCCGGCCGCAGCTCGCGCGAGCGGGTCATCGACCTGCGCGACTCGGCGCGCACCGTCCGCCTGCCCGGCCAGTCGTCAGCGGCGGCGTCCTCGCCGGTCGCGGGGGCCTGAGCCCCGGGTGACCGGACCCGCCGCCGAGGTGCTGCTGACGGCGCCGGGCCCGGGGGGCGACGTCACCGACGTGCTCATGCTGGAGGACGACGTCAGCGCGTCGGCGGCACCGAGCGCAGCCTGCTGCTAGCGGCGGAGGCCCTCGACCGGCGCGGCGTGCGCGGTCCCGCTCGAGGACGTCGGCGGCTGGGCGCGCGCTCGAGGCCCTACTCGTGGCGCCCCCGGCGACTGAGCTCGGCGGCGCTCGACACCCTTGGGACGCGCAGGCCCGAGCGGCAACCCTGCCGGGCCTGCGCCACCGAGCAGAGCTCGCAGCGGCGGCGCCCCTCCCGCTACGCCGCGCCGTCGAACAGGCTGGTGACCGACCCGTCGTTGAAGACCTCCTGGATCGCGCGTGCGAGCAGCGGCGCGATCGGCAGGACCGTGAGCTTGTCGAACAGCCGCTCCGGCCCGATGGGCAGCGTGTCGGTGACGACGACCTCGGAGATGCGGCTGTTCTTCAGCCGGTCGACCGCCGGGCCGGAGAAGATGCCGTGCGTCGCGGTGACGATGACGTCGGCGGCGCCGTTCTCGAACAGCGCCTCGGCGGCCTTCACGATCGTGCCGCCCGTGTCGATCATGTCGTCGACCAGCACGCAGGTACGGCCCGCGACGTCACCGACGACCTCGTGCACCTTGACCTCGTTGGCGATGTTCGGGTCGCGGCGCTTGTGGATGATGGCCAGCGGCGCGTTGAGCGTGTCGGTCCAGCGCTCCGCCACCCGCACGCGGCCCGCGTCCGGGCTCACGATCGTGAGCCGGCTGCGGTCGACGCGGCTGCCGACGTGGCGGGCCAGCGTGGCCAGCGCGAACAGGTGGTCCACGGGCCCGTCGAAGAACCCCTGGATCTGCGCGGTGTGCAGGTCGACGACGATGAGCCGGTCGGCGCCCGCGGTCTTGTAGAGGTCGGCCATGAGCCGCGCGGAGATCGGCTCGCGGCCGCGGTGCTTCTTGTCCTGCCGGGCGTAGCCGTAGAACGGGATCACCACGGTGATGCGCTTGGCCGACGCGCGCTTCAGCGCGTCGATCATGATGAGCTGCTCCATGATCCACTGGTTGATCGGCGCGGTGTGGCTCTGGATGACGAACGCCTCCGAGCCGCGCACCGACTCCTCGAAGCGGACGAAGATCTCCCCGTTGGCGAACTCGAACGCCCGCGTGGGCACGAGGTCCACGCCCAGCTCGCGGGCCACCGCCGAGGCGAGCTCGGGGTGCGCCCGCCCCGAGAACAGCATCAGCTTCTTCTCGCCCGCCGCCGTCATGCCGCTCATGCCGAAGCCCCTTCGCCCGCTGCCGTGCCGTCCGTACCGGTCTCGCCCTGCCCTGCACCCGCGACCCTCGCCGCGGCGTCATCTGCGGCTCTCGCCGCGGCGTCGCTCGCCGTCCCCGCTCTCCTCCGCGCCACCCAGCCGTCCACGGCGCGCTGGCGGCCGCGGGCCACGCCCAGCGCGCCGGGCGGGACGTCGGCGGTGATGACCGACCCCGCCGCGACGTACGCACCGGCGCCCACGCGCACCGGCGCCACCAGCACCGTGTCGCTGCCGACGCGGGCGTGGGGGCCGACCTCGGTGCGGTGCTTGGCGACGCCGTCGTAGTTCGCGACGATCGTGCCGGCGCCGAGGTTGGCGCCCTCGCCGACGGTCGCGTCACCGACGTAGGACAGGTGCGGCACCTTCGCGCCCTCGCCGAGCACGGCGCCCTTCATCTCGACGAAGCCGCCGGCCTTCGCCCGCGCGCCGAGGACGGTGCCCGGCCGCAGGTAGGTGTACGGGCCGACCTCCGCCCCGGGGCCGATCCGCGCACCGTCCGCGGTGGTGCAGCGCACCCGGGCGCCGTCGCCCACCTCGGTGTCGGTGAGCGTCACGTCGGGGCCGACGACCGCGCCCGCCCCGACCGTCGTCCGGCCGTGCAGCCGGGTGCCGGGCAGCAGCACCGCGTCGCGCCCCACCTGCACGTCGGCGTCCACCCACGTCGTCCGCGGGTCGACGACGGTCGCCCCCGCGCGCATGAGGTCGAGCAGCCGGCGGTCGCGCAGGACCGCCTCAGCCTCGGCGAGCTGGACCCGGTCGTTGACGCCCGCGACGTCGAGGGGGTCGTCTGCGACCACAGCGGCGACCAGCCGTCCGTCGGCGCGCAGGATGCCGACGACGTCGGTGAGGTACTCCTCGCCCTGCGCGTTGTCGGTGGAGAGCCGCTCGAGCGCGCCGCGCAGGAGCTCGGCGTCGAACGCGTAGACCCCGCTGTTGATCTCGCGGACCTCGCGCTCCGCCGGCGTCGCGTCCTTGTGCTCGACGATGCCCGAGACGCCGCCGTCGGCGTCGCGCAGCACCCGGCCGTAGCCCGTCGCGTCGTCGAGGACCGCGCTCAGGACGGTGGCCGCGGCGCCGGCGCGGGCGTGGCCCTCGACGAGGGCGACCAGCGTGGAGCCGCGCAGCAGCGGGGTGTCCCCGGCGGTGACGACGACCGTCCCCGTGAGGCCCGGCAGCTGCTCGAGCGCGACGCGCACGGCGTGACCGGTCCCGCCCTGGCGCTCCTGCACGACCGTGCGGGCGGTGGGCGACGAGCCCGCGAGGTGCGCCTGGACCTGCTCGCGCCCCGCACCGACGACCACGACGAGCAGCCCCGGGGCGAGCGCGCCGGCCGCGGCGAGCACGGAGTCGACGAGCGGGCGCCCGCCCGCGCGGTGGAGCACCTTGGGCTGCGCGGAGCGCATGCGGGTGCCCTCGCCCGCGGCGAGCACGACGACGGCGGAGACCGCCGCGGAGGTCGCGCTGTCGTCCGGCCGCGGGGTGGGGTCCGACACGCACGCTCCCGGGGGCTCGACGGCTGCAGCAGGGCGGCGCGTGCGCGGGACGCGCGCCGCGGTGCCTCCCGCAGCGTACCGTCCGGCGGGCAGGCGTCCTGCCGCCGGACTGCGTCGTCGCGAGGCGCTCCGCCGCCGCTGTCAGCGCTGGCGGCTCCGCCGCTTGGACTCGAACCAAGACTCCGAGGCTCCAAAGGCCTGGGTGCTGCCGATTACACCACGGCGGACCGGCGCCGAGCGCCCGCACCAGTGTGGCACCGCCGCGTACGCGCGTCCGCTCCACCCGCTCACCGCTCCCGCACCGGAGCCCCGACGACGACCCGATCGTGTCGTACGCTCGACTGCTTACGGCGCCGTAGGTTACGGTTGCGTAGGGACGAGGGAGGCACCTCCCCGACCCACCCCCAGACCAAGGAGCCCAGTCGTGAGCGCACCCGCCGTCGACCGTCCGGTCGGCACTCCCGACGACATCCCCAAGGCCTTCCACGGGGACGACGAGAAGCAGACGTGGGAGCAGATCGCCCTCGCGGTCTTCATCGCCGTGCCGTTCCTCGCCCTCATCACGGCCGTGCCGGTGATGTGGGGCTGGGGACTCGGCTGGACCGACCTCGGCCTGCTGCTGTTCTTCTACTTCCTCAGCGGCTTCGGCATCACCGGCGGCTTCCACCGCTACTACACCCACGGCTCGTTCAAGGCGAAGCGCCCGCTGCGCATCGCGCTCGCCGTCCTCGGCTCGCTCGCCATCGAGGGCCCGGTCATCCGCTGGGTCGCCGACCACCGCAAGCACCACAAGTTCTCCGACAAGGAGGGCGACCCGCACAGCCCGTGGCGCTTCGGCGAGGACCTCCCGTCGCTGCTCAAGGGCCTGTTCTACGCCCACATGGGCTGGCTGTTCGACGTGGAGCAGACCAACCAGGCGCAGTACGCGCCGGACCTGCTCAAGGACAAGGACGTCGCGCGCGTCTCGCGCTCGTTCCCGTACATCGTCGCCGCGTCGCTGGCCGTCCCGGCGCTGCTCGGCGGGCTGCTCACGTGGTCGTGGCAGGGCATCTTCACGGCCTTCTTCTGGGCGAGCCTCGTGCGCGTCGCGCTGCTCCACCACGTGACCTGGTCGATCAACTCGATCTGCCACGCGATCGGCGAGCGCGAGTTCAAGAGCCGTGACCGCTCGGGCAACGTCTGGTGGCTGGCGATCCCGTCGCTCGGCGAGTCCTGGCACAACCTGCACCACGCCGACCCGACCTGCGCGCGCCACGGCGTCGAGCGCGGCCAGATCGACATCACCGCCCGCACCATCTGGGCGTTCGAGAAGCTCGGCTGGGCCTACGACGTGCGCTGGCCGAAGCGCGAGCGGGTCGACGCCAAGCGCATCGGCGCCGAGGACGAGCGCGCCGCCGCCTAGCGGGCGCAGCACCGCCAGCAGCACCGACAGCACTCACCAGGGCCCCGCGGCTCCCCCGAGAGGGGTCAGCCGCGGGGCCCTGCCGTGCGCATGCGGATGACGCGGCCGCGGGGCGGGGCGGAGCTGGTCCGGACCACGAGCGAGGGCGCGATCGTCTCGGAGTGGTGGGCGCGGTTGCCCTCGATCTGCGAGAGCAGCAGCGCGATGCTGCGCCGGCCGAGCGCCTCGAAGTCCTGCCGGACCGTGGTCAGCGGCGGCCAGAAGAACGCCGACTCCGGCAGGTCGTCGTAGCCCACGACGAGCACGTCCCCCGGGCACTGGCGCCCCGCCTCGCGCAGGGCGCGGAGGAACCCCAGCGCCATCTGGTCGTTGGCCACGAACACCGCCCGCACCTCGGGGTCGCGGGCGAGCTTCTGGCCCAGCGCGTAGCCCGAGTCCGCGCTCCAGTCCCCGCGCAGCAGCGGCGGCTCCGCCCGCCCGGCGTCGGCGAGCGCCGCCCGCCAGCCGCGGACGCGGCTCTCCGCCTCGACCCAGTCCGGCGGCCCGGCGAGGTGCCACACGGTCTCGACGCCCTGCTCCAGCAGGTGCTCGGTGGCGAGCCGGCCCCCGAGCTCCTGGTCGACGTAGACGCGCGGCGCACCGCAGTCGGGGTGCCCGTCGATGACGACGGCGGGGAACGCCTCCAGCCGGGCCAGCGCCTCCTGGCCGCGCTGCTGCGGCGCGATGACGACGACGCCCTCGACGCCCTGCTCGGCCAGCCGGCCGAGGGACTCGCCGATGCTGCCGCCGTCGAGCGCCCGGTCGTTGAGCATGCTGACGAAGTAGTCCTGCTGGCGCGCGGCCTGCTCGATCGCGTACAGCGCCGCGGTCGGCCCGTAGAGCCGGTCGCCGAAGTTGACGACGCCGATCGTCTGGGAGCGCCGGGTGACCAGCGCCCGCGCCGCGACGTTGCGCCGGTAGCCGAGGTCCGAGATCGCGGCGAGCACCCGCTCGCGGGTCTCCGGCAGCACGGCCGGGGAGTCGTTGAGCACGCGCGAGACCGTCTGGTGCGAGACGCCCGCCCGCGAGGCCACGTCGCGCATGGTCGCCGCTCGCGCCACTGGCCCTCCTCCGGGTCACGTCCCGCCGTGCAGGGCACGCGGGACCGTCGTGAGCGGATCGTAGTCAGGCCGAGCTCGGCACCGGCAGCCGGTGCGAGCTCGCGCGCACCACCAGCTGCGCGGGGACCGCCACCTCTCGTCGTGGGGACCCGCCGGCGCCGCCCGCGGCACCAGCGACCGCCCCGCCCGCGATGCCCTGCAGCAGCAGGTCGATGCTGGCGCGCCCCAGTGCGGGGAAGTCCTGCCGCACCGTCGTGAGGGGCGGCCAGAAGAAGCCCGCCTCCGGGACGTCGTCGAAGCCCGCGAGCAGCACGTCCTCGGGGCAGCGCCGGCCGACCTCCGCCATCGCGCGCAGCACGCCGAGCGCCATCTGGTCGTTGGCGACGAACACCGCCTCGACCTCGGGGTCGACCGCGAGGAGGCAGCCCGCGGCGTAGCCGGAGCCGGCGCTCCAGTCGCCCGCCAGCGGACGGGGTACGGCGCGGCCCGCCTCGCGCAGCACGGCCTCCCAGCCGGCCCGCCGGTCGGCCGCCTCGCCCCAGTCCGGGGGCCCCGCCACGTGGTGGACCGTGCGCACGCCCTGCTCGAGCAGGTGCGCGGTGGCCGCCCGCGCCCCACCCAGGTGGTCGACGTAGACGCGCGTGGGCCCGGGGCCGGCGTGACCGTCGACGACGACCACCGGGACGCGCTCCGCGAGCTCGACGAGGGCGCCCTGCGCGTCCTCCTGGGGACCGACGACGACGATCCCGTCGACGGCCTGCTCGGTGAGCCGGGCGAGGGCCCGGCGGACCGCAGCCAGCTCGAGCACAGGCTCGCTGGCGATGCTGAGGTAGTAGTCGGCCTGGCGGGCAGCCTGCTCGATGCCGTGCAGGATCCCGGTCGGGCCGAACAGCTGCGTCC
Source organism: Motilibacter rhizosphaerae (assembly GCF_004216915.1). Classification (NCBI taxonomy): domain Bacteria; kingdom Bacillati; phylum Actinomycetota; class Actinomycetes; order Motilibacterales; family Motilibacteraceae; genus Motilibacter; species Motilibacter rhizosphaerae. Next base: position 705,154 of record NZ_SGXD01000003.1, read on the forward strand.
CCGCCGTCAGCACGCCGATCGTCTGCGAGCGCCGCGAGGCGAGGGCCCGGGCGGCGACGTTGCGCCGGTAGCCGAGCCGCTCGACCGCGGCCAGGACGCGCGCCCGGGTCTCCGGGCGTACGGAGTCGGCGCCGTTGAGCACCCGGGAGACCGTCTGGTGCGAGACCCCGGCGGCGGCGGCCACGTCGTCCATCCGAGCGGGCCGCCGCTCGCCGTTGCTCTGCACGGTCCGTCCTCGTGCGGGGGTGGGGCGCCCGCGCTAGCGGACGCCCACCTCGGCGCGCTTGCCCAGCTGCGTCTGCAGCACGACCACGACGAGGAGGAACGCGCCGCTGACGACCTGCTGGACGTAGGTGTTGAACTGCAGGCCCTGCACGACGATGTTGTTGATGACGTACCAGAGCAGGATGCCGGCCAGCGAGCCGAGCATGGAGCCCACGCCACCGCTGAGCAGCGTGCCGCCGATGACGACGGCCGCGATCGCGACCAGCTCGTACGAGTCACCGATGCGCGCCTCGTTGCCGCCGCCGGACAGCGCGGTGGTGAGGATGCCGGCGAGGCCGGCGCACAGCCCGCTCGTGACGTAGACGAGGACCTTGACGCGGCGCACGGGCAGGCCCATGAGCTCCGCGGCGGTGTCGCTGCCGCCGATCGTCTGCACGTGCTGCCCGAAGGCCGTACGCGCCAGCAGCCACCAACCGACCGCGAAGACGAGCAGCATGATCCACACGGGCAGGCCGATCGTGATGAACGTGCCGGTGCCGAGGTGCTCGAAGGCCTCCTTGTGCGGGACCTGCGGGACCTTGTTGCCCTCGTCGGTGATGTAGTAGACGATCCCGCGGATCCCGGTGAGGCCGGCGAGCGTCACGATGAACGGCGGCAGCCGCAGGTAGGCGATGACGAGGCCCTGCAGCAGGCCGGCGAGCCCGCAGCACAGCAGCGCGGTGCCGACCGCGGCCACCGACCCGTGCTGGGACTGGAACGCGCTGACGAGGACGCCGAGCGCGAACAGCGAGCCGACCGAGAGGTCGATGCCGCCGCTGATGATGACGAAGGTCATGCCGGCGGCGATGATCCCGATGAACGACGACGCCAGCGCGATGTTGCGCAGGTTGTCCAGTGAGGCGAAGCCGTTGTCGAAGACCGCTGCCAGCAGGCAGGTCAGGACCAGCACGGCGATCGCGCCGCTGCGGAAGAACAGCGAGGTGAGGGCACGCGCCCGCTCGCGGCCGGCGGTGACGCCGCGCTCGTCGGTGGCGACGTGGACCGGGGCGGTCGGCTCTGGCAGCACGGGCTTGCTCGCAGTCGTGAGGTCGGGCGTCGGGCTCATTCCCCGCTCCTGCTGGTGCGCTGGATGTAGACGGCGCCGACGATGATGAGCGCCTCGGCGACCTGGGTCGCCGAGTCCGGCACGTTGTGCGCGGTGAGCGTCGTCGTCAGCAGCTGCATGAGGATCACGCCGGCGACCGTGCCGAGGATCCGCACCCGGCCGCCGTTGAGGGCCGTCCCGCCCACGACCACCGCGGTGATCGCGCTGAGCTCGAGGCCCAGGCCGAGGTAGGACGGGTCCGCCGCGCGGGTACGGGCGGTGGCGATGATGCCGGCGATCGCGGCGAGCAGCCCGCTCAGCGCGTAGACCGTGATGATCGTGCGGCGCACGGGCAGGCCGGCGAGGGTCGCGGCCCGTACGTTGCCGCCGATGGCGAGCAGGCGGAAGCCGAAGGTCGTCTGCCGCACGAGCACCGCGACGACGACGACCAGCGCGAGCGCGATGAGGAAGATGTACGGGATGTTGCTGACCTGGCCGCGGCCGAGCTTGGTGAGCCCCGGCACGAACAGCTCGATCAGCGCGCCCGAGGTGATGACGAGCGCGATGCCGCGGCCGCCGACGAGCAGGCTGAGCGTCGCGACGATCGGCTGCACTCCGCCGACGCCGACGACGATGCCGTTGAAGATGCCCACGAGCAGCCCCGCGACGAGCGCGGTGATGATCGCGAGGGCGAGCGGCAGGCCGAGCCCCTTGGGGTCCGGGGCGACGAACTTGCCCATGACCGCAGCGGCGATCGCCATCGTCGCGCCGACCGAGAGGTCGATGCCGCCGGTGCCGATGACCATGAGCATGCCCAGCGACACGATGAGGACCGCGGGGGTCTGCAGCATCAGCGTGGTCACGGTCTCGAACCGGTTGAAGAACGGCGTGAAGAAGACGTTGTAGAGGATGAGCAGCACGAGGGCGATGTAGACGCCGCGCTCGCGCACGAAGTCGCCGTCGACGGCCTTGCGGTCGAGCCGCGGGATCCGCTGGAGGACAGCAGTGCTCACGGCGCCGCCACCTCCGCCTGCTCGGCGGCAGCGCCGGCGATGAGGTTCATGATGGCGTCCTCCGAGATCTCGTCACCGAACAGCGTGCCGAGCGCAGCACCGTCCCGCAGCACGAGCACGGTGTCGGAGCCCTCGACCACCTCCTCCAGCTCGGAGGAGATGAGGATCACGCCCAGCCCCTTGTCGGCCAGGTCCGCGATCAGGGCCTGCACCTCAGCCTTGGCGCCGACGTCGATGCCACGGGTGGGCTCGTCGAGGATCAGCACCTTGGGGTTGAGGCAGAGCAGGCGGGCCAGCAGGACCTTCTGCTGGTTGCCGCCGGAGAGCTCGCGCACCTTCTGGTGCGGGCCGGCAGCGCGGATCCGCAGCCGCTTCATGAAGACGTCGACGATCTCGTCCTGCTTCTTGCGGTTGAGGAAGCCGCCCCGCGACAGCTGCGGCAGCGCGGCGAGCGCGATGTTGTCGCGGATCGACATGCTCGGGATGATGCCCTCGACCTTGCGGTCCTCCGGCAGCATCGCGACGCCGGACCGGATGCTCGAGGCGGGGTTGCGCCGCGCGTCGGGCTTGCCCTCGACGTGCACGGTGCCCGAGTCGACCGGCATCGCACCGAAGACCGCCTTCGCGGTCTCGCTGCGCCCCGACCCGAGCAGGCCGGCCAGCCCGACGATCTCGCCGGGGCGCACGACGAGCGAGATGTCGTCCAGCACCAGCTTGCGCTGCAGGGACTTCGCCTCGAGCACCGGGGCGGCGTCGGAGCGGGCGGTGCCGCGTACCTGCAGCTGGGTGCGGCCGCTCTCGATGTCCGAGGCCTCGCGACCGAGCATCCGCGAGACCAGCGTGCGCCGGTCCATGCTCGACACCGGGTCGGTCGAGACGAGCTTGCCGTCCCGCAGGACCGTGACGACGTCGCAGGCGCGGAAGATCTCGTCCATCTTGTGCGACACGTAGACGATCGCCACGTCCTGCTGGCGGAGCAGCCCGACGACGGCGAGCAGCCGGTCGACCTCGCGCGGCTCCAGCGACGACGTCGGCTCGTCCATGATGACGACCTTGGCGTCCTGCGAGACCGCGCGGGCGACCGCGACCATCTGCTGGACCCCGAGACCGAGCTCCCCGAGCGGGCGGCGCACGTCGGCGACGATGCCGTACCGCCCGAGGATCTCGTCGGTCTCGCGGTTCATGCGGCGCAGGTCCAGCGACCCGAACCGCTTGGGCTCGCGCCCCAGGAACATGTTGCGGGCGACCGAGAGCTGCGGGGCGAGGAAGACCTCCTGGTAGATGGTCTGGATCCCCGCCTGCTGCGCCTCGCGGGCCGACTTGAAGACCCGCTGCTCCCCTTGGTAGTGGAGCGTCCCCGCGTCGAGGGAGTACACGCCCGTCATCAGCTTGATGAGCGTCGACTTGCCCGCGCCGTTCTCACCGACGAGGGCGTGCACCTCCCCCGGCAGCAGGTCGACGGAGACATCGTCCAGCGCCACGACGCCGGCGAAGTGCTTGCTGGCGCCCTGGATCGAGAGCGTGGGTGCCTTCGGTTGCGCTGAGCTCACTGGCCCGATGCCTTCCTGGTCCGTCGCTGCTGCTGCTCGCCGACCGCGGACTAGTACGCCGTGCCCGACGAGATCGCCTGCTGCGCGTTGGACTTGTCGTACTGGTTGTCCGTGGTGATGGTGACAGCCGGGTAGCCGTCGCCGTTCACATACGCGTTCAGCGCGTCCTCGGCGGACGGGCCGTAGGCCGGGTTCGACTCGATGACGGTGTCGATGTCACCGTCGACGATGGCCTGCACGGCGCCCTTGGTGCCGTCGATCGAGACGATGTGGACCTTGTCGGTGCCGTTCTTGCCCTTGTCCTGCAGGGCCGTGATCGCGCCGAGGGCCATCTCGTCGTTCTCGGCGTAGATCGCGTTCACGTCGGGGTGGGACTGGAGCAGGGTCTCGGTGACCTGCTGGCCCTTCTCACGGGTGAAGTCGGCGGTCTGCTTGAAGATGACCTGGATGCCGGAGGCGTTCTGCGCCTTGAGCTCGTCGAGGAAGCCGCTGGTGCGGTCGTCGGTCACGTTGACGCCGGTCGCGCCGAGCAGGATCGCGAGCTTGGCCTTGCCGCCGGTCGCCTTGATCATCGCGTCCGCGGCGCGCTTGCCCTGGAGCACGAAGTCCGAGCCGAGCTGCGGGCCGACCGACTGGCAGCCCTGCACACCGGTGATGTTGCGGTCCACGGGGATCATCGCGACGTGCTTGCTCTTGGCGTACGCGATGGCGTCGCCGAGGCCGGTCGAGTTGATCGGCGAGAAGATGATGGCCTTCGCGCCCTTGTCGATCATGCCCTTGATGTCGCTGTTCTCCTGCTGGACGTTCGACTGCGCGTTGGTCGTCAGCAGGTGGATGCCGCGCTTCTTGGCCTCGTCGACCTGGGACTTGGTGGAGGCGATGCGGAAGGGGTTGGCCTCCTTCTCGGACTGCGCCCAGCCGATGGTGTCCTTGGCGAAGTCGATCTTGCCGATGCCGAGGTCGGAGCCCTTGCAGATCGGGCCGTACTGCGCCTCGATCCCCTTGGCCGGCGTGCCCGCGATGAGCGCGGTGCCGCCGGCGGCCTTGATGGCGGCGGGGACCTCGCCGCTGCCACCGGCCGCCGCGCTGCTGCCCGCGTCGGCGGAGCTCGAGGCGTCCGAGCCGGTGGACGTGGCGGCAGCGGGAGCGCTGCTGGCCGGGGCGGCGGGCTGGCTGGCGGTCGTCCCGGTGCCGGCGTCGGCGCCCGTGGACTTGTTGCCCGAGTCGCCGCAGCCGCTGAGCACGGCCACCAGGCCGGCGGCGGTCAGGGCCGAGACGACCAGGTGCTTCTTGGGGGTCATGGCTTCTCCTTTGAACGAGACCGTGGGGCGCGATGCCCGGGGCGCTGCCGGAGGGCCGTCCCGGCTCCTGCCCGGACCGTGCTCCCCGCCGCACCTGCGTTGAGATGTTCGCGCTCACATCAGGGCTCGTCAAGGGACCGTGATGGAAATGTTACCGCTCACCTCACGGCGCGCCCGGACCACGGGACGGGTCTTGACAAGCCTCGCGAGCCGGACGAGAGTGCCATCCACCTCCCCCCGCCTTGCCGCGCTGCAGAACCCCGCGACTGGCCGAGTGAGCGTTCACATCACGCCCGGGCGTGCACGCCCGGGTGCTTCCGGCCGGAGCGTTCCGCGCCGTCCCGTCCCCCTGCGACGCGCCCCCGCGCGTCCCGCTCTGCCCCGTCACCGTCCGACGAAGGAGTACGACGTGACCCGAGCACGACCCCGTCCCCACCCCCGCCCGTCCTCGAGCGCGCGGCGGCGCGCTGCCCGCGGGTGGGCCGGCCTCGCCGCCGGCTCGCTCCTCGCGAGCGGCCTGACGGCACTGCTGTCGGCCCCGACCGCCGCGCACGCCGCCGCGGGCCCCGTCCCCAGCGACCGCTGGACCTTCGAGGAGGGCAGCGGCAGCACCTCCGCCGACACCACCGGCACCCACCCGGTCACGCTGCAGGGCGGGGCCACCTGGACCAGCGGCATCCAGGGCGAGTCCGCCCTGCAGGTCAACGGGAACGGCCAGTACGCCGACGCCGGGGCCCCGGTCATCGACACCGGCAGCTCGTTCACCGTCAGCACCTGGGTGAAGCTCGTCAGCATCAACGGCTACCAGACGGTGGTGAGCGTCGACGGCAGCTCGGTGAGCGGGTTCTTCCTCGGGCTGCGCGGCGACACCAACCGCTTCGCCTTCGTCCAGCTGTCGAGCGACTCGCCGCAGGCCGCGGCGCCGTTCCCGAGCGCGACCTTCGACCCGGTGCCGGGCCAGTGGTACCAGCTCACCGGCGTCAAGGACACCGCGGCGCACACGCTCTCGCTGTACGTCAACGGCCGCCTCCAGGGCACGACCCCGACGCCTGCCTCGTGGACCGCGGGCGGTCACCTCGTCATCGGCCGCGGCAAGTACGCCGGCGGCCCGGTGGACTTCGTCAACGGCAGCATCGACGACGTCCGCGCGTGGACCTCGGCGCTGAGCCCCGCCCAGGTCGCCCAGCTCGCCACCACCGGCGCCTGGCGCTTCGACGAGGGCAGCGGGACCACCGCCGCCGACGACTCGCTCGCCAACGCCGACGGCACCCTCACCGGCGGCGCCACCTGGACCCCCGGCGTCGTCGGCCCGAGCGCCGGGGCGTTCAACGGCACCAGCGCGTACGTCGACACCCCGGGCCCGGAGGTCAACACCTCGCAGAGCTTCTCGGTGTCCGCCTGGGTCCGCAGCGACGACCCGAACGGCTTCCGCACCGCGGTGAGCGTGGACGGCAGCGCCGTCAGCGGGTTCTTCCTGCAGCGGCGCAACGACGGCCGCTTCGCCTTCACCAAGCTCGCCTCCGACTCCACGTCGGCCGCTGCTGCCGTCGCGAGCGCGACGAGCACGGCGACGACGGGCCAGTGGTACCACCTCGTCGGCGTCTACGACTCCGCTGCGAGCACCGTGACGCTCTACGTCAACGGCACCAAGGAGTCCACCGCCAGCGTCACCGGCACGTGGAGGGCGACCGGGCACCTCGTCATCGGGCGCGGCAAGTACGGCGGCCCGGTCGACTTCTGGAGCGGCGCGGTCGACGACGTCCGCACGTACCCCTTCGCCCTCGACGCCGGCACCGTCTCGAGCCTGTCCGGCAGCGGCCTGTGGCACCTCGACGAGGGCAGCGGCACGACGGCGAAGGACGCCTCCCCCAATGGCGCCGACGGCACGCTGCGCGGCCCCGGGGCGACGTGGACCGCGGGCGCCATCGGGAAGGCGGTCGCCCTCACCGGCGGCGCCGACATCTCCGTGGGCGACGTCCCGGGGCTCGACCTCGGCACCGGCAGCGCCACGGTCGGCGCCTGGGTGCGCACGACCTCCAGCGCCCCGCAGACGCTGGTGCAGAAGGGCAGCGCCACCGACGGGTACGCCATCGGCGTCTCGGGCGGCAAGGTGACCGTGCGGCTGGGCGGGATCTCCGCCACCACCGCCGACGGCGGCCTCGCCGACGGCACGTGGCACGACGTCGTGGCCGTGGTCGACCGCGCCGCGGGCCGGCTGCGCGTCTACCTCGACGGCAGCGCCTCGGCGCTCGTGGCGGGCGCCGGCAGCTGCGGCACCGGGGCCTCCGACGGCCTCGACATCTCCGCCTGCGCCACGGCGTCCGGCGACTCGTCGGCGCCGTTCACCATCGGCAGCGCGAGCGGCGCGGCGCCGTACCTCGACGGCGCGGTCGACGAGGTGCAGGTCGCGCGCTACGCGCTGACGCAGGACCAGGTCAACGTCCTCGCCGGCGCCAACGCGGTCACGGTCGACGCGACGGACATCCGCGCCACCACGCGGAAGACGACGTACGGCCTCATCCTCGAGGACATCAGCCACTCGGTCGAGGGCGGCCTCTACGCCGAGCTCGTGCGCAACCGCAGCTTCAAGGAGAGCTACCAGGGCGGGAGCGGCGCCGGGGACTGGCCCGTGCCGTACTGGCAGTACTCCGCGACGGGCGGCGCCACCGGCTCGTACGCCGTGGACACGACCACGCCGCTGAACTCCGCGATCGACCGCAGCCTCCAGCTGTCCGCCACCTCGCTCCCGGTGGGCGCGCGCGTCGCGGCCAGCAACATCGGGTTCTACGGCATCCGTGTCGACCCGAGCACGACGTACAAGTCGTCGGTGTCGGTCAAGGCCGCGAGCGGCTTCACGGGCGACGTGCGCGTCAGCCTCGAGAAGCCTGACGGCACGGTGCTCGCCTCGAAGAACCTGCGCGCCCCCAGCACGTCCTGGACCAAGCAGTCGTTCAGCCTGACCACGCCGGCGGGCATCACCGCCTCGACGGACAACCGCATCGTCGTCTCCGTCGTCAACAGCGGCCGCAAGGCCCTGGCAGGGCAGACGGTCTGGGTCTCGCAGGTCTCGGTCTTCCCGCCGACCTACAAGGGCCACGGGCTGCGCACGGACATCATGCAGAAGTTCGCGGCGCTGAAGCCGGGGCTCTTCCGCGTGCCGGGCGGGAACTACCTCGAGGGCAACGACCTCGCGACGCACTTCGACTGGAAGAAGACGATCGGCGACGTCGACCTGCGCCCGGGGCACCAGAACACCGCCTGGGGCTACTGGTCCTCGGACGGCATGGGGATCCTCGAGTACCTCCAGATGGCCGAGGACCTCGGCGCCCAGCCTGACCTCGCGCTCTTCGCGGGCTACACGCTCAACGGCCAGCACGTGAGCGAGGCGGACTACCAGCAGTACATCGACTCCGCGCTCGACGAGATCGAGTACGCCATCGGCGACACCACGTCGACGTGGGGCGCGAAGCGCGCCGCCGACGGGCACCCGAAGCCGTTCGACCTGCACTACGTCGAGGTGGGCAACGAGGACTGGTTCGACGGCAGCGGGTCCTACGCCTGGCGCTACACCCGGATGTACGACGCCATCAAGGCGAAGTACCCGCAGCTCAAGGTGATCGCCACCACGGGCGGGCTCCAGGGCGGGGCGGCCAGCGCCAAGCCGGGCATCACGCCGGACGTGGCGGACGACCACTACTACAACAGCCCGCAGTGGTTCACCGACGCCTCGACGCGCTACGACCAGGCGTCGCGCAGCGGCCCGCAGATCCTCGTCGGCGAGTACGGCGCGCAGGACGGGCAGCCGACCGGGACGGTCGCCGCGGCCGTGGGCGAGGCCGGGTTCCTCACCGGCATCGAGCGCAACAGCGACATCGTCATCGGCAGCATGTACGCCCCGATCATCGTCAACGAGAACCAGTCCAACTGGGGCACCAACCTCGTGGGCATCGACGCGGGCTCGAGCTACGGGTCGCCGTCGTACTGGGTCGAGCAGATGTTCAGCACCAACCTCGGCTCGCAGATCGTCGGCAGCCGGCTCTCCGGCGCCGGTGCGATCCAGCAGACGGTGAGCAAGTCGACCTCGAGCGCGGGCACGACGTTCTACGTCAAGCTGGTCAACCCCAGCGACCAGGTGCAGTCCGCGCGCCTGCAGTTCACCGACATCGGCTCGATCGACCCGACCGGGACGCTGACCCAGCTGACCGGTGACCCGTCGACGCGCAACACGCTGGCCCACCCCGACGCGGTCACCCCGACCACGCGGCAGGTCAGCGGGCTCGGCACCACCACCCGGCTGAGCCTGCCGGCCCACTCGGTCACCGTGCTCAAGGTGACCGGGCACTAGCAGCGGCTGCTCTCCCCCACGCAGAGCCCCCGGCTCCGGCACCCCTCGCCGGAGCCGGGGGCTCTGCGGCGTACGCGCCCTGCGGCTGCTCAGCCGGGACGCTCTGCGAGGATGGAGCGGTGACACCGCCCGCGACCCGCAGCAGCGGCCGCTCCCCCGCGGCGGCCAGCCGGGTGCGCATGACGGGCAAGCAGCGCCGCGAGCAGCTGCTGGACGTCGGCCGCTCGCTGTTCGCCGAGAAGGGCTTCGAGGGCACCTCGGTCGAGGAGATCGCCGCGAAGGCAGGCGTCTCCAAGCCCGTGGTCTACGAGCACTTCGGCGGCAAGGAGGGCCTGTACGCCGTCGTCATCGACCGCGAGGTCGAGAGCCTGCTGACGTCGATCACGGAGGCGCTGACCGCCACGGAGCGCTCGCGCGAGCTGCTCGAGCAGGCCGCGCTCGCCCTGCTCGACTACATCGAGTCCAGCAGCGACGGGTTCCGCATCCTCGTCCGCGACTCGCCGGTGACCTCGGGCAGCGGCACGTTCGCCAGCATCATGAGCGACGTCGGCAGCCAGGTGGAGCACATCCTCGCCGCCGAGTTCCAGTCACGCGGCTTCACCGACAAGATCGCCCCGCTCTACGCGCAGATGCTCGTCGGCATGGTCGCGCTCACCGGTCAGTGGTGGCTCGACGTCCGCAAGCCGCGCAAGGCCGAGGTGGCCGCGCACCTGGTCAACCTCGCGTGGAACGGGCTGTCCGGGCTCGAGGCGAAGCCGAAGCTGACCTCGCGCTGAGGGCGCGCGCGCCGACGAGGCTGCGGAGCCCCAGCAACCCCCCGGCGGCGACGCTGAGCAGCCCGACGGGGTCCGCGGCCGTCAGCCCCATCCGGTGCGGGACGAGGACGAGCAGCACCGGGCCCTCCCACAGCCGGTCGATGGTCAGCCACGCGAAGCCCAGCAGCACCAGGGCCGCCGAGCTCGAGCGCGAGCCGCGCCACGCCGACCACCCGACCAGCACCATGGCGAACGCGAGTGCGACGAGCGCCGAGCCGACGCGCAAGGTGGGCACCGCAGGTCCTCCCAGGGGGGTCGTCGGGGTGGACGCGCCGGTGCGACCTCCCCGGCTCAACGTCCGGGACCGCCGCGGCGTCCCCGGCCGGCTCAGTCGACGGACAGCTCCAGCCAGCGCTCCTCGAGCTCGGCCCGCTCGTCGCCGAGCGTGCGCAGCTCGGCGTCCAGCGCGAGGACGCGCTCGTGGTCGGTCGAGGCCTGCGCCATGGCGGCGTGGATCTCGTCCTCCCGCTGGCCGATGCGCTCGAGTCGGCGCTCGAGGCGGGTGATCTCCTTGCGCGACTGGCGGTCCTGCGCGCCCGAGCTGGGCGCGGCGGCGGCGACCGGCCGCGCAGCCGGGGCCGCGGCGGCGAGCGCGGCCTGCCGGCGCTGGAGGTACTCCTCCACACCCCCGGGCAGGTGGCGCAGCGCTCCGTCGCCGAACAGCGCCCAGACCGCGGTGGTGCAGCGCTCGAGGAAGTAGCGGTCGTGGCTGACGACCACCAGCGTCCCCGCGAACCCGTCGAGCAGGTCCTCGAGCCCGGCCAGCGTGTCGGTGTCGAGGTCGTTGGTCGGCTCGTCGAGCAGCAGCACGTTGGGCTCGGTCATGAGCAGCCGGAGCAGCTGCAGGCGGCGCCGCTCGCCGCCGGAGAGGTCCGCGACCGGCGTCCACTGCCGCTCCGCCGGGAAGCCCAGGCGCTCGAGCAGCTGGCCGGCGCTCTGCTCCTTGGCGCCGAGCTGGACCGTGCTGCGCACCTCCTCGACGGCCTCGAGGACCCGCAGGTGCCCGGGCAGCTCGGCGACCGACTGCGAGAGGTACGCCACGCGCACCGTCGTCCCCGTGACGAGCCGGCCACCGCTCAGCGCCGCCTCCCCGACGAGCGCGCGCAGCAGCGTCGTCTTGCCCGCGCCGTTGACCCCTGCGACGCCCACCCGGTCCCCCGGGCCGAGCCGCCAGGTGACCCCGTCGAGGATGCGCCGGCCCGGCACGTCGACGGTCGCGTCCTCGAGCTCCAGCACCGTACGGCCCAGGCGGGCGCTCGCGAACGAGACCAGCTCCACGTCGTCGCGCGCCGGCGGCTCGTCGGCGATGAGCGCGTCGGCCGCGGCGATGCGGAACTTCGGCTTGCTCGTGCGCGCCGGCGCGCCACGGCGCAGCCAGGCGAGCTCCTTGCGCAGGAGGTTCTGCCGCTTGGTCTCCTCGGTCGCCGCGCGCTGGGCGCGCTCGGCCCGCGCCAGCACGTAGGCCGAGTAGCCGCCGTCGTAGGTCGCGATGCTGCCGTCGTTGACCTCCCAGGTCGTGTCGACGACGGCGTCGAGGAACCACCGGTCGTGGGTGACGACGAGCAGGGCACCGCGGCGCGTCCGCAGGTGCTGGGCGAGCCAGTCCACGCCCTCGACGTCGAGGTGGTTGGTCGGCTCGTCGAGCAGCAGCAGGTCGTCGTCGCCGCCCTCGCTGAGGATCAGCGCGCGGGCCAGCGCGATGCGACGCCGCTCACCGCCGGACGCGCCGGCGGTGCCGCGGTCGATCGCGGCGAAGGCCTCGACGCCGCCGAAGAGGCCGTCGAGCACGTCGCGCACCCGCGCGTCGGAGGCCCAGGTGTGCTCGGGCCGGTCGCCGACGACGATCTCGCGCACGCCCATGCCGGGGGGCAGGTCGTCGGACTGCGTGACGGCGGTCAGCCGCAGCGAGCCGGCGTGCACCACGCGGCCGGCGTCGACGTGGGTCTGCTTGCCGAGGACCTCGAGCAGCGTGGTCTTGCCGCCGCCGTTGCGCCCGACGATGCCGATGCGCGACCCCTCGGAGACGCCGATGGTGACCCCGTCGAGCAGGGTCCGGGTGCCCCAGGTCTTGGAGACGTCCTCGAGGGAGGCGAGCGTACGCGGTGGCACAGGCGGTTCCAGTCGTTCGAGGTGCGCTAGGGGTTCACGGGGGCGAGCTGCGGGCTGCCGGCCGGCCCGCGGGCCGTGCGCGTGCGGCGGACGCCGGGGAGGCCGGCGAGGGCGGCGCCGACGACGGCAGCCACGGCCTCGGCGGGGCAGAGGAAGGCGCACGTGGGGCCGCTCCCGCTGACGATGCCGGCGAGCGCGCCCGCGCGCGTCCCCTCGGCCAGCACGTCGGCGAGCCCCGGCCGCAGCGCGAGCGCCGCCGGCTGCAGGTCGTTGGCCAGGCTCGCCGCGAGGGCGGCCGCGTCGCCGTCGTGCAGCGCCGCCAGCAGGTCCTCGGCCACCTCGGGCTGGGGCACGTCGACGCCCTCGCGCAGCCGGTCGCAGGTGCGGAAGACCTCCGGGGTCGAGAGCCCCTCGTCGGCGAAGGCGAAGGCCCAGGCGAACTCCGCCGTGGTCCCGACCGGCTCGAGCAGCTCCCCGCGACCGCGCCCGACGGCCACGCCGCCGAGCAGGCCGAAGGCGACGTCGCTGCCGACCTCGGCAGCGACGGGGACGAGCTCCTCGGCCGGCCAGTGCAGGCCCCAGATCTCGTTGCAGGCCAGCAGGACCGCGGCCGCGTCCGCGCTGCCGCCGGCCATCCCGCCGGCGACCGGGATGTCCTTGTCGATCGTGATGTCCACACCGCTAGAGACGCCCGCGCGACGGGCGAGGGCCTCGGCCGCACGGGCGGCGAGGTTGTCCGCACCGGCTGGGACGAGGTGCGCCTCGGGGCCGGTGGTGCGGACGCGGGTCTCGTCGGAGGTCGTGACGGTGACGTCGTCGTGGAGCCCGACGCTGCAGAAGACGGTGACGAGCTCGTGGAACCCGTCGGGGCGTACGGGCCCCACCGCGAGCTGGAGGTTGACCTTGGCCGGCACGCGCACCCGGACCGGCCCCATGCTCCGATCCTAGGTGCTGCCGCCGGCCTGCCGAGCCGCCGCGCTCCGCTCGTGCCGGCGCAGGTGCTGCTGCAGGAGCGGAGCCGTCCGGTAGGGCACGAGGTCGCGCAGCAGCACCACGGTGCTCGTCCGCTGGATGCCCGGGCAGGCGAGGATCTGCTGGCCCACCCGGTAGAGATCCTCCGGGTCCGCCGCCACCACCCGGCAGACGATGTCGCCCTCGCCCGTCGTCGCCGCCGCCTCCAGCACCTCGGGGATGGCGCGCAGCCCGCGGACCACGGAGGCCAGCTCGGCCTGCGCCACCTCGGCCGTGACGAGGGCGGCCACGGCGTACCCGAGCTCGCGGGGCGGCACCCGCTCGGTGTGCGGGCGCAGCACCCCCTCGAGGCGGGCGAGCCGCGTCTGCACCGTCTTGCGGGCGAGCCGCAGCCGGGCCGCGAGCTCCACCACCGGCGAGCGCGGGTCGCTGTCGAGCGCGAGCAGGATCCGCGCGTCCGTGTCGTCCAGCATGCCCACCCTGCTCCCTTCCTGGCCCTCTGGAGGAGTCCTGAGTGCTCATCCTGCTCCATCTGCGCGCGGATGGTTGCCCAGACCGCTCCCCCGGGTCTCCACTGTGGCCATGGACCTCACCGTCGGCGGCTACCTCGGGGCGCGGCTGCGCCAGTGCGGCGTCGGGCACCTGTTCGGGCTGCCGGGGGACTACTCGATGGCGCTGCTCGACGAGCTGCTCGCCACCGGGCTCGACTGGGTGGGGACGACCAACGAGCTCGGTGCGGCGTACGCCGCCGACGGCTACGCGCGGCGGCGCGGCTTCGGCGTGGTGGCGACGACGTTCGGCGTCGGCGAGCTGTCCGCGCTCAACGGCGTGGCGGGGGCGTACGCCGAGTCGGTGCCGCTGCTCGCGCTCACCGGCGGGCCGGCCACGAGCGCCGTCGTGGCCGGGACGCCCGTGCACCACTCGCTGCTCGACGGCGACCTCACCCGCTTCAGCCGGGCGTACGCCGAGGTGACCGCCGCTGCCGAGGTGCTGGCGCTGGACACCGCGGCCGAGCAGATCGACCGGCTGCTGCAGCTGGCGCTCGACGAGCTGCTCCCCGTCCACCTCACCGTGCCGTGCGACGTCGCGGTCGCGCCGGTGCAGGGCGCCGAGCGCCTGGCACGTCCTCTGGTGGCGCGCTCGTCCGACCCCGAGTCGCTGGCAGAGTTCGAGGAAGCGCTGCGCCACAGGCTCTCCTCGGCACAGCCGGTGGCCCTCTCCGGGCGGCTGGCGGTGCGTACGGGCCTGCGGGGGGAGGTCCGCGCGCTCGCGGACGCCGGGGTGCCCGTGGCGACGCTGCTCGACGCGAAGGGCCTGCTCGACGAGGCGCACCCGTCGTCGCTGGGCTGCTACGTCGGCGCGCTCTCCCCCGACCCCGCCGTCGTCGCACCGGTGGAGGACAGCGACTGCCTGGTGGTCGTGGGCGCGGTGCTGTCCGACCTCGTGACCGGCATGTTCAGCGCGCACCTCAAGCCCGCGGTCACGCTCGGCCTGCACGAGGCGCAGGTGGGCGAGGTGGCGTACCCGCGGGTGGAGCTGCGCGACGCGGTGGCGGCGCTGGTGCGGGTGGCGTCGGGAGCGGCCGCCTCTTCCCCCCAGTTGATCGGGGGCCTCGATCAACTGGGGGTCCGGACTGGTCCATCTGCTCGGGACGAGCCCGCGTCGATCGAGGACCCCGATCAAACGGGCCTCACCCAGGAGGCGCTGTGGCGCGAGCTCGCGGCCTGGCTCCCGCCGGGCGCGCTCCTGGTGGCGGACGCCGGCAGCGCGTACTTCGGGGCGGCCGGGGTCGCACTGCCGGCGGGGGCCGAGCTCGTCGGCCAGCCGGCGTGGGCCTCCATCGGCTGGACGATCCCCGCCCTGCTCGGCCTCGCGGTCGGCGGTGACGACCGCCCGCTCGTGCTCGTCGTCGGGGACGGCGCGGCGCAGCTCACCGTGCAGGAGCTCTCGACCGTCCTCGCCCGCGGGTTCGCGGGCACCGTGCTGCTCCTCGACAACGGCGGCTACACGGTCGAGCGGGCGATCCGCAGCCCGGAGGCGGCGTACCAGGACATCGCCCGCTGGGACTGGCGTGCGCTCGTCCGAGCGCTCGCGCCCGGCGTCCGCGTCGAGACCGCGCTCGTCGAGACGGCCGGCGAGCTGCGGCAGGCGCTGCGGTCAGGAAGCGCTGGTACGCCGCGCTTCCTCCAGGTCGTCCTCCCCCGCGACGACACCCCGCCCCTGCTGCAGGGCATCGCCCGCGGGCTCGGTGCGGCGCACTGATCCGCCCGCTCGGCGATCGAACAGGGTGCCCCAGTGTGCGTCCGACGCGCACTGGGGCACCTTGTTCGATCCCGCCGGGGGGTGCCCGGAGGTTCAGCCGGTGGGCCGCTGCTCCGCGATCCGCGCGAAGTCCTCGACCCTCAGCGCTTCCCCTCGGGTGAGCGGGTCGATCCCCGCTGCCCGCAGCGCCTCCGCGGCGGCGCCGGGCGAACCCGCCCAGCCGGCGAGCGCGGCGCGCAACCCCTTGCGACGCTGCGCGAACGCCGCGTCGACGACGGCGAAGACCTGCTCGCGCGACGCGGACGTCGAGGGCGGGTCGCGCCGGTCCATCGCGACGAGGCCGCTGTCGACGTTGGGCGCCGGCCAGAACACGGCTCGGCCGATGGAGCCCGCACGCGAGACCGTCGCGTACCACTGCGCCTTGACGCTCGGCACACCGTACGTCCGCGAGCCCGGCGCAGCGGCGAGCCGGTCCGCGACCTCCGCCTGCACCATGACGAGCGTGCGGCGGATCGTCGGGACGTGCTGCAGCAGGTGGAGGATCACGGGGACCGCGACGTTGTAGGGCAGGTTCGCGACGAGGGCGGTCGGCGCCGGCCCGGGCAGCGTCGTCACCCGCAGGGCGTCGGCGTTGACGACGCGGAAGCCCGCGGCGTGCTCCGGGGCGCGCTCGGCGATGGTCTGCGGGAGCCGCTCCGCCAGCGGCGGGTCGATCTCGACCGCGGTGAGCGAGGCGCAGGACGGCAGCAGCGCCAGCGTCAACGACCCCAGACCCGGCCCCACCTCCAGCACGACGTCATCGGGCCGGAGCTCCGCCGCGCGCACGATCTTGCGGACCGTGCCGTGGTCGATGACGAAGTTCTGCCCGAGCTGCTTGGTCGGCCGGATCCCGAGCTCGGCCGCGAGCGCGCGGACCTCCGCCGGACCGAGCAGGTCGGACGTCACCAGGCCCCGAACGCGCGCTCGGTGTTCGCCGCGACCGCCTCGCACATCCGCTCGACGCTCACGCCCTTGACCTCCGCCATCACGCGGACGGTGAGCGGGATGAGGTACGACGCGTTGGGCCGCCCGCGGTACGGCGTGGGCGCCAGGAACGGCGCGTCCGTCTCGACGAGCACGTTGTCGATCGGCGTGACGGCGAGGGCGTCGCGCAGCCCCGCGGCGTTCTTGAACGTCACCGTCCCCGCGAACGACAGGAACCACCCGTGCCGCGCGCACTCCTCGGCCATGGCCGCATCACCGCTGTAGCAGTGGAAGATGACGCGCTCCGGGGCCTTGTCCGCGAGCACCCGCAGCACGTCGGCGTGGGAGTCGCGGTCGTGGATCATCACCGGCTTGCCGACCGCGTCGGCGATGGCGATGTGCTCGCGGAAGCTCTCCTCCTGCACGCCGCGACCCTCGGGCGGCGTGCGGAAGAAGTCGAGCCCCGTCTCGCCGACCGCGCGCACCCGCGGGCGGGCGGCGGCGGCGCGTACCTGCTCCAGGGCGTCGGCCAGCTCACCCCGCTCGGCGAGCAGCGGCGCCTCGTTGGGGTGCATCGCGACCGCCGCGACGATCGCCTCGTGCTCCTCCGCGGCGCGCACCGCCCACTCGACGCCGGGTCGGTCGCAGCCGACCTGCACGATGCGGGGGACGCCGACCGCGGCCGACTTCGCCAGCGCGTCCGCCGTGGGCACCCACTCGGTGCCGTCGACGATGTCGAGGTGGCAGTGGGCGTCCGCGACGGGCAGCGGCAGCGGCTCGGGCGCAGGCGGCGGCGTCAGGTCGCGGGTGCGCCCGCTGCTCCCCCGGCTGCGCGTCGGCTCGCTCACGCGCCTTCCAGCCGCGCCAGCTCCTCCTCGACGACGGACTCGTCGAGCTTCTTGAAGATCGGCGTCGGTGTGCTGACAGGAGTTCCGGGCGTGATGGAGATCCTGCCCCAGGCGGGCACGTCGGCGTAGTCGCCCGTGATGATGGGGTACGCGGGACCGCCGTCGAGGTCCTCGACCTCCTCGATGCGCGGCAGCGGAGCGAGGATCCCCGGCAGGCCCAGCATCTCGTGCACCTGCTGCGCGCTGTGCGGCAGGAACGGCGACAGCAGCACGTTGCAGTCGGCCACCGCCTGGAGCGCCGTGTGCAGCACGGTGGCGCGCCGCTCGGGGTCGTCCTTGAGCTTCCAGGGCGCCTGGTCGGAGAGGTACTTGTTGGCCTCGCCGACGACGCGCATCGCCTCGGTGATGGCGGCCTTCTGCCGGTGCTTCTCGATGAGGCCGCCCACGGTGGCGAACCCCTGCTCGGTGGTCGCCAGCAGCGCGCGGTCCTCGTCGTTCTGCTCGCCGGCGGCGGGGATCTCACCGAGGTTCTTGGCCACGAGCGAGATCGAGCGGTTGACGAGGTTGCCCCACCCGGCGACGAGCTCGTCGTTGTTGCGGCGACGGAACTCCGACCAGGTGAAGTCGGTGTCCTGGTTCTCCGGGCCGGCCACGGCGATGAAGTAGCGCAGGGCGTCGGCGTCGTAGCGCTCGAGGAAGTCGCGCACGTAGATGACGATGCTGCGCGAGGACGAGAACTTCTTGCCCTCCATGGTGAGGAACTCGCTCGACACGACCTCGGTCGGCAGCGCGAGCCGGCCGAGCGAGCCGACCTCGCCGCCCTTGTCGCCCTCGCCGTCGTAGCCGAGCAGGATCGCCGGCCAGATCACCGAGTGGAAGACGATGTTGTCCTTGCCCATGAAGTACGACCCCGTGGCGGACGGGTCCTGCCACCACAGCCGCCACTTCTCCGGGTCGCCGGTGCGACGCGCCCACTCGATCGAGGCCGAGAGGTAGCCGATGACGGCGTCGAACCACACGTAGATCCGCTTGTCGTCGCGGTCCTTCCACGCCTCGAGCGGGATCGGCACGCCCCACTCGAGGTCGCGCGTGATCGCCCGCTGCTGCAGGTCGTCGACGAGGTTCTGGCTGAACCGCAGCACGTTGGGCCGCCAGTCCTCGCGGGACTGCAGCCACCCCGTCAGCGCCTCGGCGAAGGCCGGCAGGTCGAGGAAGAAGTGCTCGGTCTCGACGAACTCCGGCGTCTCGCCGTTGATGCGCGAGCGCGGCGAGATGAGGTCGGTCGGGTCGAGCTGGTTGCCGCAGTTGTCGCACTGGTCGCCGCGCGCCGCGTCGTAGCCGCAGATCGGGCAGGTGCCCTCGATGTAGCGGTCCGGCAGCGTCCGCCCCGTCGACGGGGAGATCGCGCCGAGCGTCGTCTTGGCCACGATGTAGCCGTTGCGGTGCAGCCCGCTGAACAGCTCCTGCACCACGGCGTAGTGGTTGCGCGTCGTGGTCCGCGTGAACAGGTCGTAGGACAGCCCCAGCCCGCGCAGGTCCTCGACGATGACGCGGTTGTAGCGGTCGGCCAGCTCTCGCGGCGTCACGCCCTCCTTGTCGGCCTGCACCTGGATCGGCGTGCCGTGCTCGTCGGTGCCGCTCACCATCAGCACCTGGTGGCCCGCCATCCGCATGTAGCGGCTGAAGACGTCGGACGGGACGCCGAAGCCGGACACGTGGCCGATGTGCCGGGGGCCGTTGGCGTAGGGCCAGGCCACCGAGGTGAGGACGGGACGGGACATGGCTCCAGCCTAGTTGCCCCGCGCCGGCGCCCTCCCTGCGCGCTCGCCCCCGCGCTACTCCTCGACCGCCAGCACCGGGCGGCGTACGGACCGGGTCCGCAGCTGCCCGAGCACCGTCGAGGTCAGCGAGACGACGACGACGAACCCGGCGTAGGCCCGGGCGGTGTCGAGCAGGCCGTACGACGTGACGGCGAAGCCGGCGACGACCGCCGGGACGCTGAAGGCGACGTAGCTGACCGCGAACAGCGCGGCGAACAGCTCGGCGCGCTCGTCCGGACGGGCCACGGCGGCCAGCGACCGGAACGCGCCGAGGAACGCCGAGCCGAAGCCCAGCCCGGCGACCGCGCTGCCGACGAGGAAGAGCGCGAGCGAGTCGGCCTCCAGCGCGAGCAGCGAGACCAGCGTGCCGACGGCGAGGACCAGGGAACCGCCGCTCATCGTCCGCTCGGGGGCGGCGTCGCGCACCGCCCACGAGGCGAGCGAGCCCGCGGCCATGAGGGCGAAGACGACGACCCCGCCGATGACGTGGTTGCGCGTGCCCAGCACGCCGGCGGCGAGCGACGGCCCGAGCGAGAGGTAGAGCCCGCCCATCGCCCAGGTCGCGAACAGGCTCGGCAGCGCCACGAGGAAGGTGCCCCGCGCCTCGCGGGGGACGCGCACCCGCGGCCGCAGGCTGGCGAGCGCGCCGGGGCGCCCGGGCACGGTCTCCGGCAGCGCGAGGACGGCGAGCGCCGCGACGACGAAGGCGACGAGCAGCACGACGAAGACGAGCGAGCGGGGGGCCGGCGCGTACTCGACGAGCAGGCCGCTGCCCAGGGCACCGACGGCGAGACCGGCGGAGGGCGCCACGCTGCCGAGCAGTGAGCCCAGCCGCGGGTTGGAGGCGGGGGCGAGGTCGACCAGCGCGGCGCTGATCGCACCGTTGGCGAGCCCGGTCGCGACGCCCTGCAGGATCCGGGCCGTCGTGAGCCACGCGACGCCGCGCGCCCCGAGGAAGACCGCCATGCTGACGACCTCCAGCACGAGCGCGGCGAGCAGCGCGCGCCGGCGGCCGACGAAGTCGGAGATGCCGCCCGCGGTGACGAGCGCGACCAGCAGCGCCAGCGCGTACACCGCGAAGACGGTCGTGAGCGTCGTCGACGAGAAGTGCCAGCGCGCCTGGTAGACGACGTAGAGCGGGCTCGGTGCGCTCGCGGCGGCCATGAACGCGAACAGCGTCGCGGCGACCAGCCAGAAGCCCTGGGGGCGGGTCCACTGCACGGGGATCCTCCAGCGGAGTTCGAATCGACTCGAACGGACAGTAGCCGCAACACCGCGGGGGTTCAAATCCTTTCGAACTATGCTGGCCGATGTGAAGCGCCACCTCGACCACCCGGCTCCCGAGGAGCTGGAGCTGACCCGCGTGCTGTTCGCGCTGAGCGACCCCCTGCGCCTCGCGCTGGTCCGCCAGCTCGCGGGCGAGGGCCCGCAGGAGGTCCAGTCCTGCCTGCCGGACGCCGGCGAGCTGCCGAAGTCCACGCTCTCGCACCAGCTCAAGACGCTGCGCGAGGCCGGGGTGATCCGCAACGAGCCGCAGGGCCGGCAGCGGCTGCTCACCCTGCGCCGCGAGGAGCTGGACGCCCGCTTCCCGGGCCTGCTCGACGCCGTGCTCTCGCGCGGCTGAGCCCTCGCTCGGCTGACCAGGGCGTCAGCCAGGCGGCAGCGTGAGGCGGAACCGCCCGCCCGGACCGGGGACGCCGACGAGCTCCCCGCCCGCTGCCCGCGCGAGCCGGCGCGCCAGCGGCAGGCCGAGCCCCGCGCCGCCGTGGCCGGGCGCCAGCGACACCCCGGGCTCGAAGACCCGCTCGAGGTCGGCGGCCGCGAGCCCGGCCCCGTCGTCCACGACGTCGACCACCACCTCGCGGCCTGCGCGGGCCGCCGTCACGCGGACGGCGGAGCCGTGCCGGCGGGCGTTGTCCACGAGCGGCGCGAGCATCCGCTCGACCAGCTCGCCCTCCACGCCCACGCTGAGCGCAGCGGGCACCTCCACCTCGACGCCCGGTGCGCGCTCCGCGACCCGCGCCAGCACGGGAGCGAGCTCCGCGCGTCCCGGCGTCGTCGCGGCCTCGGCGCGGGCCGCCCGCAGCAGCGTGTCGAGCAGCGCGGACATCTCCGTCGCCGTCGCGGTGATCGCCGCCGCCCCGGGGAGCTGGCGGCCCTCGGCGTCGACGAGCAGCTCGCCCTCCGCGAGGATGCGCGCCAGCGGCGTCCGCAGCTCGTGGGAGAGCTCGGCGGTGAGCCGCTGCTCGTGGCGCAGCACGGCCGAGAGCCGGTCGAGCATCTCGTCGAGGCTGCCCGCGAGGTGGGCGAGCTCCGCCGGCAGCCGCGCCGCGCCGAAGCGGCGAGACGGGGCGCTCGCGCTCCAGGCCGCCGCCTGCTGGGCGAGCCCCGAGACCGGGCTCAGCGCCCGGGCGACGACGAGCCGCGCGAGCACGTAGACGCCCGCGACGACGAGCACCGCGAGCACCGCCGAGGCCAGCAGCGCCGCCCGCTGCGCCGTCGAGTACGGGCCGGTCCCCACCGCCGTCACCACGGTCACGCGGGCCGGGCCCGGCGCACCCGTCGTCCCGTCCGCGCCGTCGCGCTGGACGGCCATCGCGTAGAGCCGGTAGTCGTGCGGGACGTCGACGTCGCGGGTGGCGGCGCCGTGCCGCCCTCCCTGCACGCGGGCGAGGTCGGCGGCCGCGGCGTACAGCGCCCCGGAGCGGGTGGCGCCCTCGACGAGCCGGCCGTCGGCGAAGACCCAGGCGTCGGTGTCGAGCGCGTCGTCGTCCTGCGGCGAGTCGACCCGGACCCCGCCGGGCGCCACGTGCACCGTGCTCGCCACCGCCTCGGCGTGCGCCGCGAGCACGCTGTCGGCTTGCGCCGAGAGCTGGTGGCTGAGCACCGCGTGCACCGCCGCGCCCATCACGAGGAGCCAGCCCCCGACCGCGAGGGCGGCGAGCAGGGCCAGCCGGCCGCGCAGCGTGCTGGTCCGCACGAGGCCGCGCGCGGTCGAGGAGAGGCGCGTCCTGCCCGGGCCGCTGGTCGCGCCCGTCGGGGTCCGCACGTCAGCGCTGCGCGAGCCGGTAGCCCACACCGCGCACGCCCTCGATCGCCCGGTCGGTCGGCAGCCCGCGCAGCTTGCGCCGCAGCCGGGCGACGTAGGAGTCCAGCGTGTTGTCCGAGACGATCGCACCCGCCGGCCAGCCGGCGGCGACGAGCTCGTGGCGCCGTGTCACGGCGCCGGGCTGCGTGAGCAGCCGGGCCAGCAGCCGGAACTCCGTGGGCGTGAGCGGTACGGACTCCCCGCCCGCGCTCAGCGCGTGCGTCACCGGGTCGAGCAGCAGCTCGCCGTCGCGCACCCCCGGCTCGCTCCCGGACCGGCGCAGCGCGACCTCGAGCCGCGCGACCAGCTCGGCCAGGGCGAACGGCTTGGCGAGGTAGTCGTCGCCGCCCGCGGCGAAGCCGGCCAGCCGGTCGGGCAGCGCATCACGGGCGGTGAGGAACAGCACCGGGACGGTGAGCCCCCGCGCCCGCAGCGCCTGGCAGACGTCCCGGCCGTCGCTGTCGGGCAGCCCGACGTCGAGCACGACGGCGTCGACGCCGGCCTCTGCCGCCCGCAGCCCGCCGGCGCCGTCGCGCGCGGTCACCACGTCGTACGCGTGGCGGCGCAGCCCGCGCGCGAGCACGTCGCGCAGGCCGTCGTCGTCCTCGACGACGAGGACGCGGGCGGAGGTCACCGGTCCAGTGTCCTCCGCCCGCGCCCGTCTCCGCTGGCGGTCCCGCTCGTGGAGCGACGGGCCCTAGTCGTAGAACCGCACGTCGGCGATGCTCCACCAGCTGCCGCTCGAACCGGTCGAGCCGATCCGCACGTAGCGGGCCTTCGTCCGCGGCACGTCGACGGTCGTCAGCTGGCCCGTACCGACCCCGCTCGCGAGCGTCGTCCAGGTCGTCCCGTCGTCGCTCACCGCGAGGCTCCAGCCGCGGGCGTAGTCGCCGAGGTTGCCGCCGCTGTCGATCGCGACCTGCGAGAAGTGCTTCTTGGAGTGCAGGTCGATCTGGAGGTACTGGCCGGGCGCCTGTCCCGTGCCGCTCGACCAGCGGGTGGAGGCGTCGCCGTCGACGGCGTTCTGCGGGCCCTCGCCGGTCGGGTTCGCGGTCGCGGTCGCCGCCGAGGTGTCGACGAGCCGCGGCTTGGCGTCGCGCAGCACCTGGCTGCTCGGCCACACGAACGTCGCGAGCGCACCGCCGGGCAGCGTGTAGTCGAACGACTGGGCGCCGACCGACACGGTGAAGTCGCGCGGGTCGTCGTTCTCGTTGTGCACCACGAGGGCGGTCGAGCCGTCGGGGTTGCGGAAGGCGACGTCCATGAGCTGGCCGTTCCAGCCGGTGGTCCCGAACGACGAGCTGGCGATCCGCACCGCACCCGGCTTCACGAACTTCGACAGGTGGCCGATCGTGTAGAACTCCGCCTGCGTCTGCACGCTGCCGTCGGGCTGCTTCTCGACCAGCGCGTCGCAGGTGTCGCACCCGCCGTTGTGCGGCGTGCTGTCGCTGTTGAGGGCGATGTTCCACGTCACCACGGACTTCGCCCAGTTGCGGGTCGTGCCGATGGTGATGTTCCGCGCGTGCCAGGTGAGCGTGCCGCGGAAGATCTGCGCGGGGGTGTCGCCGGCACTGTGCGACCCGGAGCACTCGGTGAACCAGATCCCCTTGCCGGGGTACGCGTCGTGGAGCGCCGTCTGCGCGCTGGGGTCCCCGGAGTAGCAGTGGTACGCCGTGCCGGCGACCCACTTCGCCGCGTCGCTCGAGAGGACCTCGTACGGGTAGTCGGTCGCCGGGTCCTCCCCGGGCGGCGTGGTCTTCACGTCGTCGGGGTGGGTGGTCCAGTTGTGGTCGTAGGCCAGGATCTTCGTGCCCGGGCTGGCCTGCTGGAGCATCGGGCCGAGCGCGTCGATGACCTTGATCTCCTGCGCCGGGTCGATGTCGGTGCCGGGGTACGCCTTGGGCGCGCGGTTCTGCGGCTCGTTCTGCACCGAGAGGTAGTCGACCGGGACGCCGGCCGCGGCGTACGCCTGGACGAACTTCACCAGGTAGCGCGCGTAGGCGTCGTAGACCGCCGGGTCGTCCTTGAGCTTGCCGCCGACGAGGGAGTCGCTGGTCTTCATCCACGCCGGCGGGCTCCACGGCGTCGCCATGACGGTCAGTCGCGGGTCGAGCTGCTTGGCCTGGCGCAGCAGCGGGAGGATCTGCGCCTCGTCGTGCGCGACGGAGAAGTGCGCCAGCGGGAAGTCGGTCTGCCCAGCCGGCACGTCGTCGTAGGTGTAGTGCGTCGGGGACGCCGTGAAGTCGCTGGACCCGACCGGCTGGCGCAGGAAGCTGATGCCGATGCCCGTGGTCGGGTCGAACAGCTGGCGCATCGTGCTGTCGCGCAGGTCCTGCGGCAGCGAGGACAGCACCGCGGCCGAGGAGTCGGTCAGCGCCGCACCGAAGCCGTCGACCGTCTGGTACGACCGGCTCGGGTCGACCGCGATGGTCACGCGGTCGCTGCGGCCCTGGTGGAACGCCACCGGCGCCTGCTCCGCCATCAGCTCGCTGCGGTCCGGCGTCGTGACCCACACCCGAGCCTGCGGGACGTCGCTCTGGTCGCTCGCCTGCGCGGGCTGCACCCCCGCGGCGCAGAGGGCCGCGACCGAGGACACGGCGGCCGCGCCCACCCAGGTCGTCCTTCTCATGAGCTCTCCCTCGAGCCTTGTAACGAATTGGAACACACTGTTACAGTGCGCTCGTCAATCAAGCAGGCGCGTCCGCTCCTGTCAACGCCGGTGCGCGGGAGGAGGGGGCCGTGGCCCGACGCGCCGCCGGCGTACCGGCGTCCGTGCGCGAGATCGCCGCGGAGTCCGGGGTGTCGATCGCCACGGTCTCGCGCGTGCTGCGCGGCTCCGACGGCGTCGCCGAGCACACCGCCGCCCGGGTGCGCGACGCGCTCGGCCGGCTCAGCGGCGCGTCGACCGCCAGGCCGCGAGCCGTCTTCGTCCGCTGCCCGTACGTCCTCACGGACTACTTCGGGCTCGTCGTCTCGAGCATCGCCGAGACGCTCGAGCTGCACGACCTGCCGATGGTGCTCGAGGCCGGCGAGGCGGCGCAGCGCCGCTCGCTGCTCCCCCGCGTGCTCGGGCCGGGAGACGTCGCCGGCATCATCACGATCCTCCCGCTCGAGGAGGGCGCCGCCCTGGCCGCCCTCGGCGCGACGGGCACCCCTCTCGTCGTGGTCGACCCGCGTACGCCGCTGCCGCCCCGCGTCCCCGCCATCTCCGCCGCGCACTTCCCCGGCGCCCGGTCGCTGACCGCCCACCTGCTCGAGCTCGGCCACCGGCGCATCGGCCTCGTCGCGGGGCCGCCGACGTGGGCCGCGAGCGATGCCCGGCTGGCGGGACACCGGGCGGCGCTCGGCGAGGCCGGCCTGCTGCTGGACGAGGCGCTGCTGCGCCACTCCGAGGCCACAGTGGAGGACGGCGAGCAGGCGGCCGCGTCGCTGCTCGACCTCGCGGTGCCGCCGACGGCGCTCGTCTGCTTCAACGACAAGGTGGCGGTCGGGGCGCTGCGCGTCGCACGGGCCCGCGGTCTGCGGGTCCCGGAGGACCTGTCCGTCTGCGGCTTCGACGACATCGACCTCGCACGGGCGACCACGCCCGAGCTCACCACGGTGCGCCAGCCGCTGCAGGAGATGGGACGGATGGCGGTGGCCCAGGTGGTCCGCATGGTCTCCGGCCACTCGCTTGAGGCGCTGCACGTCGAGCTCGCGACGACACTGGTCGTCCGCGGGTCGACCGGCCGCGCGCCGGTGTAGACCGGGCACCGGGAAGCGCACCAGGACCTCCTCGAGCGCAGGGCTCCTCACCACAACCCCCTGCTGGTGCCGGGGTTGCGGTCGGTGGCGTGCGTCGCGGGGACGGGTGGGCTGCCGTCGGGTGGTCGCCAGCGGAGCAGTCCTGGTCGGCCGGGGTCCGGTTCGAGCTGCCAGCCGCCCTGGTGGAGCAGGTGGTGGTGCCTGCTGCAGAGCAGGCACATGTTGGTGAGGTCGGTGGGGCCACCGTCGGACCAGTGGCGGATGTGGTGGGCTTGGACGCGTCTGTTGCGGCAGCCGGGGGCGATGCAGCCGCCGTCGCGTACCCAGAGGGCTTTGAGCTGGGCCTTGGTGGCGAGGCGGGTCTCGCGGCCCAGGGCGAGGGGCACTCCCGGAGCCACCGTGACCGGCATGTCGTGCGCCGGACGGTCCGCGTGGGGGCTGAGGGTCGTGGTGAGCAGCACGGCGACGTTCGCCGTGCAGGTGAGGTACTCCAGCTCCTCGGCGGTGAACGCGGTGCCGAGGATCGCGCTGATGCCGGTCCTGCCATCACCCGGCTGCAGCTCGTCGCGCAGGGTGGGCAGGTCGACGACGAGGGTCGTGTCGAGCCTCGAGCTCGTCACGCCCGGCTCGGTGGCGAGGAACGTCTGGGCGATCTCGACGAGCGCGTCGGCCTGCCGCTGAGCGGCAGTGCGCGGGTCGACCTGCTCGCCCGGCTCCGGGTTGGGCTGGGATCCGGCGCGGATCGCCTTCTGCAGCAGCAGTCCCTCCGCCTTCGGGAGTCGGCCGGTGATCTCGACCGTCTCGTCGAAGCCGGGAGAGAGCAGGAGGTAGCGGCTCTCGTGGATCCGCTGGGCCTTCTCCTCCCGCGACTCGTCCGCGCCGACGGCCTCCTCGAGACGCATGACCGCGGCCCGGACGTCCGCTGGTGCAGCAACCTTCGCCAGCGGCAGCAGGGTCTCCTCGGCCTCGAGCATGACCTGCGGGCCGAGCCGCTTGTGCCCAGCCGCGAGCTCGTCGACGTGCCTCGCGCTTATGACGCCCTCTGCTAGCGCGGCGGTCATGTGGGGGAGGTCGCGCAACGCCCGAGCAGCGGTGACCGCTCGCCGGGCGTCGAGGGAGTCCATGCGGGCGTGGTGCCGCAGCCACGCCTGCGCCGTCACCTGGTTGTCGAGCACGAACTCGCCCGCGGCGTCGAACGCCGCCAGCTCCGCCAGGAACTCCGCGTGCAGGCGTGCGGCCGCGGCCTGCTTCTCGAGCAGCGCGACGCCACGCGCCGACCCCGAACGGGGGTCGCGCGAAGGCTGGCTGCTCGAGGTCATGCCGTCAACGTACAAGCCACCACTGACAGAACCGGTCAGCAGAAACGGCTGCTGCACAGCCACTCCTCGGCTACGCGCCGTTACCCCACTTGATCGGGGACCCCGATCAACTAGGGCCACCGGCAAGATCTGCATGATCACGGGGAGGGGCGGGTGGGGCGACAATACGAACTGGCTGCCGCCAGCAAAGAATTCCACCCCTGCGTTGACCACTTCGTACGGTCAGGCGCCAACTCGATCGGGCAACCTGATCAACTTCCCAACAGCGGCAGGCAGTTCGGGCTCGGCCGAGCCCACGAGCGGCCCCCGACCCCCGACACGCGACCCGCGAGCGACCCGGGCTACTCCTCCGCCCGCGCGGCGAGCACAGCGGCGTACACCCTGCGCTTCGGCACGCCCATCTCCCGCGCCACCACGCCCATCGCCGCCTTGCGGTCCTGGCCCTCGGCCTCGAGCTCGGCGACGCGGGCGGCGAGCTCGTCGTCGCCCACCTCGTCACCGGTGCGCGCCGGCACCCACCCCGCGACCACGATCGTGATCTCGCCGCGGACGCCGCCCTCCTCCGCCCATCGGGAGAGCTCGCGGAGCGGGCCGCGGCGCACCTCCTCGTAGGTCTTGGTCAGCTCGCGGCACACCGCGGCCTGCCGCTCGCCGCCGAGCACGGCCGCCATGTCCGAGAGCGAGGCCGCGAGCCGGTGCGGCGCCTCGAACCAGATCGTCGTGCGCGGTTCCTCCTGCATCTCGACGAGCCGGCGCGCCCGCTCCCCCGGCTTGCGGGGCAGGAACCCCTCGAAGCAGAACCGGTCCGACGGCAGGCCCGACAGGGCGAGCGCGGTGAGCACCGCCGACGGGCCGGGGACCGCGGTGACGCGGATCCCCGCCGCCACCGCGGCCGCGACGATGCGGTAGCCGGGGTCCGAGACGCTGGGCATGCCCGCGTCGGTGACGAGCAGGACGCGGGCCCCGCCCTCGAGCGCCTCGACCAGCTCACGGGTACGCGCGACCTCGTTGCCCTCGAAGTAGCTCACCACCCGCGCGGGCGGCGGCACCTCCAGCGCGGCGCACAACCGCCGCAGCCGCCGCGTGTCCTCGGCCGCGACGACGTCGGCCGTCCGCAGCTCCTCGGCCAGCCTCGGCGACGCGTCCGCGGGGTCGCCGATCGGGGTTCCCGCGAGGACGAGCAGGCCGGTCACCCCGAGAGCCTACGGTGATCGCATGGAGCCCATCGACGACCAGGCCGTGGCGCGGGCGTGGAGCGCCTACCGCGCCGCCAGCGGCGACCCCGAGCCGGAGCCCACCGACGTCGTGCAGTTCGGCGACAGCGCCGCGATGGCCGACGAGCTGCTGGCCCTCGTGCTCGACGGCACCAAGCGCGCGACCGCGGGCCTCGTCCGCGACTCCACCCCCGAGCGGCGCCCGCGCCCCGGCTGGCCCTGGCTCGTCTGCGACGGCGCGGGGACACCACGGGCCGTCCTCCGCACGACCGAGGTCCGCACCGGCCTGCTCGACAGCGTGGACGACGCCTTCGCCTGGGACGAGGGCGAGGGCGACCGGACCCGCGCGTCCTGGCTCGAGGGCCACCTGCGCTACTTCCTCCGCCAGGGCGAGCGCGAGGGCGTGCCCTTCGACCCGGCGAGCGACGAGGTGCTCTTCGAGCGCTTCGAGCTGGTCTGGACCGCGTAGCCGACGGCGGTCAGCGGCCCTCGAGCAGCGGCTGGCGCGGGTCCCACGTCGTCCCGTCCTGCGCGTCGCGCCGCCGCCGGGCCATGCCCGACAGCGCCTCGAGCACGACCCGGTTGGCGAGGTACGCCGTGACCTCCGCCGTGTCGTACGGCGGCGACACCTCCACCACGTCGACGCCGACGACCGGCAGCTCGTACGCCAGCCGCCGCACGCTGTCGAGCAGCTGGCGCGCGGTCAGCCCGCCGGGCTCCGGAGTCCCCGTGCCCGGCGCGTGCCCCGGGTCGCAGACGTCGATGTCGACCGAGAGGAACACCCCGTCGCAGTCGTCGGTCGCGATGGCGGAGGCCTCGGTGAGGCACTCGTCGAGGCCGCGGGCCGTGATCTCGGTCATCTCGTACGACCGCATGCCCTGCTCGGCCATCCACGCCAGCGTCTGCGGGCCCGGCCAGTAGCCGCGCAGCCCGACCTGGAGGAACCGGTCGCCCCGCACCGCGCCGCTCTCGATGAGCCGGCGCATCGGCTGCCCGTGCCCGACGAGCGAGCCGAACTCCACGTCGCCGGTGTCGGCGTGCGCGTCGAAGTGGACCATCGAGACCCGGCCCTGACCGACGTGCCGCGCGACCCCGGCGGCGTCGGGCCAGGCGATCGTGTGGTCGCCGCCGAGCACGACAGGCACCGCGCCCGTCGCGGCGACCGCCGCGACCGCCTCCTCGAGGTCGCGGACGGACCGCACCGCGTCGCCGGAGAACATCTCGACGTCGCCCGCGTCGTAGACGAGCAGGTCGCGGAGCGCGTCGACGCGCAGCGCGACCGACGGGCGCGAGCCGTCGTGCGGCAGGTAGCAGGCCTGGCGCACCGCGCTCGGCCCGAAGCGGGTGCCGGGGCGGTGCGAGGTGCCGCCGTCGAAGGGCGCGCCGAGCACGACGACGTCGGCACCGGCGTAGGTCGACGGGTCCGCCCAGTCGCAGCGCTCCACGCCGAGGAAGGTGATGTCGGGGCCGTACTGCGTCCCGTAGCGCGCCATGGCCGCGACCCTACGACCGCACAGCGGACCGGCGCCGGACAGCGACCCTACGATGGCGGGCGTGGCGACGACCCTGATCCCTGCCGCGCATGTGCGCGCGGACCGCGGTCCCCGCTCCCGGGGCTTCTCGGCCGCCGCGCGCGAGCGGCTGGTGACCGCCATGCCCTCCGACCGCCTGCTCGGCTGGGTCGGCCCGCTGCTGGTGGGGCTCCTCGGCGGGCTCCTGCGGTTCTACCACCTCGGCGACCCGGGCACGGGCTGGATCTTCGACGAGAAGTACTACGCGCAGGAGGCCCAGTCCTACCTGCACAACCACGTCGAGTACGCCGTCCCCTACGACGGCCCCGTCTCCGACCCGGCGCCGAACTTCGTCGTCCACCCCCCGATCGGCAAGTGGGTCATCGCCCTCGGCGAGAAGGTCGGCGGCTACCACCCCGGCGTGGACGGGTTCGGCTGGCGGCTCTCCGTCGCCCTGCTCGGCACCCTCGGCATCGTGCTGCTGGCCCGCATCGGGCGGCGGCTGTTCCGCTCGACCCTGCTCGGCTGCGTCGCGGGGCTGCTGCTCTGCCTCGACGGGCTGCACCTCGTCGAGAGCCGCACCGCGCTGCTCGACCCGGTGCTGACCTTCTGGGTGCTCTGCGCCTTCGGCTGCGTCGTCGTCGACCGCGACTGGACCCGGCGGAGGCTGGCCCGGCGGCTGGACGAGGGCGGGGACGGGCGGGCCGGGCTCGGGCTGCGCCCGTGGCTGCTCGCCGCGGGCCTCTTCTCCGGCCTCGCGTGCGGCACCAAGTGGAACGGCGTCTTCTTCATCGTCGCGTTCGGGCTGCTCGCGCTCGCCTGGACCATCGGCGCGCGCCGGGTCGCGGGTGCCGACTCCCCGTGGCTCAGCACGCTCGTCCGCGATGTGCCGCTCATCGCGGTCTACCTGCTGCTCGTGCCGCTCGCCGTCTACCTCGCCTCGTGGACGGGCTGGTTCCTCTCCGACGACGCCCACGCCTGCTTCCGCGACTGGGCCAACGCCACGCAGCCCGCGGTCTACCACGCGGGCGGCGGCGTCGCCTGCACCGACAACTGGGGCCCGGGCAACAAGGACCGCTACCCGCTGCTGCCCTTCGAGGCGCTCAAGGAGCTGTGGTACTACCACCACCAGATGTGGGACTTCAACGTCCACCTCCACACCCCGCACCTCTACCAGTCGAACCCCTGGTCCTGGCTGCTGCTCGGCCGTCCCGTCGCCTTCTGGTTCCCGACGGGCACCGCAGCCCCCACCGACTGCGGCGCCGACAAGTGCGCGGCCGCCATCACCGCCCTGGGCACTCCGGCCCTGTGGTGGGCCGTCATCCCCGCGCTGGTCGTCCTCGGCTACCGCGCGCTCGGCCGCCTCGACTGGCGGGCCGCGGCCATCCTCGTCCCGCTGCTGGCCGGCTACCTCCCCTGGTTCAACTACCAGGAGCGCACGATCTTCTCCTTCTACGCCGTGGTCTTCGCGCCCTTCGCGGCGCTCGCCGTGGCGTACTGCGTCGGGCTCGTGCTCGGCCCGCCCGACGCCTCCGGCACGAGACGCACCTGGGGGGCGGCCGTCGCCGGTGCGTACCTCCTGCTGGTGGCGGCCGACTTCGCCTACCTGTGGCCGATCCTCACCGCGCAGCACATCCCCTACCAGGACTGGTACGCCCGCATGTGGTTCAAGAGCTGGATCTAGGACGCCGTGACGCTGACCGACAACCTCTCCCACCTCGGCCACTGGCTCCGCGGCTCGGGCCTCGAGATCGTCCTGCTCGTGCTGGGCGCGATCCTCGTGACGCGCACCATCGGGTGGGTCGGCGAGCTGCTGACCTCCCGCATCGACGCGCGCGCCCAGGAGGAGGACGCGCTCGTCCGCTCGGAGGCCGCCAAGCACCGGCACGCGGTCGCGCAGGTGCTGACCTGGGCGACGATCGTCGTCATCTGGTGCGTCACCGCCGTGCTCGTGGCCCGCGACTTCGGGATCCCGCTGACCGGCCTCGTCGCGCCGGCGACCGTCGCCGGCGTCGCGCTCGGCTTCGGCGCGCAGCGCATCGTCCAGGACCTGCTCGCCGGGTTCTTCATCATCACCGAGCGCCAGTACGGCTACGGCGACGTCATCCGCATGGCGGTCATCGGCACCCCTGCGCCCGCGGTCGGCACGGTGGAGGACGTGACCCTGCGGGTCACGAGCGTGCGGTCCATCGACGGCGAGGTCATCACCACGCCCAACGGCCAGATCGTCCAGGTCACGAACCTCTCGCGCGGCTGGGCCCGTGCCGTGGTCGACGTGCCGGTGCCGGCGCACGTGACCGTCGAGCAGGCGAGCAGGATCCTGCGCCAGACCTGCCAGGACGCCTTCGACGACCCTGAGCTGCAGCCGCTGCTGCTCGACGCGCCCTCGGTGATGGGCGTCGAGACCATCGACGTCGACACGTTCTCGATCCGCGTCGTCGCGCGCACCCTGCCCGGCAAGCAGTTCGACGTCGCGCGGGCTCTGCGCGGCCGGGTCGCCGACGCCTTCCTGCGGGAGGGGATCCTCGCCTCGGGCACGATCACGGTGGCCGCCGAGCCCAGCGACCCCGCGACGGCCGCCGCCGCGCCCGCCCAGCCGGAGGAGGCGCCGTGAGGCAGCTGCCGCCCGTCCGCCGCTCGACCTGGTTCCTGCTGGCCGCCTTCGTGGCCGTGCTCGTCGTCTACCTGCTCGTCAAGCCGGCGACGCCCGCGAGCGGCACCCAGGACGACACCCCGGCCCCCCGAGCGACGCCGCGCGCGGAGCGCACGCCGAAGCCCACCCCGACCCCGACGGCGGCCGCGACCCCGACGCCCAGCCCCACCCGGGAAGCGACCCCCACGCCGACGCCGACCGTGGCCAGCCCCTCACCCACGCCGACGCCCTCCCCGAGCGCGAGCGCGGGCACGGCGAGCCCGCGGGCGAGCGTGCCGCCGCCGGTCCCGCAGCCGGACTCGACTCCTGGCTGATGCCCGGCTGACGCCCTACAGCCGGCCCGTCCGCGCCGCCCAGCGCTCGAAGACGAGCGTGAACAGCGGCGGGATGCTGGCGAGCAGCGCGAGGACGGTCGTCCGCGCGTCCCAGCGCTGCGCCCGCGCGGCGAGGACCGCCAGCACGACGTACGCGACGAACACGACGCCGTGGATCGGGCCGAAGACGTGCACACCGATCGCGTCGTGCGCCAGCGCGTACTTGAACAGCATGCCGATGAGCAGCCCCACCCAGGAGACGGCCTCGGCCACGGCGACGACGACGAAACGGCCCTGCGGCGTGCGCAGGAGGCCGGCGGGAGCGGAGCTGGTGACGGTCACGACGCCGGAACGCACGACGGGGCCGGTGGCGTTCCGCCTCCGGCCCCGTCGCGACGAGGATCACACCCTCAGCTGGTGAGGGCGCACGCCCCCCGGTCGGCCAGCACCGGCCCAGCGGCGGAGGGCTTGATGTCGAAGTCGAAGATCTCCGTCGGCAGGTAGAGCGAGCAGCACGCGTTCGGGATGTCGACCACGCCGCTGATGCGCCCCTCGATCGGCGCGCTGCCGAGCAGGAGGTAGGCCTGCTCGCCGCTGTAGCCGAACTTCTTGAGGTACTCCACGGCGTTGAGGCAGGCCCGCTTGTAGGCCAGCGTCGCATCGAGGTACGCGTTGGTGTCGGTCTCGTGGTCGACCGAGATGCCGATGAAGGTGAGGAACTCCGAGTAGCGCGGCTCCACCCGCCCCGGCATGAAGATGGGGTTGGTGGTGACGCCGTAGGTCTCCATGCCGCCCTTGATGAGGTCGACGTGGAGGTCGATGAAGCCCCCCATCTCGATGGCCCCGCAGAAGGTGATCTCGCCGTCGCCCTGCGAGAAGTGCAGGTCCCCGCCCGACAGCTTCCCTCCCTCCACGTGGACCGGGTAGAACACCCTGCTGCCACGGGTGAAGTTCTTGATGTCGTGGTTGCCGCCGTTCTCCCGCGCGGGCACGGTACGCGCCCCCTCCCGCGCGATCTGCGCCGAGAGAGCACCCGACGCCGTCCCCGCCAGCGCGCCGGCCTCGAGCGGGGGCAGCGCGAGGTCCGGCACGCGCGTCGGGTTGGTGTCGATAAGCGCCTGCTCGCGCGCGTTCCACCGCGCCAGCAGCTCGGCCGAGGGCGCCGTGCCGAAGAGCCCCGGGTGGGTGATGCCCGTGTAGGAGACACCCGGGAGGTGGCGTGAGGTCGCCACCTGCCCGGAGAAGTCCCAGATCGCCTTCGCCGCGTCCGGGTAGTAGTCCGTGAGGAAGCCGCCGGCGTTGGTCTTGGCGAAGATGCCGGTGTAGCCCCAGCCCTGCCCGCAGACGTCCCCCTCCTGCTGCGGGATCGGGCCGAGGTCGAGGATGTCGACGACGAGCAGGTCGCCGGGCTCGGCGCCCTCGATGGAGATCGGCCCGCTGAGCATGTGGGCGACGGTGAGGTCGACGTCGCGGACGTCGTCCGCCGAGTCGTTGTTGCCGATCTGCCCGTCGGTCCACTCCCTGCACTCCAGCCGGAACGACGTCCCGGGCTTCACGGTCGCGACCGCGGGGATGTCGGGGTGCCAGCGGTTGTGGCCCGGCACCTCCTGGTCGCGCATGGACTTCTGCGGGTCGACGGAGAAGATCACTTCTGGCATCGAG
This sequence comes from Motilibacter rhizosphaerae, assembly GCF_004216915.1. Classification (NCBI taxonomy): domain Bacteria; kingdom Bacillati; phylum Actinomycetota; class Actinomycetes; order Motilibacterales; family Motilibacteraceae; genus Motilibacter; species Motilibacter rhizosphaerae. The sequence goes on from NZ_SGXD01000003.1 coordinate 739,966, forward strand.
GCTCCTTGCCGTGGGGACGTCAGGGACGAGGGAGGGCGGGCTTGCCCGGTGCGGCGCGTACGGGTGTCGGGCTCGCGGACTCGGGGCGGGGTGCGCGCCGCGCCACCGCGGGTGCGTCCGCGGAGGACTCCGCCGTGGTGAGGGCGCGGGCCAGCCCTGCGGACGTGCGCCGCAGGGCCGGCACGGAGAACACCCGTGCTGCCAGGCTCGTGCAGCCTGGGCAGCGCTCCTCGGCCGCGACGCCGCTCATTGGGCGGACGACGTCGAAGAGCCCGCACGAGGAGCACGAGTAGGCGTAGGTGGGCACAGGATCAGCTCGAGGCGCGGGTGAGCGTGAGGTCGACAGGACCGCTGCTCGCGCCGCCCTTCTTGCACATGTCGTGGCAGGCCTTGTCCAGGCTGCAGCACAGCGAGCAGATCGCGCTACTGTGGAAGGGGCAGTACGCCATGTCCGGCCGCTCGAAGTGGTCGGTGCAGACACCGCACTCCATGCTCACCCCGGAGAGCTGCCCGTCGACCGTGAGCGGCTCGGGAAGGGTGTCCTCGCGGGCGATGTAGTACTTGCCCTTGGTCAGCACCGCGAAGACCGGCGAGAGCACGAAGGCCAGCGCCAGGGCGATGAACGGGGAGAACGCCTGCGCGTAGGTCCCGAACGTGCCGTGTCCGAAGCCCCACTCGAAGGCGACGATCGAGACCGCCGACCCGATGAGCATCGAGACGAAGCCCACGGGGTTGAAGTTGTAGAGGTGCGCCCGCTTGAACTCCACGATGCTCGGGCTGAGCCCCAGCGGCTTGTTGATGACGAGGTCGGCGACGATGGCGCCGATCCACGCGATCGCGACGTTGGAGTAGAACCCCAGAACGGTGTTGAGGAAGCTGAAGACATTGGCCTCCATCAGCGTCAGCGCGATGCCGATGTTGAAGAAGATCCACACGACGCGGCCGGGGTGGTAGTGCAGCAGCCGCGAGAAGAAGTTCGACCAGGACAGCGATCCCGAGTACGCGTTGACCACGTTGATCTTGATCTGCGACAGCACCACGAAGAAGACCGCCACCCCGAGCGTGCCTGCGGTGATGTAGACGCCGAGACCGTGGCGGAACTGCTCGATGGGCTCGTCGGCCACGACCGTCCCGGCCGAGGCCACGATGAGGAAGGCGAGGAACGCTCCGCCGATCTGCTTGAACGCGCCCAGGACGACCCAGCCCGGACCCGCCGCCAGCACGGCGGTCCACCACTTCTTCGCGTTCGCCGCGGTCTTGTCGGGCATGAAGCGCAGGTAGTCCACCTGTTCGCCGATCTGGGCGATCAGCGAGAGTGCGACACCCATGCCGGCCCCGAACCCGACCGCGCTGAACGTCGAGCCCCCCTTCACGTCCGTCCCGCCGCTCCAGTGCGTGAACGCGGCGTACGAGTGCGGGTCCTTGATGGCGACGAAGACGAACGGCGCGAACATCAGCGTCAGCCAGACCGGTTGCGTCCACACCTGCAGCTTCGCCATCGCCGTCATGCCGAAGATGACGATGGGGATGACGATGAGCGACGCCACCGCGTACCCGATCCAGAGCGGCAGCCCGAAGCCCAGGTGGAACGCCTGGGCCATGATCGAGCCCTCGAGCGCGAAGAAGATGAACGTGAAGCTCGCGTAGACGATGGAGGTCAGCGTCGAGCCGAGGTAGCCGAAGCCCGCGGCACGCGTGAGCAGGTCCATGTCGATGTTGTAGCGGGCCGAGTAGTACGAGATCGGGATGCCCGTGAGGAAGATGACCAGGGCTGCCACGAGCACCGAGGCGAGCGCATTCTCGAAGCCGTGGGAGATCGCGATCGACGCACCGATGGCGAAGTCGGCGAGGTACGCGATGCCGCCGAGCGCCGTGGTCGCCACGGTGTACTCGGACCAGCGGCGGAAGGACTTCGGCGCGTAGCGCAGCGAGTAGTCCTCGAGGGTCTCGTTGGCGACAGCGCTGTTGTAGCTGCGTGCCACCTGCTTCTCGACCGCGGAGTGCGGGGCCGAGGGCGGGACGACGGGTGGTGTGCCCTGGGCGGGGAGCCCGGCACCCTTCTGGGAATCGATGCTCACGAGCGCTCCTTGGCGCGGGGAGATGGACCCCCGCACCGTGGCAGCGGCGTATGTCGCAGAACGAGGTGGAGCATGTCGGCTGCGTAACCGAATAGGAATCGAAGCGCTTCCTGTGTTCCGGCGCGGGAACGCGAAGCGCACACGCATCGTTCACGCCCCACCTCGCGACGGGTGCTCAGCCCGCGACGGTGACGGGGGACGTCGCCCTCGTGCGGCTGCGGACGGCCCGGACGGCCCAGCCGAGGAAGAGGATCCCGAGGAGGAGGCCGCCGCCGTGGTCCCCCAGCCCGATCGCGACGACCAGGCCGAGCAGCGGAAGCGGTGCAGGCCAGCGCGGGCCGGGCGCGGTGAGGCCGTCGAGCGCCAGCACCAGCAGGGAGAGCAGCACCAGCCCGAGACCGACGACGAAGACGAGGCCGAGGGTGTTGCCCCCCGCGACGAGGCTCACGACCGACGCGACCACGAGCGCGGCGAGTCCGACGAGGGCGACGACCGTCGCGGCCCGGCCCGCAGCGCGCACCCGCAACCGGTCCCGCACGTCCGGCAGGCAGGTCGCGCTCCCGACGAGCGCGACGACGAACGCCAGCTCGACGAGCCGGCCAGGGGCGCCCCAACCGGAGTCGCCTTGCGGGTAGCGCAGCACGAGCAGCGCCTCCGCGGTCCAGCCGGCGGCGGCGAGCAGGGGGAGGGGACGGATCGGCACGGCGGGCTCCTGGGGTCGGTGGGCGGCGGTCTGCCGCCGGTCGGTGCGGACCCGACTCTCGCCGCCGGGGACCGCACCGCGCGTCGGCGTACGGCGGGATCCTCGGCGTCCCCCTACGGGTGGACGTCGGGCCACGGATGCCCCCGGAGTCCGACGCGCGTGGGGCGGGCGCGCCCTACCGTGACGACGTGCTCGCGCGACGCCCACCCCGGCTCCTCATCGACGGCGCCATCGCCGCGGTCCTCTGCGTCACCGGGCAGGTGGAGGTGTTCGGGCGCGCGGAGTACGACGGCGCCCCCGTGCTCCCCGGCCCGCGCCCTGCCGCGGCGGTGCTCGTCGCGCTGCTCTGCCTGGCGCTGCTCGTCCGCCGCCGCTGGCCCGTGGCGTCGAGCGCCACCGTGCTCGGCCTGCTCGGCGGCGCGTCGCTCGTCTGGGGTGGCGCGGAGGCCGGGACGGTCTTCGTGGCCGTGCTGCTCACGGTCTACTCGGGCACGGCGTACGGCCGGCGCCCGGGCCTCGTCGGCGCCCTCGCGGGGGCGACGGCCGTGGTGCACCTGCTGCGCGACCCCCACGTCCACGGCACCGGCGACGTGGTGTTCGGGCTCGGGCTGTTCGCCGTCGCCTGGGTGACCGGACTGGCGATGCGCGCCCGGCACGGCTCCATCGGCCGGCTCGAGCGGCACGTCGACCGCCTGCAGCGCGAGCGCGAGGAGCAGATCGCCGCCGCTACCGCCGCCGAGCGCGCGGCGATCGCCCGCGAGCTGCACGACATCGTCGCCCACGCGGTCTCGGTCGTCGTGATCCAGGCGCAGGTCGGGCGCCAGGCGCTGCCGGCACGGCCCGAGGTCACCGACCAGGCGCTGCTCGCGGTCGAGCGGACCGCGCGGGACGCGCTCGTCGAGCTCCGCCGGCTGCTGACGCTGCTCGCGGGGGACGCGACGAGCACCACCTCGCCGACCCCGTCGCTCGCGGCGCTGGACGCCCTCGTCGAGACGCTGCGCGCCTCCGGGCTGCAGGTGGAGCTGGAGCGCGCGGACGACCTGCCGGCGCTCCCGGCGACGGTGGAGCTGACGGCGTACCGGGTGGTGCAGGAGGCGCTCACCAACTGCCTGAAGCACGCCCCGGGAGCGCGGGCGGTCGCCTCGGTCCGCCAGGAGGCCGGCGGCCTCGTCGTCGAGGTCGCCGACGCGGGAGGAGGCCGCGCCGGCTCGCCGGGGACGGGCCGTGGCCTCATCGGCATGCGCGAGCGGCTCGCCCTCGTCGACGGGACGCTGGAGGCGGGCCCGACGCAGACGGGGTTCCGGGTGCGCGCCGTCATCCCGACCGCCGTCGTCGACGGCCCGGACACCGCTGCCGCCGTGCCGCAGCTGGCCCCGTGATCCGCCTCGTCGTCGTCGACGACCAGGACCTCGTCCGTGACGGGCTGCGCGCCCTGCTCGACGCCGAGCCGGACCTCGAGGTCGTCGGCACGGCTGGGGACGGCGAGGCGGCCGTCGCGACGGTCCTCGAGACGCGCCCCGACGTCGTCGTCATGGACATCCGCATGCCGCGCCTCGACGGCATCGCGGCGACCCGGCGGCTGCAGCAGCTCGCGTCGCCGGCGCGGGTGCTCGCGCTGACGACCTTCGACCTCGACGACCTCGTCTACGACGCGCTGGCCGCGGGCGCGAGCGGCTTCCTGCTCAAGGACGTCCGGGCCGCCGACCTCGCGGCCGCGGTCCGCACCGTGGCCGCCGGCGACGAGCTGCTCGCCCCCTCGGTGACGCGCCGGCTCATCGCCCACTTCGTCCGCACGGCTCCCCGCGGGCCCGGCGCCGCGCGCACCCTCCAGGTCCTCACGCCGCGCGAGCGCGAGGTGCTCGTGCTCGTCGCCCGGGGGCTCTCGAACGCCGAGATCGCCACGGCGGAGCACGTCAGCGAGGCGACGGTGAAGACGCACATCAGCCGAATCTTCGCCAAGCTCGAGCTCCGCGACCGCGCCCAGGCCGTCATCGCGGCGTACGAGGCGGGGCTGGTCACGGCGGGCACCGGCGCGGACTGAGGGAGGGACGCCGCAGGGCCCGGTCGTGGACCGGGCCCTGCGGGTGTCTGGGGTGGAGCTGAGGGGATTCGAACCCCTGACCCCCTCGATGCGAACGAGGTGCGCTACCGGACTGCGCTACAGCCCCGAGACGTCGGACATCATAGCCGACGGGGGGGACGGCCTGCGCACGGGCGCTCTCCCGCCCCCTGCCGAGCGAACGGGGGCACCCAGTGGGCGCCGGAGCGCCACTGGGTGCCCCCGTTCACACCCGGGGAGCGCTACTCGCCGACCACGCGGCGGCGCTCGAGGATCGCGCCGAGCTCGTCGTCCAGCGCCTCGTCGGCCTCGTCGACCACGGGCGGCGGCGTACGCGGTGCTGCCGGCGCCGCCACCTCGAGGTCGTCGCGCTCCGCGTCGCCCCAGAACGCCGACACCGCCGTGTCAGGCAGCCGCGGCGCCGCGGGCTTCGTCACGTACGTCGGCAGCGGCACCTCGCGCGGGTCCCAGCCCCCGTCCTCGGCGAGCAGGTCCTCCAGCGGGGCCTCCTCGGCGCCCGGGGAGGCGAGGTGGCGGCGGGCGGCGCGGCGCAGGCGCTCGGCCGTGCCGAGGCGGACCTGGCGGGCGGCGGTGCGCTGGGCGGTCGCGCTGCGCCGGCGGGCGGCCTGGGCAGTGACGCGGGCCTGCGCCCGCAGGTGCACGACGTACGCGGCGAGCAGCAGCACCGCGAGGACCGCCGGCCACAGCGGCAGCACGCCGGCGAGCCCGAGCAGCCCGGTCAGCGCGACGAGCGCCGCCAGCCCGAGCAGCGTGCGCCGGCGGCGGACGACCAGGCTGGTGCGCCCGGGGCGCGGGCGGGAGGGGCGCGGGGCGCCCGGACGCGCGGACGCCGGGCGGGCGGTGGCGCTCCTCGGCCCGGGGCGCGCGGCGGCACGCGGAGCGGGAGCAGCAGCACCGCGAGCAGGAGCGGTGCGGGCGGGAGCCGGCCGGGCCGTGGGCCGCTCGGCGGCAGCGGGCCGCGCGGCGACCCGGGCCTGGACGGGCCGCACGACCGCGGAGCGCACCGCGCGCAGCGGCACCACGGAGCGGCGCGGCCGCGCCGGGCCCGTCACGTGCACGTCGGCCACGCGCTGGCGCTCCGGCATCACGACGGAGCGGCCCCGCCCGGGGACGGGGGGTCGGGCGGCGCTGCCGCGGCGCGAGAGGACGCGCATCGCGGTGGAGAAGCGCTCCGCCGACCTGGCCTCGTTGCGCTCGTCGTGGCGGCGCAGCCACATGGGTACGAGGACCGCGGCCCAGGCCGCGATGATGGTCCCGAAGATGAGGCCGGTCACGATCTCCGAGGCTAGGCCCGGGACCCTTGCTGACCAGGGAGATCGCTCCCCGGCGTGTCGTCCCTCAGCGGCCGACGGACCGGACCCGCCGCCAGCGCTCCAGCAGCCCGCCCGGCACGTCCTCCGCGAGCAGCGCGAACGACCGGTGGTCGCGCCAGTCGCCGTCGATGTGGAGCAGGCGCCGGCGCAGCCCCTCGTCGGTGAAGCCGAGCTTCTCGACGACGCGCAGGCTGGCGGTGTTCTCCGGGCGGATGTTGATCTCGATCCGGTGCATGCCGCCGGCGACGAAGCAGTGGTCGACGGCGAGGGCGACCGCGGTCGGGATGATCCCGCGCCCCGCGTGGCCCTCGTCGACCCAGTAGCCGATCTGCGCCGAGCAGAGCGAGCCGCGCGTGATCCCGCTGACCGTCACCTGGCCGACGAGCACGCCGTCCCACGTCACGACGAACGGCATGGCCCGGCCCGCCCGCGCCTCGGTCCGCAGGTAGCGCACGGTCGCCCCGAACGACACCGCCGGCGATCGCGGGTCCGGCGGCGTGGCCTCCCAGCGCTGCAGCCACGACGAGTTGCGCAGCCGCAGCGCGCGCCAGGTCCCCGCGTCGGAGCGGCGGATCGGGCGCAGCCCCACCCGCTCCTCCTGCAGCTGCACCGGCCAGCCCGGGGCGCCGGTCACGGCTCCGCCTGCGGGTGGTCACCGCCGCGCACCTGGTCGGCGGCGTGGGCCAGCACCGGGCCGAGGACCTCGAGGGCGTCGCGGCAGGCGCCGGTCGACCCGGCGACGTTGACGACGAGCGTGCGCCCGGCCACGACCGCGGTCCCGCGCGAGAGCAGGGCGGTGGGCACTCCCCGGCGAACGCCGTCGGCCCGCAGCGCCTCGCCGATGCCCGGGACCTCGCGCTCCCCGACGGCGCGGGTGGCCTCGGGCGTGCGGTCGGTCGGCGACAGGCCGGTCCCGCCGGTGGTGAGCACGACGGAGTACGCGGCGGCCACCGCCGCCCGCAGCGCCTCCTCGACGGGCGCGCCGTCGGGCACCACCTGCGGGCCGTCGACCGCGAAGCCGAGGGCGCGCAGCCCCTCGACCAGCACGGGCCCTCCGCGGTCGGCGTAGACCCCGGCGGCGGCGCGGTTCGACGCGACGACGACCAGCGCGCGGAGCGGCGTGGTGGGCGTGCTCACGGGCGCACCCACTCCCCCGAGCGGCCGCCGGACTTCCGCTCGACCCGGACGTCGGTGATGCTCGCGGCCTTGTCGACGGCCTTGACCATGTCGATGAGGTTGAGCCCGGCGACGGCCACTGCCGTGAGCGCCTCCATCTCGACACCGGTGCGCTCCGCGGTGGTCACCTCGACGGTGATCGCGACCCCGTCGTCGACCACCTCGAGCTCGACGTCGACGGCGTGCAGCGGCAGCGGGTGGCACAGCGGCAGCAGGTCCGCGGTGCGCTTCGCGCCGGCGATCGCGGCGATGCGTGCCACGGCCAGCGCGTCGCCCTTCGGCACGCCCTCGCCGCGCAGCAGCGCCACGACCTCGGGCGAGGTGCGCAGGCGGCCCGACGCGACGGCCGTGCGCGTCGTCACGGCCTTCGCCGAGACGTCCACCATCCGCGCGACCCCGCGCTCGTCGACATGGGTGAGCCGCTCGCTCACGAGGCCCGCCGCTCGAGCACCATGACCTCGACCTCGTCGCCGGCGGCCACCGCCTCGACCTCCTCGCGGAGCACGATGAGGGCGTTGGCGCGGGCGAGCCCGGCGAGCAGGTGCGAGCCCTGGCCGGAGGCGGGGGCCACCTCGGCCACGCCGTCGGCACCGGTCGTCAGCACGCCCCGGAGGAACTGCCGGACGCCCGGCCGGGAGGAGAGCTCGGCCGTGCTGCGCGCCCGCACGACCGGCCGCTGCAGCGGCGCGAAGCCGAGCATCCGGCGGATCGCCGGGCGGACGAACACCTCGAACGACACGTGCGCGCTCACCGGGTTGCCGGGCAGCGTGAAGATCGGCGTCGCGTCCGGGCCCACGGTCCCGAAGCCCTGCGGCTTGCCCGGCTGCATCGCGACGGGGGTGAACTCCACCGTCCCGAGGCCGCTGAGCACCTCCTTGACCACGTCGTACGCTCCCGCGCTGACCCCGCCGGTCGTCAGGACGAGGTCGGCGCGGACCAGCTGGTCCTCGATCGTGGACAACAGCGTCGTGGGGTCGTCGGGCACGATGCCGACGCGGTAGACCACCGCTCCCGCCTCGCGCGCGGCGGCGGTCAGGCCGGGGCCGTTGGAGTCGGGGATCTGCCCGTGCCCGAGCGCGGCGCCGGGCTCCACGAGCTCGCTGCCCGTCGAGATGATGACGACCCGCGGCCGCGGGTGGACGCGGACCCGCGCGCGGCCCACCGCGGCGAGCAGGCCCACGTGGGCCGGGCCGAGCCGGGTGCCCTGCGGCAGGACGACCTCGCCCGCGCGCACGTCGTCCCCCCGCCGGCGCACGTGCTGCCCGAGCGCGGCGGCCTGCCGCACGGTGACGCTCTCCGTGCCGGCGTCCGTCCACTCCACGGGGACGACGGCGTCCGCGCCCTCGGGCATGGGGGCGCCGGTCATGATCCGCACCACCTGGCCCGGCTGGACCCGGTGGCTGACCTGGCTGCCCGCCGGGACGTCACCGACGACGGGCAGCACGACCGGCGACTCAGCGACGGCGTGCTCCACGTCGGCTGCGACCACCGCGTAGCCGTCCATGCCGCTGTTGTCCCAGGGCGGCAGGTCGGTGGGCGCGGTGACGTCCTCGGCCAGCACGCAGCCGTGCGCCTCCAGCAGCTGCACCTCCAGCGGGTGCAGCAGCGGGATCCGCTCGAGCACGCGGGCGAGGTGGTCGTCGACGCTGCGGGGGGAGGTCACGGTCGGTCGGGCTCCTGCGGTCCGGAGGGGCGGGCACGGGGTCGGGCCGGCTGCAGAGCAGCGTGCCCGGCCTCAGCCCGCGACGAACTCCTGCAGCCAGGAGCGCAGCTCCGGGCCGATGTCCTCGCGCTCGCTGGCGAGCCGCACGACCGCCTTGACGTAGTCGAGCTTGTCGCCGGTGTCGTAGCGCCGGCCGCGGAAGACGACGCCGCTGACGCCGCCGCCCTGCTGGGCGGGGAGCGAGGCGAGCGTGCGGAGCGCGTCGGTGAGCTGGATCTCGCCGCCGCGACCGGGAGCGGTCTGCTCCAGGACCCCGAAGACGGCGGGGTCGAGGACGTAGCGCCCGATGATGGCGAGGTTGCTCGGCGCCTCGTCGGCCGGCGGCTTCTCGACGAGGTCGGTGACCGTGACGACGTCGCCGTCGGCGGCCTCGACCGCGACCGCGCCGTAGAGGCTGATGGACTCGGCCGGCACCTCGAGCAGGGCGATGACGCTGCCGCCGCGCTCGGCGCGCACGGCGAGCATCTGCTCGAGCAGGTGGTCGCGGGCGTCGATGAGGTCGTCGCCCAGCAGCACGGCGAACGGCTCGTCGCCGACGTGCGCCTTCGCGACGAGCACCGCGTGGCCCAGGCCCTTGGGGTCGCCCTGGCGGACGTAGTGCACCTGGGCGAGCTCGGTGGAGCGGCGGACCGCGGCGAGGGCGTCGTCCTTGCCCTTGGACTCCAGCGCCTCCTCGAGCTCGACGTTGCGGTCGAAGTGGTCCTCGAGCGGGCGCTTCCCGCGGCCGGTCACGAGCAGGACGTCGCCGAGGCCGGCGCGCACGGCCTCCTCGACGATGTACTCGATCGCCGGGGTGTCGACGACCGGGAGCATCTCCTTGGGCACCGCCTTGGTCGCGGGCAGGAAGCGGGTGCCCAGCCCCGCCGCCGGGATCACGGCCTTCGTCACGCTGCTCGTCGTCATGCCCCGACCCTAGTGGGGCCCGCCGACGGCGTCCCCGGCACTCCGGCGGTCCCCACCCCACTGCGGATCCCGTCCACCGACTGTCCGGACGGCGTTCAGGCCCCGGTCCCCGAGGTGACCGCCGCGACCCCCCAGCGGTTGCGCCCGCCCCGCTTCGCGTCGTACAGCGCCGTGTCCGCCGCGCGCAGCAGCGCCGCGGGCGTGCTCCCGTGCAGGGGGTACGCCGCGACGCCGATCGAGACCGTCACCGGCACCGGCAGCTCGGCCGCACCGGCACCGAAGTGCGGGACCTCGACCGCGACGCGGATCCGCTCGGCGAGCTGCGCCGCCCCCTCCAGCGAGGTCTCGGGCAGGGTGAGGACGAACTCCTCACCGCCGTAGCGCGCCAGCACGTCGACCTCGCGCACCTGCTGGCCCACCCGCATCGCGAACTCGCGGAGCACCGCGTCGCCGCGGGCGTGGCCGTACGTGTCGTTGATCGCCTTGAAGTGGTCGATGTCGAGCATGAGGACGGCGAGCGTGCGCTCGAACCGGCTCGCCCGCTCGATCTCCCGGGCGAGGCTCATCGAGAGGTAGCGGAAGTTCCACAGACCGGTCAGCGGGTCGGTGATCGCGAGCCGCTCGGTCTCGCGGTGCAGCAGCACGTTGTCGACGGCGATGCCCGCCTGGGAGGCGAGGGTGCGGATCTCCTCCTCCTGCCGCGCGTCGAACGGCCGCCCGTCCTGGCGCCCCACCAGCGCGAGCACGCCCGTCACGCCCGTGGAGCCGCGCAGCGGCACGGCGAGGACGTGCTGCCCGGCCGGGTCGCCCGGCCCGGGCACGAGCTGGCCCGGCCCGTCGCCCAGCAGGCCGCGGACGACCACGCCCTGCTCCGCCACGGAGCCGAGCACCCCGACGCCGGGCACGACGCGGCGCGCGATCCCGGCGCCGAGCTCCTCGATGTCCTGGGCGGCCACCAGCGGGAACGGCTGACCGGTCTCGCCGACCCAGGCCAGGCCGGCGCGCGCCTCGACGGCGGCGACCGCGGACTCGAGCACGACGGTGACGAGCCCCTCGAGGTCGTGCGTGGAGCTCAGCGCCTCGCCGAGCCGCTCGAGGTTGTCGCGCAGCTCGTCGCGGCTGCGCTGCAGGGCGTCGAGGTACTGCCGCATCTCCGCGGTGATGAGGTTGAGCGAGCGCCCGAGCCGGCCCACCTCGTCGTCGCTCTGCACGGTGACGGCCGCGTCCAGGTCGCCGGCGACGACGCGCTCGGAGGCCTCCGTGAGCGACGCGAGCGGGCGGGTCAGCGCGCGCGACACGGCGCGGCCGAGGGCGACCACCAGCAGGCAGCCGAGCACGGTGCCGAGCAGGGTCAGCGCGTAGAGCCGCGCGTGGCCCGGCGCCGGGGTCGCGACGACGACCGTCACCGGGCTGCGCGGTCCGAGGGCCTCCGCGCGCACGACGCGGCCGTGCGCCTGCTCGTCGCCCTCGAGCACCGCCGGACGGAGGTACGCCGCGGAGTCCCCCAGCGTCGTCACGACGGGCTGCCCGTCGACCGCCAGCAGCGCTCCGCCGCCCTTCGCGCCTCCGACGCCGCCGAGCGCCGTGAGCAGCCAGGTCGGCGTCACGGTCTCCATCACGACGGCCTGCACCGCGGTGCGCGCGCGCTCGGGCCCGGAGCCCGAGCTGGCGTCGCGCCGGGCGCCGGGCAGCTGCTCGGCGAGGCCGACGAGGTCGGGCGCGGTGAGCCGGTCCTGGCAGGCGACCGCGTGCGCGGCGCGGTCCTCGGCCCCGGCGGGGACGGAGGCGCTGTGGCCGTCGGCGAAGGTCACCCCGGCGTAGTCCGCCCCGTCGCCCTGCACCTCCGCGAGCGCCGCGCTGACCTCGGCGGCGGTGGCCGTGCCGAGCAGCGCCGAGAGCTCGCGGGCGACGGCCTGCATCCGGCCGCACTCGGCGACGAGCGCCTGGGCGACCGCCTGCGCCTGCAGCCCGGCGCGCTCGCCGGCGCGGTCGTCCTCCTGGCGCGCCAGCACCGACGCGGCCACCAGCCCGGTCACGAGGACGGGGAGCAGCAGCAGCGCGGTGACCGCCACCCACAGCCGCGAGCGCAGACCCACGGCGGCACCCCTTCCCCGGACGCACGGCCCGGAGCAGCGGCGCTGCTCCCCGCGGGACCGCGGTCCTCCCCTACGCTGCCCAGATGGTCCCACCCGACGGCCGCCGCTGACCACCGGTGACCGGCGCGCCCCCGGCAGGTCACCCGTGCCGGTGACGAGCGACGGGGCCGCGACTGCCCACCCGGGCAAGGAGCGGCTGCGCGCGGAGCTGCGGGCCCGGCGCCGGGCCCGGTCCGCGGAGGAGCGCGCGGAGGCCGCGCGCGGGCTCGAGCGGGTCCTGCTGGCCGCCTCCGCCGCGGCGGGCGCGGGCTGCGTCGCGGCGTACCTCCCGGTGCCCGGCGAGCCGGACGTCCTCCCCGCCCTGCGCGCCCTCGCCCCGCGGGGCGTCCGCGTCCTCGTCCCGCTGCTGCGCCCCGACCTCGACCTGCACTGGGCCGAGCTCCCCCTGGGCGTCGCCGTCGTGGGCTCGCCGGTGCGCCCGCGCCTGCTCGAGCCGGACTCCCCCGACCTCGGTCCCGCGGCCCTCGCGCTCGCCGACGTCGTGCTCGTCCCCGCGCTGGCCGTCGACCGGCGGGGGGTGCGCCTCGGGCAGGGCGGCGGGTCCTACGACCGGGCGCTGCCCCGCGCCCGGCCGGGCGCCCTGCTCGCCGCCGTGGTCCACGCCGACGAGCTGGTGGACGGCCCACTGCCCGCGGAGGAGCACGACGTGCGCGTGACCGCCGCGCTCACCCCCACCGGGCTGGTGCGCCTCGCGACGGGACCGGACGGCCCGTGACCGTCGGCCAGCTCGACGCGGTGCTCCTCGTGGGCGCCCTCGTGCTCCTCCTCGCGATCGCGACCTCGCGGCTGTCCGCCGGCACCGGGCTGCCCTCGCTCGTGCTGTACGTCGGGCTCGGCATGCTCATCGGCGAGGACGGGCTGGGCGTGCGCTTCGACGACCCGCAGCTGGCGCAGGTGCTGGGCTACGCCGCGCTCGTCGTCATCCTCGCCGAGGGCGGGCTCACGACCCGGTGGAGCTCCGTGCGCTCCTCGGTCGGGCTGGCGGCCTCGCTGTCGACCCTCGGCGTCGCCGTGTCGGTCCTCGTCACGGCCCTGCTGGCCGAGCCGCTGCTCGGGCTCGACCTGCGCACGGCCGCCCTGCTCGGCGCCGTGCTGGCCTCGACCGACGCGGCCGCGGTCTTCAGCCTGCTGCGCCACGTCCCGCTGCCCGAGCGCCTCGCCGGCGCGCTGGAGGCCGAGTCCGGGTTCAACGACGCGCCGGTCGTCATCGTCGTCGCCGCCCTCGCGCAGGCGCCGCTGGAGCCGTCGGACGGCTGGCGGCTGCCGCTGCTGCTGCTCTGGGAGCTCGGGGCCGGATCGGCCGTCGGGCTCGGGGTCGGGGCGCTCGGCGCCTGGTCGCTGCGCCGCGTCGCGCTCCCGAGCGCCGGCGTCTTCCCGCTCGCGGTGGTCGCGGTCTGCGTGCTCGCGTACGCCGGGGCCGCCGTCCCGCACGCGAGCGGCTTCCTCGCGGTCTACGTCGCCGGGCTGGTGCTGGGCAACGGCCGGCTGCCGCACCGGCCGGCGACGCGCGGCTTCGTCGAGGGGCTCGGCTGGCTCGCCCAGATCGGCCTGTTCGTCATGCTGGGGCTGCTCGCGTCCCCGTCCCGGCTGCCCGGCGTCGTGCTGCCCGCGCTGGCGCTCTCGGCCGTGCTCCTCCTCGTCGCCCGACCGCTGGCGGTCGCCGTGGCGGTCGCGCCGTTCGCGCTGCTGCGCCGGTGGGGGCTGCGCGTGCAGCCGGTGCCGTGGCGCCACGGGGCCTTCCTCTCCTGGGCCGGGCTGCGCGGCGGCGTCCCCATCGTGCTGGCGACCGTGCCGGTGGTGGAGCACGTCCCCGGCGCGCAGCGGCTCTTCGGCGTCGTCCTCGTCCTCGTCGTGGTGAGCACGCTCGTGCAGGCCCCGACGCTCGGGAGGGCCGCGACCCTGCTCCGCCTCGCCGACCCGCTCGCCGCGCGGGAGATCGACGTCGAGGCCAGCCCGCTCGGCCTGCTCGGCGCGGACCTGCTCGAGGTGCGCGTCCCCGCCGGTTCGCAGATCGCCGGCGTCGAGGTCTTCGAGCTGCGGCTCCCGGCGGGCGCGTCGCTCGCCCTCGTCGTGCGCGAGGGGGTCGCCGAGGTCCCGACACCGCGGACGGTCCTGCGCGCCGGCGACGAGCTGCTGCTCGTCGTCACGCCGGAGGCCCGCACCCGCACCGAGCACCGGATCGCCGAGGTCTCCCGGCACGGCCGCCTCGGCCGCTGGACCGCACCCCCCGCCTGAGCACCGCCCGCCTGAGCACCGCCGGCCTGAGCACCGCCGGCCCGAGCGGTGCGGGTGGCAGGGCGCCGGCCACGGGGTATGCCGCCCCCGTGCGCATCGCGACCTTCAACCTGCTCTCCGGCCGCGCCATGGGGAGCGAGGACGCCGACCCCGAGCAGCTGCGCCGCGCCGTCCGCACCCTGGACGCCGACGTCCTCGCGCTGCAGGAGGTCGACCGGCACCAGGAGCGCTCCGGCGGCGTGGACCAGACCGCCCTCGTGGCCGAGGCGGTCGGCGCCCGGGCCTGGCGCTTCGTGCCCGCGCTCGTCGGCACGCCCGGCGGCACGTGGCGCGCCGCCGGACCCGCGGACGAGGAGTGCGACGGGGTGGGGTCGCACGAGCCGGCGGCGTACGGCATCGCCCTGGTCTCCCGCCTGCCCGTCATCTCGTGGAAGGTCGTCCGGCTGCGCCCCGTGCCCGTCGTGACGCCGCTGCGGCTCGGCCACCCGGGCGAGCGCAAGCGCCTCGTGTGGGTGCGCGACGAGCCCCGGACCGCGGTCGTCGCCGTGGTCGAGGGGCCGGACGGGCCGGTGACCGTGGCCAACACGCACCTGTCGTTCGTCCCGCGCTGGAACGTCGCGCAGCTGCGCCGGCTGGTCGGCGCGCTGGAGGACGAGCCGCGCCCGCAGGTGCTCGTCGGCGACCTCAACATGCCGGCCGGGCTGCCGCGCTGGCTGTGCCGCGAGTGGCGCCAGCTCGTCAGCGAGCGGACCTGGCCGGCGCACACCCCGCGGGTGCAGCTCGACCACGTGCTCGGCCGCGGCGGGGTGCCCGACGGCGCCACCGGGTACGCCGTGGAGCTCGAGCTCTCCGACCACCGCGCGCTCGTGGTGGACGTCCCCGACGGGGTGGGGGCGGGCGCCGATCACGGCGTACGCCTGACGGGGCACGCGGGCGGGTGAGACGATCGGCGGGCCGGCAGCACGCGCACGAGGGGAGGGCGAGGGTGGAGCACGTCGATCTGGTCGTCCCCACCGTGCTCGTCCTCGAGGGCGAGATCGACCTGCACCGCAGCGAGGAGCTCCGCACCGCCGCCGTCGCCTTCGAGGCGTCGGGCGCGACCGTGCTCGTCGTCGACCTCTCTGCCGTGACCTTCCTCGACAGCGCCGGGCTCGCCTTCCTCGCGCGGGTGGCCCGCTGCGCCCAGCAGCGCGGCGGCCTCGTCCGCGTGCTGCGGCCGACGCCCATCGTGCGCCGCGCCCTCGAGGTGAGCGGCCTGCTCGCGCTGCTCCACGTCCTCGACGCCGAGTAGCACCGAGGAGCACCGCTCCGCCTGACGGGTGGGCCGCGGCCCGAACCCTCAGGACCGGCCCCTCCGCGGGCGATGGAGTCGCATGGGCCCCAGCACCCCGGACCCCGTCGCCCTGCTCGCTGAGCAGAGCCCCACGGGAGTCGCGGTCGTCGACAGCGACGGCACCGTCACCTACGCCAACCCCGCTCTCGCGCGGCTGCTCGGCCGGACCGCCGCCGGTCTCGTCGGCACGCCGCTCGAGGCGCTGCTGCACCGCGACGGGCCGCCGGCGGCGAGCCTGCTGCTGCCGGCGTACGGCGTGCAGGAGGCCGAGCGGCGCTTCCCGACCCCGCAGGGCGAGGTCGTCGGCCTCGTCACCGCCGCGGTCGTGCCCGGCGTCGCGGGCCGCGTGCTCTACGTCGAGGACGTCACCCGCGTCGCCTCACTCGAGCGCGAGGTCCACACCGGCCACCTCGCCGACCCGGAGACCGGGCTGGCCGGCGGCGCGCTGCTCCGCGACCGGCTCGAGCACGCGCTCGCGCTCCGCGACCGGGACCCGTCCCGCGCGGTGAGCTGCTGCATCGTCGCCGTGCCCGACGAGGGCGACCTGGCGACGGTCGCGCGCGCCCTGGTCGAGACCGTCCGCTCGACCGACACGCTCGCCCGCGTCGACCGCACCCTCGTCGTCGTCTGCGAGGACACCAACGACCGCGGCATGCGGGCGCTGCGCCACCGGCTGCGCGGCCTCGCCGAGGTGCAGGAGCAGGGCGCGACGATCGGGGTCGCCACCGCGCGAGCCGGGCAGAGCGCGTTCGACCTGCTCAACACCGCCCGGCAGGGCGCCCGCGAGGACCTGGCGCGCCGCTGGGCCGACGATGCGCCGCTCGCCGAAGCGTCGGCCTGACTCCCGCGCGCTGCTCGCGCCCCTCCTGCTCGCGGGAGCGGTCGCGGCGGCACCCCCGGCGTCGGCGGGCGGTCCCGCCGGCGCGTACGCGGTGGTGGCCGACGGCGGCACGGTCTGGGCGGTGCCCCTCCAGGGCGCTCCCCGCCGCCTGCTCGACAACGCCGGGGCGGGCGCCGAGGTCGCGCTGAGCGCGGACGGCGCACTGCTCGCGGTCTTCGGGCCGGCCGGCGTGCTCGTCGCCGACACCCGGACCGGCGAGGCGCGCGAGGTGCTGGCTCACCGGGCGTACCCCGGGGCGTTCTCGCCCGACGACCGCACGCTCTACGTCGGCGAGCTCGACGCCTCGCAGCGCGACGGGGACGTGCGCGCCCTCGACCTCGCGACCGGCACGAGCACGGTCGTGGCCGACCCGCCGCTGCCCGTGCGCCACGTCGCGCTCGCCTCCGACGGGCGCACGCTGGGCTACACCACCGCCGCCGTGACGACGGGGGCGTGGGCCAACGGCGAGGCGCACGTCGTCGACCTCGCGACCGGCGCCGACAGCCGCGTCGGGCTGCCCGGGGACTTCTACGTCGGCATCGCCCTCGCGCCCGCCGGGCCGCTGCTCACCCGCCTCGAGCCCGCCGACACCGGGCGCACCCGCGTCTCCGTCGTGGACGCGGCTGGCCGGTCGCTCGTCCGCGGCGACGCGCTCCTCCTCTCGCCTGTCTCGACCCCCGCCGGCACGTACGCCGTCCGCGTGGTGCCGCCGCGCAGCGGCGACCCCGACCCGAGCGCCGAGCTCGACCTGGTCGCGCCCGGCGGCGCGCGCGCCCGGACCGTCGTCGCGCACCTGCCCGGCAGCGGCAGCAGCCTGGGCGTCGCGACCGGCCCGCCGCCGCACGCGCTGCGCCTGCGCAGCCGGGTGGTCGCGGCCTCGCTCGAGCTCGCCGGCGACCCGGTCGCGGGCGCACCGCTGGACGTCGCCGTCGACGCCCGCACCGACGGCCCGGGCAGCGCGAGCGCCACGCTCGACGTCCGGCCCGTGGGCAGCAGCCGCTGGCGCGCGTACGCGACGGTGCCCGTCCGCGACGGCGCGGCGGACGTGCCGCTCGTGCTCGAGCGCTCGGCCGACGTGCGGCTGCGGGCCGGTGCCCGTGTCGTCAGCGCCGTGACCCGCGTCCCGGTCGCGTGGGCGGTGAGCGCGACCGGCCGGCGGGAGGGCGGCACCCTCGTGCTCGCGGGCCGCGTCCGCGGGGCCAGCGGCGGGCGCGTGCTCGTGCTGCGGCTCGTCGACGGGCGCTGGCAGCCCCTGCGGAGCGCGGCCGTCACCGGCGGCCGGTTCTCGCTCCGCCTGCGGCTGCCCGCCGCGGCACTGGTCGTCGTCGTGCGGCCCGCCGACGCGGCGCACGCCGCCGGGGCCTCCTCGCCGCTGTCGGGGACGGGCGCCAGCGCCGGCGGCGGGGCGGCGGGCGACTGAACCCGCCGCGCGGCACCGGGGACCTCCGGGAGAGGATGGTCGGCCACGAACCGGTGCTGGAGCGGAGGACGGGCGGATGTCAGCGGAGCAGGCCACGGGGTCCAGCGAGCTCGCGCGCGAGCGCGAGCACGTCGCCCTGCTCTACGCCCGCCTCGACGAGCTCCGGGAGCGGACCGCGGCGCAGCTCGACGCCGTACGCCGGCAGGAGGTCACCGGCACCCACCAGAACCGCTCCGAGCGCGACGCCTTCGCCACCCTGCACACCGACCGGCTCGCCCAGCTCTGGGCCGTCGAGAACGGCCTGTGCTTCGGCCGGCTCGACCGGGCCGAGGGCGACCGGCTCTACGTCGGGCGGCTCGGGCTCTCCGACGACCAGCAGGACCAGCTCCAGGTCGACTGGCGCACTCCTGCCGCGCAGGCGTTCTACCGCGCGACGGCCGCGCACCCGGAGGGCGTCGTGCGCCGCCGGCACATCTCCACCCGCGGCCGCGTCGTCACCGGGGTCGACGACGAGGTCCTCGACCTCGACGCGCTGAGCGAGGCGGACAAGGAGACGCTCAACGGCGAGGCCGCCCTGCTCGCGGCGCTCGCGGCACGGCGTACGGGCCGGATGGGCGACATCGTCGCGACCATCCAGGCCGAGCAGGACCGGATCATCCGCGACGAGCTCGACGGGATCCTCGTCGTGCAGGGCGGCCCGGGCACCGGCAAGACCGCGGTCGCACTGCACCGCGCGGCGTACCTCCTCTACACCTACCGCGACCGGCTGGCCCGCCGCGGCGTGCTCGTCATCGGGCCCAACCCGGCGTTCCTCCGCTACATCGAGCAGGTGCTGCCCTCGCTCGGCGAGACCGACGTGCTGCTGACCTCGGCGGCCGGGCTCTTCCCCGGCGTCGAGGCGACCGCGGAGGACGAGCCGGAGGTCGCGCGGCTCAAGGGCGACCTGCGGATGGTGGACGTGGTGGCCGCCGCCGTGCGCGACCGCCAGCGGCTCCCCCGCGGCGGTCGCCTCGAGCTCTCGGTCGACGGGGACGACGTCGTCCTCGACCGCCAGGTCGTCGACCGCGCCCGGCAGCGCGCCCGCCGCTCGCGCCGGCCGCACAACCTCGCTCGCCGCACCTTCGTCCGCGAGGTGGTCGCGGCCCTGAGCACGCAGATCGTCGCGAAGCGCGGCGCGCACCTGCTCGACGACGAGGACCTCGCCGAGATCCGCGCCGAGCTGCGCACCGACCCCGACGTGCGCGAGGCGCTCGACGGGCTGTGGCCGCACCTCACGCCGCAGCGCCTGCTCGCCGAGCTCTACGCCGACCGCGGCGCGCTCTCCCGCGCCTGCCGCGACGTGCTCACGGCAGAGGAGACCGCCCTGCTCGCGCGCCCGTCCGGCAGCCCCTGGACCGTCGGTGACGTCGCGCTGCTCGACGAGGCCGCCGAGCTGCTCGGCAGCGACGCCGACCCCGACGAGGAGGAGGCGCTGCGCCGCGAGCAGGAGCGCCGCGAGCGGGCCTACGCCGAGGAGGTGCTGGGCGTGCTCGGGCTCGACGGCTACGTCTCGGCCGAGCAGCTGGCCAGCCGCTACGCCGCGGCCCCCGACTACCTCACCACCGCCGAGCGCGCTGCCGGCGACCGCGAGTGGGCCTTCGGCCACGTCGTCGTCGACGAGGCGCAGGAGCTCTCCCCGATGGCCTGGCGGCTGGTCATGCGCCGCTGCCCCACGAAGTCGATGACCCTGGTCGGCGACGTCGCGCAGACCGCGGCGCTCGCGGGGGCCCGTTCCTGGCAGGAGGTGCTCGAGCCGCACGCGGGCACCCGCTGGCGGCAGGCCGAGCTCACCGTCAACTACCGCACGCCGGCCGAGGTGATGGAGCTGGCCAACCGCGTCCTGGCCGGGCTCGCACCCGGGGTCGAGCCCGCGCGGGCGGTGCGCGAGTCCGGCGAGCCGCCGGTCGTCGTCGCCGTACCGGCGGGCGCGCTGGCCGAGCGGGTGGCGGTCGCCGCAGCGGAGGAGCAGGCGCTCGTCGGCGAGGGCAAGGTCGCGGTCCTCGCACCGGCCTCCCTGCTCCCCGCCGTCCGCGCCGCCGTCGCCGCCGCGGTGCCCGACGCCGTGGTCGAGGGCGGGCCCAAGGCGCTCGACGCCCCCGTCGCCGTGCTCAGCGTGCGCGAGTCGAAGGGCCTGGAGTTCGACAGCGTCGTCGTCGTGGAGCCGGCCGGGCTCGTCGCCGGGTCCGCCCGTGGCACCAGTGACCTCTACGTCGCGCTGACCCGCACCACGCGCCGCCTCACCGTCGTCCATGCGGAGCCCCTGCCGGACGCCCTGCGGTGAGCGGGCGCGAGCTCGTGGTCCTCGGCACCGCCAGCCAGGTCCCCACGCGCACGCGCGCCCACAACGGCTACCTGCTCCGGTGGGACGGCGACCGGGTCCTCGTCGACCCGGGCGAGGGCACCCAGCGCCAGCTCCTCCTCGCCGGTCTGTCCGCCGCCCACGTCGACCGCGTCTGCCTCACCCACGGCCACGGCGACCACTGCCTCGGGCTGCCCGGCATCGTGCAGCGCCGCCTGCTCGACGGCGCGACGACCCCCCTCGACCTGCACTACCCCGCCGCCGCCGCGCCCGTCGTCGAGGGGCTGCTCGCCGCGACCGGGCCCGCGGCGCAGACCGTGCGCCGGCACCCCGTCGACCCGCCGCCGCCCGGAGGGACGGTCGTGGCCCGGACGCCCCGCTGGACGCTGAGCGCGCACGCGCTCGACCACCGCGTCCCCGCCGTGGCGTGGCGGTTCGCCGAACCCGACGGCGTCCGCTTCGACCCCGCCGCGCTCACGGCCGCCGGGATCTCCGGACCCGCGGTCGGCCGGCTGGCCGCCGAGGGGGTGCTCGAGGTCGCGGGGCGGCAGGTGCGCGTCGAGGAGGTGTCGGTCCGGCGCCGCGGGCAGGTCGTCGCCGTCGTCATGGACACCCGGCCCTGCGCCGGCGCGGTCGAGGCGGCGCGCGACGCCGACCTGCTCGTCTGCGAGGCGACGTTCCTCGCGCGGGACGCCGAGCTCGCCGACGCGTACGCCCACTGCACGGCGGCGCAGGCCGCGGGCATCGCCCGCGACGCCGGCGCTCACCGGCTGCTGCTGACCCACTTCTCCCAGCGCTACGGCGACGACGGCGGTCCCTTCGAGGACGAGGCGCGGGCGGTCTTCCCGGACGCCGGCGCCGCCCGGGACCTCGACGTGGTCGCCCTGCCCGCCCGTCGCGGCTGAGCGGCACCCCCTGCTGCTCCACCCGGGTCGCGCGGCGGGGCCGACCGGATGATCATGCCGACCCTGCGGTGGGGTCGTGGCCCTAGCGGCCGACAGGGAGGTGGAGCGATCGGGAGGAGGTGCGGTGCCGGGTACGCCGTCCCCCCTGCCTGCCGTGCCCCGGCCGTGCTGCGGGCACCCTGCGGGCAGCCCTCCGGCGGCGGGCACCGGCGCGTACCTCGACTGGGTGTCGCACGAGGTGCGCTCCCCGCTGACGGTCCTCGCGGGCTACCTCGAGGCGCTGCTCGACGGCGTCGGGGGCGAGCTGGGCGCCGAGCAGCGCGAGCTGCTGCTGCTGGCCCGCGGCGGCGCGGAGCGGCTGACGGGCTTCGCGGAGCACCTGCTGCACGGGCCGCGGACGTAGGCTGCCGAGCAGGCACCGGACTGGAGGCCCCGCGTGGCTGTCAGCGTCTTCGACCTGTTCACGATCGGCATCGGCCCGTCCAGCTCGCACACCGTCGGCCCGATGCGCGCGGCCCGGATGTTCGCCCGGCGGCTGCGCTCCGAGGGCCTGCTCCTCCAGACGGCCCGGGTCGAGGCCGAGCTGTTCGGCTCGCTCGGCGCGACCGGGCACGGGCACGGGACGCCACGGGCCGTCGTCCTCGGGCTCGCCGGCCACTCCCCCCGCACGGTCGACGTCGCCGCTGCGGCCCTCGAGGCGGAGGAGGTGGCGCGGACGCACCGGCTGCTCCTGCTGCAGGAGCACGAGGTCGCCTTCGACCCGCAGGAGGACCTCGTCCTGCACCGGCGCCAGGCGCTGCCCTTCCACCCCAACGGCATGCGGGTGCGCGCGCTCGACGCCGGCGGCGGGGTGCTCGCGGAGCGGACGTACTACTCGGTGGGCGGCGGCTTCGTCGTCGACGAGGCGGCCGTCGGCGCGGCACGGATCCAGCCCGACCCGACCGTGCTGCCGCACCCGTTCACCACCGGTGCGGAGCTGCTCGCGCACTGCCGGACCAGCGGGCTCGACATCGCCGGCGTCATGCTCGCGGACGAGCTCGCCTGGCGCAGCGAGGAGCAGGTGCGCGGCGGCCTGCTCGAGATCGCCGACGTCATGGACGCCTGCGTCGAGCGCGGCTGCACGACACCGGGGACGCTGCCCGGCGGGCTGCGGGTCTCGCGCCGCGCGCCCGCCCTCGCCGCCGCGCTGGCCGCGGAGCCGCCCGGGCCCGAGCGCGGCATGGAGGAGCTCACGCTGTGGGCCATGGCCGTCAACGAGGAGAACGCCTCCGGCGGCCGCGTCGTCACCGCGCCGACGAACGGCGCCGCGGGGGTCGTGCCCTCGGTGCTGCGCTACGCCGTACGCGCCACCGGGGAGCGGGAGGGCACGGTCGTGCGCTTCCTGCTCACGGCGGGCGCGGTGGGGCTGCTCTACAAGGAGGGCGCGAGCATCTCCGGCGCCGAGGTCGGCTGCCAGGGCGAGGTGGGCTCGGCCTGCTCGATGGCCGCGGCCGGGCTCGCGGCGGTCCTCGGGGGTACGCCGGAGCAGGTGGAGAACGCCGCCGAGATCGGCATGGAGCACAACCTCGGGCTGACCTGCGACCCGGTGGGCGGGCTCGTCCAGATCCCGTGCATCGAGCGCAACGGGATGGCGGCGGTGAAGGCCGTCGCCGCCGCGCGGATGGCGCTGCGCGGCGACGGGTCGCACAAGGTGAGCCTCGACAACGTCATCCGCACGATGCGGCAGACCGGCAAGGACATGAGCGTGAAGTACAAGGAGACGTCGCGCGGCGGCCTGGCCGTGAACGTCATCGAGTGCTGAGCGCTCCGCTGCCACTGGGTGCTGAGGCGCTCCGCGACCGCCGGGTGCTGAGCAGGCTCAGACCGGGCGGGGCGCGGCAGCCAGCCAGTCGAGAGTGACGTCGCCCGGCATGGGGCGGGCGATGCCGAACCCCTGCAGCCGGGTCACCCCGTGCGCGGCGACCTGCGCGCGCTGCGAGGCGTCCTCGACGCCCTCGGCGACGACCTCGAGCCCGAGCGTACGGGCCATCTGCGCGACCGCGGCGACGATCGCCTCCGCCGCCGGGTCGTTGCCGAGCCGGGCGACGAACGAGGCGTCGATCTTCACCGCCTGCAGCGGGAACCGGTGGAGGTAGGCCAGGGAGCTGTGCCCGGTGCCGAAGTCGTCGAGCAGGATGTGCGCCCCGGCGTCGCCCAAGGCCGTCAGCGCCGCCGCGGCGGACTCGATGTCGTCTAGCAGCACGCCCTCGGTGACCTCCAGCCCGAGGCTGCCCGGCGCCAGCCCGCTGGTGTCGAGGACCGAGGCGACGAGCCGGGGGAGGTCGGGGTCGTCGAGCTGCACGGGGCTGAGGTTGACCGCGAGCCGCAGCGGCGCGCCGTCCGGGCCCTCGATGCCGGCGCGCTGCCAGGACGCGACGGTGCGGGAGGCCTCGCCGAGCACCCAGGCGCCGAGCGGCACGATGAGCCCGAGCCGCTCCGCCACGGGGATGAACTCGGTGGGACCGACGGTCCCCCGGGTCGGGCTGTGCCAGCGCAGCAGCGCCTCCACGCCGACGGGGATGCCGGAGGGCCCGTCCACCACGGGCTGGAAGTCGAGCGAGAACTCCCCGTTGCGCATCGCCCGGCGCAGGTCGTCCTCGAGGCCGACGCGCGCGACCGACCACGCGCGCATGCCGGCGTCGTACGCCGCCACCTGCCCCCGCCCGCGCTGCTTCGCGCGGGCGATCGCGGCTGCGGCCTCCCCGAGCAGCAGCGCCGCGGCCTCGTCCGGGGCGCTCGTCATCCGCCGCGGCAGGGCCACGCCGGCGCACGCGGTCAGGTAGTGCTTGCGCCCCCCGAGGTCGAACGGCTCGAGCCACGCGTCGCGCAGCCGGCTCGCGAGCGCCAGGCCCTCCCGCTCACCCTCCGGCCCCTGCGGCACGGTCGCGAGGACGACGAACGCGTCGCCGTCGACCCGGGCGAGGCTCTCCCCGGGCTGCAGGGCGCGGCTCAGCCGCTGCGCCGCCGCCCCCAGCAGCGAGTCGCCGGAGCCCGCGCCGAAGGCGTCGTTGACGTCCTTGAAGTCGTCGACGTCGAGCAGCACGACGCACGGCGCGTCGTCGCGGGCGGTGCGGGCGGCGAGCTCCTCCATCGCCCAGCGGCGGTTGGGCAGGCCGGTGAGCGCGTCGTGCAGAGCGGCGTGCGCCGAGCGCTCGACGATGCGGACCCGCTCGAGCGCGGCGGCCAGCAGGTTGGCGAGCCCCGTGAGGACCGCGGCCTCCTCGCTGGTGTACTCGCGGCGCACGTGGCTGTGGACCCGGAGCAGGCCCCAGGGCCCGTCGCTGCCGGGCACCGGCACGACGATGGCGCTCACCAGCGCCTCGTCCCAGGGCGGGGGGGTCGGGAACCGCGGGTCGGTGGTGCGGTCGGAGACGACCAGCGGCTCGCCCGACTCCAGCACGTGCCAGGAGGGGCGCCCGGGCGCGACGGGGTAGGTGAAGCCCACCGGCGGCACCGACCCGGCGCGCTCGGAGCGGACCGACGCCGCGACGCGGACCAGGGCCTCGTCGCGGCGGTGCTCGAGCAGCATCCCGAGCTCGCCCGGCACCAGCTCGAGCGCCGTCGCCATCGCGTCCTCGAACAGCCGGGCGAGGTCGGTCTCGACGAGCGCGCGCCGCCCGAACTCCGCCAGCACCCGCTGCTGCGTGGCGCGCTCGGTCTCGCGGCGGTGCAGCCAGCCGGTGAGGACGGCGAGCGCCACCGCGCTGGCGTCGACGGCCGCGGCCGAGGAGACCGCGTCGCTCCAGCGCACGGCACCCACGACGGCGAGCGCGAGCAGCCCGACCGTCGCGCACAGCGACGACCACCCCGCGTGCACCCAGGCGCGGGCGCGCTCGACGGTCGCGAAGGCGACGGGGACGCCCCACGGCACGAAGCCGAAGCCGAACCACGGGGCGCCGCCGCGCACGCCGGCGTAGGCGCTCGCGGCCAGCACGGCCGGGTAGACGAGGAGGATCCGCTCGAGCAGCCCGCGCGAGGCGCGGTCCAGCCGGCCGGAGAGCAGGACGGCGGCGAGCAGGACCGCCATGACCGCCAGCGCGACGTCGGCGACGAGGTCGCTGCCGGGCGAGCGGGACAGCGCGCTCCAGACGACGTACGTCGTCGGTCCCGCCGCGTAGAGCCAGCCGACCGCCCGGGCGAACCCCCGGTGGTCGGGCGGCGCCGGTGGGACCCGTGCGACGCTGCCGTCCCCCTCGCCCACGCCCCGCCCGTCCTCGTCTCGCGCCCGTCGGCACGTGCCCGTCTGCTGGCGCCGGTCTGCCTGCTCGTGCCGGTCTGCCCTGCTGGTGCTCGTCCTGCTGTGCTGTGCTGCCCTGCTGTGCTGCCCTGCTGGTGCAGCCGTACGCGCGCGCGGCGGCAGGGCCTCCACCGGGTCGATCCGGTCGAGGACCTCCTCGCCGCCCTCGACACCATTGCCGAGCGTGACTGGTGCGGACGCTGCGCGAGCGCAGACCAGCCAAGCCCAGCTCGGCCGGTCAGGCAAGCCCAGCTGCCCGGCCTGTCCGCCTTGCGTGCAATGTCCCCACCAGCCGGGTGGGGTCGCCCGTGCTCAGCCGGCACCGACGAGCGGCTGCACCTCCTGCGCGGCGAAGCGCGCGAACTCCCGCGGGTCCGGGTCGTCCACGGTCGGCTGCAGGACGACGGTCGTCGCGCCCGCGTCGGCCAGCCGGCGCACGCGCGCCGCGACCTGCTCGGCGTCCCCCGCGACCGCCACGTCGTCGCTGGGCGCGATCTCCCAGCGCGCGAGCTCGCCCCGGATGCGCTCCGCGGCACCCGGTCCCGTCGCGGTGAGCAGGCTGGCGACGACGCGCGGGGCACCGGGCCGACCGGACTCCGCCCGTCCGGTGGCGACGTGCCCGGTCGCCGCGGCGACGGCCGCGGGCGTCAGCCCGAAGACCAGCAGGGCGCCCTCCGACACCCGTCCGGCGAGCGCGAGCGTGCGCTTGCCGATGCCCCCGACGAGCAGCTCGGGCGGCGCGCTCGGCGGCCAGTCGAGCGCCACGCCGTCGAGCCGGACGTAGCGCCCCTGCCGCGTGACGCGCTCGCCCGCCAGCAGGTCGCGCAGGGCCTCGGCGTGCTCCTGCAGCAGCGTCATGGGCGACTCCACGCGGGCGCCGACCTGGCCCATCCAGTCCAGCACCCCGTGCCCGATCCCCAGCCGCAGCCGGCCGGGGAAGAGGCGCTCGAGCGTCGCCGCCTCCATCGCGGTGAGCGCGACGTTGCGGAGCGGCACGGGCAGCAGCCCCACGCCCACCCGCAGCCGGGAGGTCCACGCCAGCGCCGCGGCGGCCGCCGAGACCCCGGCCTCGCGGAAGCAGTCCTCCCAGAGCCACAGCTCCTCGAGGCCCGCCGCCTCGGCGGCCTCGGCCACCCTGCGCAGCTGCTCCGGCGGGAGGCCGGGGAGGAAGACCGTGCCGATGGTGGTCACGCGGGCTCCTGTCTCGTCATGGTGGGTCGTCCGGGTGGTGGTCGGGGTGGTGGTCGGGGCGGCGCTCAGGTCCTACCACGGCCGCCCGACAGTGCTGGTGGCCCCCCGGCGTGCGACGGAGGACGTCGAGGTGGACGCAGGCCGCAGGTCTCGCGCATCATTGGCACTCGATGCGCAGGAGTGCCAGCGCACCCGAGGAGGAGGAACACCGTGCCGACCTACCAGTACGCCTGCACGGCGTGCGAGCACCGCTTCGAGGCCGTCCAGTCGTTCAGCGACGACGCGCTGACCGAGTGCCCCGCGTGCGGGGGGCGGCTGCGCAAGGTCTACTCCGCGGTCGGCGTCGTGTTCAAGGGCTCGGGGTTCTACCGCAACGACAGCCGCACGAGCGGGGCCGGGAGCGGCTCCTCGTCGAGCAGCGACGCCGCGTCGTCGGCGACCGCCAGCACGGGCTCGTCGGACTCCAGCAGCACCGGGTCCGCCGGCGGCACGGGCGGCTCGGGCGCGAGCAGCACCGGCACCGGCTCCACCGCCGGCGGGTCGGCCGGCACGTCGGGGAGCAGCACGTCCTCGGGCGGCTCCTCCAGTCCGGCTCCCGCGGGCGGCTCGTCCAGCTCGGGCTCCTCCTCCGCCGCCTGACGCGGCCGGCGCCCTCCCTCGGGCGCGGACGCGGCCTGTGGACGGCGCGGCGTGCTCGTACGCCGGGTCGTCCACAGCCCTCCGCGACCCCCTCCTCGCGGCCGCTGCCGCCGCCTAGCGTGCCGGGGTGCCGCCTCCCGCCCCCCGCTCTCGTGGCCTGCTCCCGCTGCGGGCCCGCCTCGCCCGGCTGCGGCGCCGCGCGCGGTGGCACCGGCGCCCGCTCCTCGCCCTGCTGACGGGCGTCGCGGTCGCCAGCGCCCTGCTCGCGCTGCGCCCCGCGCCCGCCCCCTCCCGGGCGGTCACGGTCGCCGCCCGCGACCTGCGGGCCGGTGAGGTCGTGCGCGGGAGCGTCCTGCGCGACGTGCGGATCCCGCCGGGCGCGGTGCCGTCCGCGGCACTCCCCCGTGCCCGGCTGCTCGGGCGCACGCTCGCGACGCCGGTCCACCGCGGCGAGGTGCTCACCGACCTCCGGCTCGTGGGCGCGGGCCTGGCCGGCGGGCTGCGGCGGGGCGAGGCCCTCGTCCCCGTGCGCCTGGCGGACCCGCAGGTCGCGCGGCTGCTGCGGGCCGGCGACGTCGTCGACCTCGTCGCGCTCGCGAGCGGCTCCGCTGGGCTCGACGGCGGGCTCGAGGGCGGGGCGTCCCTCGACGGGACACCCGGCCCGGGCGCGCTGCGCGCGCGCGTCGTGGCGGTGCCGCCCGCGCCGACCGCGGCGCTGGGTGCGGGCGGCACCGGGGCGCTCGTCCTCGTCGCCGTCCCCTCGGCCGCGTCCGTCGCCGCCGCCCGCGCGTCGGCGTACGCGGTCGTCGTGCGGCCGCCCGACGACCGGTAGCGTGCCGTGCAGGACCGACGTCGAGCTCCCGGCGCCCTCCCGGCCCGGGCTCTCCCGACCAGGAGGAGACCTCCGTGCTCAAGGGCTTCCGCGACTTCATCCTGCGCGGCAACATCATCGACCTCGCGATCGCCGTCGTCATCGGCACCGCGTTCACCGCCCTCGTGGCCTCCGTGACCGACGCCCTGCTCAAGCCGCTCATCGGGCTGTTCCTGGGCGGCGCCTCGACGAGCGGCGGCACCCTCACGATCAGCGACCAGCAGTTCAAGTTCGGCCAGGTGATCAACGCGGGGATCACGTTCCTCATCACCGCCGCGGTCGTCTACTTCCTCGTCGTGGTGCCCACGCGGGAGATCCTCGAGCGGCTGAACCGCGGCGACGTCGCGCCCCCGGTGGCCGTGCCCGAGGACATCGTGCTGCTGCGCGAGATCCGCGACGCCCTGCTCTCCGAGCGCGGCGTCGGCGGGACGGCGACCGCTCCCGAGCCCGGCGTGCCGCCCGTCGGCTGAGCGCCCGGCAGGCGTCGCACGCCAACCGGCACCCGGCAGGGCGCCGCGACCCGCGTCCGCTACCCGCCGTGGTGCGGCGGCACCTCGCGGAGCAACCGGTCGTCGTCCGAGCCGTGCTGCTCGTCGCCCCACCCGCGGTCGCGCTCGTCGCTCGTCACGTCGGGCAGCAGCTGGTCCGCGACGTCCTCGCTCGACGAGGCGGAGGAGCGGCGGGCCGGGGGGTGGGGCGGAGGCTGACCGGGCACGCTGCCCAGCGTACGGACCCCCACGCTCCCGAGGAGGCACGGTGGCGACGCTCGTCCTGCTGCGGCACGGCCAGACCGAGTGGTCGAGGGACGGCAGGCACACCTCGCGCACGGACCTGCCGCTGACGCCGGTCGGCGAGGACCAGGCGCGGGCGCTCGCGCCCGCCGTGCGCTCGTTCGCCTTCGGGCTGGTCCTCGCCAGCCCGCGGCAGCGGGCGGTCGCGACCGCACGGCTGGCGGGGCTCGACCCCCAGCTCGACGACGACCTGGTCGAGTGGGACTACGGCCGCTACGAGGGCGTCACCACTGACGAGATCGTCGAGCGCGACGGCCCCTGGAACATGTGGCAGGACGGCGCCCCGGGCGGCGAGGACGCCGCCGCGGTGGGCGCCCGCGTGGACCGCGCCCTCGCTCGTGTCCGGCCCGTCCTCGACGAGGGCCACGACGCCTGCGTGGTGGCCCACGGGCACGTGCTGCGCGTGCTGGCCGCGCGCTACCTCGCGCTGCCGCCGAGCGAGGGAGCGCACCTGCGGCTCGACACGGGGACGGTCTGCACGCTCGGCACCGAGCACGGCCGGCCCGTGCTCACCGGGTGGAACGTCCCCGCCTGCGCCTGGGGCTGACCCCCGGCAGGGACGCCTGCGCAGCCCCGGAGACGCGCTCGCCCCCTGCCGGAAGGGGGGCCGGCAGGGGGCGGGGGCGGGTCCTGAGGAGGAGCCGCGGACGCAGGCGCGCAGGGAGCGCGCTGACGACGACTAGGCCACGCGGCCGTACGAGACCGAGCTCGTCCAGGCCTTGTGCAGCCCGACGCGGGTGCCCGGGTGCTGCGCCTCGTACCAGTAGCCGCCGCCCGCGTAGATCGCGACGTGGCTGACCCGGCCGCCGCGGCTGACGAAGACGAGGTCGCCGGGGCGCACCTGCGAGCGGCTGATCCGCTGGACGCGGCTGCGCATCGCGGCCGACGAGTGCGGCAGCGCGATGCCGAGCTGGCGGTAGACGTAGCTGACGTAGCCCGAGCAGTCGAAGCCGCTGCGGGGCGAGGTGCCGCCGTAGCGGTAGCGGCCGCCGGCGTTGGCGCGGGCCGCGGCGAGGACCAGCTTGCCGAACGCGAGCGAGCCGGGCGTGCCGTCGAGGCTGACGCTGCGGATGCTCGCGCGCTTCGCCCCGGCGACGCCGAGCGCCCGCCACGTCGCCTGCGTCACCGTGCCGGTGACCTGGAGGCCCGACGCGCGCTGGAAGCGGCGCACGGCCGACGCGGTGGCCGCGCCGTAGGTGCCGCTCGGGCGCACACCGAGGCGGCGCTGCACGAAGCGGACCGCGCCGCCGCGCGAGCGGGTGTCGAGGAGGGGGTGCGCGGCGACGACCGGGGTGACGGTCGGCCGGGCGCGCAGGAGGCTCGCGGCCGTGGCGCGGACCGCGGCGTGCGCCGGGGTCGCGTGCTCCACGTGGGCGGAGCGGGAGCTCGCGGCGGAGGCGGTGCCGGTGCTGCCGACGGTGCCGGCGATCGCCGCAGCCGCGACGGGCAGGGCCGCGACGCGCGCGGCGGTGCGGCTCGGGGCAGCGGGCCGGCGGTGGGCGCCCGGCCCGCGGCGCTGCGCAGGGACGGTGGCACGTGCGGCGTCCAGGGTCGACGAGGGCACGTCGAGGTCCAGGGCAGCGTTCAACGCATGTCCTTCTCCGACGCCTGCGAGGTGAGCTGTCGGGTTCGGACGGGGAAGTCGCCCGGCTGCAGAAGCAGCTTCACCCCTAGGACGCTGTCGCCAGCGCCCGCCACACCTTGGGTCCCCCGCTCCTGCCGTGCGGTCGTCGAGACGGCCACGTCCCCTAGGCCAGGGCAGGACTCGGCGTCCGACCGGGGACGCCTCCCCCGGGAGGAGGAGGCGAACCGGAGATTACGAGAAAGTCACGATCGGCGCTACCCCTTCGAGGCCTGAGCCGCGCACGGAGTGGCGTACGTCACGTCACCCGGCCGGCGCAGGGTCGATCGTCCGCGCGTAGGAGGCGACCTCCTCCGCAGGGAGGACGACGTCGGGCCGGGTCTCGCCGGGGACGGCGACGAACACGTGCAGCCCGTCGGCGCGGTCGAGCTCGGCGCTCTCGCCCCCCGACCCGACGAGGAACCCCTCGCCGGTGGCGCGCACGGTGACGACCGCTCCGGGGCGCAGCCCGATGCGCCGCATGGTGGCGAGCAGGTCGGGGTCGGTCTGCACGGGCTCGCCGATGCGGCGCACGACCACCGAGACGGTCTCGCCCTCCACCGCGGCTGCGGGCAGCGGCACCACGCCCTGGCGGAACTCCTCGTGCGGGTCCTGCTCCCCGAGCTCCTCGAGCCCCGGGATCGGGTTGCCGTACGGCGAGTGCGTCGGGTGCTCGAGCAGGTCGAGCAGGCGCCGCTCGACCGCCTCGCTCATGACGTGCTCCCAGCGGCACGCCTCCTCGTGGACGTGCTCCCAGTCCAGGCCGATGACGGAGACGAGCAGGCACTCGGCCAGCCGGTGCTTGCGCATGACGCGCACGGCGGCGGAGCGGCCGACGTCGGTGAGCACGAGCCGGTTGCCCTCCCCGAGGCCGACGAGCCCGCCGCGCTGCATGCGCGCGACCGTCTGGCTCACGGTCGGTCCGCTCTGCCCCAGGCGCTCGGCGATGCGGGCGCGCATGGGGGGCACGCCCTCCTCCTCGAGCTCGTAGATCGTGCGGAGGTACATCTCGGTCGTGTCGATGAGATCGCTCACCCCTCGATTGTCCCTGCCGGCGCAAGGCGGGCGGTAGCCGAGCGCGCGGGCGGCCCCGGAGCGGCGCACGGACGGCCGGCGGGGTCGGGGTGCCGCGCCCGTCGCCCGGCCGTACGGTCGGGGGCGTGAGCGCTGCAGCAGCCCGCCCCGGCGTCCTGTGGTTCCGCCGCGACCTGCGGCTGCACGACCACCCGGCCCTGGTGGCGGCCGCCGCGGGAGGGCCGGTCCTCCCGCTGTTCGTGCTCGACCCCCTGCTCTGGGGTCCCAGCGGCGACGTGCGGCGCGCCTGGCTCGTCCGCTCCCTGGAGCACCTCGACGCCTCGCTCGGTGGCCGCCTCGTCGTGCGCCACGGCGACCCGGTCGAGGTCGTGCCCCGCGTCGCCGCGGAGCTCGAGGCCGCCGCGGTCCACGTCACGGCCGACGCCGGTGTCTACGGCCGGCACCGCGACGCCGCCGTCGAGGCCGCGCTCGCCGCCGCTCCGGGCGCAGTCCCCTTCGTCCGCAGCTCCACGCCGTACGCCGTCGCCCCCGGGACGCTCAAGAACGGCTCCGGCAGCCCGTTCCAGGTCTTCTCGCCCTTCCAGCGCGCCTGGCTGCGCGAGGGGTGGCCCGCGCCGGCCCCGCGGCCGCGTACCCGCTGGGTCGAGAGCGTCGCGTCCGAGGGGCTGCCACCCGCGCCCGACCTCGGCGGCGTCGAGCTCCCGGAGCCCGGGGAGCGCGCGGCCCTCCGCCGGTGGGAGGCCTTCCGCGAGGAGCTGCTGCCGGCGTACGCGGGGGCGCGCGACCGCCCGGACAAGCCGGGCACGAGCGCGCTCTCGGTGCACCTGAAGTACGGCGAGGTGCACCCGCGCACGCTGCTCGCGGGGCTGGCGGACGTGCCCGGCGAGGGTGCGGAGCGCTTCCGCAGCGAGCTGTGCTGGCGCGACTTCTACGCCGACGTGCTGTGGAACCGCCCGGACAGCGCGTGGCACCCCCTCAAGCCGGAGGCCGAGGTCCCGTCCGACACCGGCCACCTCGCCGACGAGCGGTACGCCGCGTGGGCGGAGGGGCGCACCGGCTTCCCGATCGTCGACGCCGGGATGCGCCAGCTGCTGCGCGAGGGCTGGGTGCACAACCGGGTGCGGATGGTCGTCGCGTCGTTCCTCGTCAAGGACCTGCACCTCCCGTGGCAGCGCGGGGCGCGGCACTTCCTGCACCACCTGCGCGACGGGGACCCCGCGAGCAACAACCAGGGCTGGCAGTGGGTGGCGGGGACGGGGACCGACGCCGCGCCGTACTTCCGCGTCTTCAACCCCGTCACCCAGGGCAAGGAGCACGACCCCCAGGGCGACTACGTGCGGCGCTACGTCCCCGAGCTGCGCGGGGTCGCCGGCAAGGCCGTGCACGAGCCGTGGCTGCTGCCGGGCGGCGTCCCCGAGGGCTACCCCGAGCGGATCGTCGACCACGCCGCCGAGCGGCAGGAGGCGCTGGCGCGCTACGCCCGGCTGCGTGGCTAGCCTGCTGCGTTCACCTTCGTGGCGTAGTGTGCCGGGTCCATGATCACCGTCGCCGTCGTCAGCCTCAAGGGGGGCGTCGGCAAGACGACGGTCACCCTGGGCCTGGCCGGTGCGGCGGCCCGCCGCGGCGTCGGGGTCCTCGTCGCCGACCTCGACGCGCAGGCCAACGCGACCACGGTGCTCGACCCCCCGCCCTCGCCCTCCACGGTCGTGGACGCGCTCGAGGGCCGCTCCGGCAGCGCGGCGCGGATGGCCGCGCCGACCGGCTGGGGCGACCTGGTCCGGGTGCTCGCCGCGGAGCCGGGGCTCGCCCGGCAGGAGACGGCGGGCGCGACCGACCCGCTGCGGCTGCGCCGCGCGCTGCTCCACCTCGAGGACGGCTACGCCGACGGCGCGCCCGCGCCCGGCATCGTCCTGCTCGACTGCCCGCCGGCCCTCGGGCACCTCACCCGCGCCGCGCTGGCCGCGGCGGACCGCGCGCTCGTCGTGACCGAGCCGTCGCTGTTCGCGCTGCACGGCGCGGCCCAGGCGCTCGACGCGGTCGAGGGCGTGCGCCAGTCCGCCAACCTGCGCCTCGCGGCGGCGGGCATCGTCGTCAACCGGGTGCGCCCGCGCGCGGCCGAGCACCGCTACCGCCTCGACGAGCTGCGCAGGGCGTTCCCCGGCCTGCTGCTCGACCCGCCCGTGCTCGACCGCGGCTCCATCCAGCAGGCCGCCGGGGCGTACGCGCCGGTGCACGCCCTGCGCACGCCGGGCGCCCGCGAGGCGGCCCGCGCCTTCGACGCGCACCTCGCCCACCTGCTGGCGACCGACCTCGACTCCGGCCCGCTGGCGAAGCGCGGCCGCGACCGGAAGGGCCGCCGATGAGCAGCTCCCCCGACCCGCTGGCGCCGCGACCCGCCCTGCGCCCCGGCGCCCGTGGCGGCACCGCGCGGCCCGCACCAGTGCGGCTCACGTCGTTCCACGCCCAGCTGCAGGAGCTGCGTCCCGGCGAGCAGGCGGGCGGCGCGCGGCGCGAGGCCCGCAAGAAGGACGAGATCGTCACCGTCAAGGTCGAGATGCCGAAGTCCATGCGCAAGCAGCTGCGCATGCGCGCCGAGGAGGCCGGGTACTCCGCCGAGGACGCTGTCTACCACCTGGTGAGGAGCTGGCTGCAGGCATGAGCGCCCCCGCCGCCACCCCTCCTGCCGAGCGTCCCGGAGCCCAGCAGTGGGTGCCGCCGGGGTCGGGGCTGGACGGGCTGCGGGCCGCTGCCCCCGCGTGCCACGGGTGCGAGCTGTGGGAGCCGGCCACCCAGGTGGTCTTCTCGGCGGGCTCCGCGACCGCGCGGGTCGCGCTGGTCGGCGAGCAGCCCGGCGACCAGGAGGACCGCGCCGGAGAGCCGTTCGTCGGCCCCGCCGGGAGGCTGCTCGACCAGGCCCTGGAGGCCGCGGGCATCGCGCGGGGCGACGCGTACGTCACCAACGCGGTCAAGCACTTCCGCTTCACCCAGACCGCGCCCGGCAAGCGGCGCATCCACCAGACCCCCGACCGCGTGCACGTCGAGGCGTGCAAGCCGTGGCTCGTCTCGGAGCTCGCCGTCGTGGACCCCGAGGTCGTCGTCTGCCTCGGCGCGACGGCGGCGAAGGCCCTGCTGGGCCCGGCGTTCCGCGTCACGAAGTCGCGCGGGCAGCTCTTCCCGCGGCTCGTCGCCGACCAGAGCGACGAGGCGGCGGTCCAGGCCGGCTGGCTGATGGCGACGATCCACCCGTCCGCCGTGCTGCACGCCGGCACGGGCACGGACGACGCGGAGGCCGCGCGCGACGCGGCGTTCGCCGGGCTCGTCGAGGACCTCAAGGTGGCGGCCGCCGCGCTCGCCTAGGAAAACCCGTTGTGCGGCAGCCGCCGCCGGCGCACGCTGGAGACGTCGGTGCCGGTCGAGAGCGGAGCGAGGTGCGCGGTGGAGATGGACGAGCGTCCCGCGTCCCCGCGCTGATGCGTACCGCCCGCCGCGGTCCGTCAGCGTCCCCGCTGACTCCCGAGGACCGCCGGTGCCCGTCCCTCCGTCCATCGTCCTGACCGACGCCGGCTTCGCCTGGCCCGACGGCACGCCCGTGCTCGAGCACGTGAGCGCGAGCCTCGGCCCGGGGCGTACGGGCCTCGTCGGGCTCAACGGCTCCGGCAAGTCCACCCTGCTGCGCCTCGTCGCCGGCGAGCTCGCTCCCACCTCCGGCTCGGTGACCACCGCGGGCGAGGTCGCCCGCCTGCCGCAGGGCCTCCCCCTGCGCACCCGGGAGCGGGTGCTCGACCTGCTGGGGGTCGGCGCTGCGGTGGACGCCGTCCGCGCCATCGCCGCGGGGGACGCCTCTCCGCGCCACTTCGACGCCGTCGGCGAGGACTGGGACGCCGAGGCGCGCGCTGCCGCCGTGCTCGCCGAGGCGGGGCTGCCGCCCGACGTCCTCGACCGCCGCGTCGGCGAGCTCTCCGGCGGCGAGGCGGTGCTGGTGGCCGTCGCGGGGCTGCGGCTGCGGGCGGCCCCCGTGACGCTGCTCGACGAGCCGACCAACGACCTCGACCGCGAGGCCCGCGCCCGCCTGCGCGAGCTCGTGCGCACCTGGCGCGGGGCGCTCGTCCTGGTCAGCCACGACACCGCGCTGCTGGAGGAGGTGGACGAGACCGCGGAGCTGCACGACGGCCGGCTGACGGTGGTCTCGGGGGCGTACTCCACGTACGTCGCGCACGTCGAGGCGGAGCAGAGCGCGGCGCTCCAGGCGGAGCGGACGGCCGAGCAGGCGCTGCGCCGCGAGCAGCGCCAGCGCGTCGAGGCCGAGACGGTGCTCGCCCGCCGGCAGCGCTACGCCGCGAGCGACTGGGCCAACAAGCGGCGGCCGCGGATCGTCATGAACCAGCGGCGGACCGAGGCGCAGGTCTCGGCCGGCAAGCTGCGCGCGAGGCTCGACGCCGACGTGGCGCGCGCGCGGACGGCGCTCCAGGAGGCGAGCGCCCGCGTCCGCGACGACGCGGCGGTCCGCCCCGTCCTCCCCGACCCCGGACTGAGCGCCGGGCGCCGGCTGGTCGACCTGCACGACGGCGAGCGCACGTGGGAGCTGCGCGGGCCCGAGCGCGTCGCGCTCACGGGCCGCAACGGCGTCGGGAAGACCACCCTGCTCGCGGCGCTCGTGACCGGCTCGCGCCCGGCGTACGGCCCGTGGGCGGTCGCGCGGACCGAGCGCGTGGGCTACCTCCCGCAGCGCAGCGACGGGCTCGACCCGGCGGCCACCGTGCTCGAGGTCGTGCGGGAGGCGGCGCCCTCGCGCACGCCGCAGGAGGTGCGGTACGCCCTGGCGCGCTTCCTGCTCCGCGCAGACGCCGTGGCGCGGACCGTGGGCACGCTGTCGGGCGGCGAGCGCTTCCGGGTGGCGCTCGCGCGGCTGCTGCTCGCCGACCCCGCCCCCCAGCTGCTCGTGCTCGACGAGCCGACCAACGACCTGGACACGCAGACCGTCGACCAGCTGGTCGCGGCGCTCCGCGCCTACCGCGGCGGGCTGCTCGTCGTCAGCCACGACGACGGCTTCCTCGCGCGGCTGGAGCTCGACCGGCGCCTCGAGCTCGACCGGGACGGCCGGCTCAGCGAGCTGCCCGCCCCGGGTCCTGCCCCTGTGCCAGCGGCTGCAGGAGGACGGCCAGCTCGGCGACCGCGCTGAAGCCGAGCCCGGCGAGCACCGGGCGCGACATCGGCGAGGCCTGGACGGCGAGGGCCTCGAGCCCGAGCGAGCGCGCGACCTGCCAGCGGTGGTGCACGAGCCTGCGGTAGCAGCCGAGGCCACGCGCGGCAGGGGCCGTCGCCCCGCCCGTGAGCACGCCGAAGCCGTGCTCGGTGACGCCCAGGCCCCCGGCGGCGACCGGCTCCCCGTCGACCTCGACGAGGTAGTGCCGGCGCGTCCGTGCCGTGCGCTGCGCGTCCCGCCACGCCTCGGGGTTGCTGCGGGCGAGCTCGGCGCGCACCTCCTCCCCCACCTCGCCGGAGCCGCCGGCGAGCGCGAGCAGCGTGCGGTACGCCAGCAACCGCTCGGGGCCGTCGACCTCGACGACCCGCAGCGCCCGCGCGGCCCCGGCGGCTGTGCCCGGCCCCGCGTCGGGCTCGGAGTCCAGCAGCATGGCGCTGGCCGTGGCGACCTCGTCCATCCCCCCGGCGAGCAGGCGGTCGCGAAGTCCGGTCGGACGCGTCGACGGCCCCAGCCACCAGGTGCAGGCCGTCGCGCCCCGCTCGCGGAACCACGCGGGCGCCTCGGCGAGCAGGCGGTCGACGTCGTCCGCGCGGACCGCGGACACGCTCGCGAGGAACGGCAGGGGCCCGCGCTGCCAGGTGAGGACCGCGTCGGGCAGCACCCGCCGGGCGCCGCTGGGAGGCAGCGGGACGTACGCCATCAGGTCCTCGACCGCCTCGCGTGCGCGCATGCCGCACCTCCCGCTGGCAGCGTGCCACGACCAGGCGAGAACCCAGTAGCGCGAGCGGTTGCGGCGACGTACGCTCGACGTACACGGGAAGGGAGGTGGTCCGCGACTTTGGATAGTTCAAGGACTCGTGAGGTGGCTGCCAGCTAGCCACGACTCCCGGGCGACCGGTCGTAGACGCGGCCGGCTACACCCAGGCAGTCACCGGGACCCGCGGGCGCTGAGGACCTAGTCCCCTCGGCACATGGTCGTGATACGACCGCCCGCGGGTCCTTCCATGTCCGCGTACGGGCCAGGTCTCCTCCCTCGTGGGAACACGCCCGCCCGCCCTCCCCCTGCATCGAACAAGGGCACCCAGTCGGCGTCGGAACGCCACTGGGTGCCCTTGTTCGATCCCGCGGGGCGCGCCCCCGCGCGTCAGCGCTGCGCGAGCGGCACGACCGGGCGCTCGGCGGGCCCGGTGTAGAGCTGGCGCGGGCGGCCGATCTTCGTCTTCGGGTCCTCGATCATCTCGTGCCACTGCGCGATCCAGCCGGGGAGACGGCCGATGGCGAACAGCACGGTGAACATGCGCGTGGGGAAGCCCATCGCCCGGTAGAGCAGGCCCGTGTAGAAGTCGACGTTCGGGTAGAGCTTGCGCGACACGAAGTAGTCGTCGGAGAGCGCGACGCCCTCGAGCTCCATCGCGATGTCGAGCAGGTCGTCGCGCTTGCCGAGCGCCGAGAGCACCTGGTCCGCGGTCTTCTTGATGATGGCCGCGCGCGGGTCGTAGTTCTTGTAGACGCGGTGCCCGAAGCCCATGAGGCGGACGCCCGCCTCCTTGTTCTTCACCTTCTGCACGAACGCGTTGACGTCGCCGCCCTGCTCGCGGATCGACTCGAGCATCTCGAGCACCGCCTGGTTGGCGCCGCCGTGCAGCGGGCCGTGCAGCGCGTGGATCCCCGAGGAGACCGAGGCGAACAGGTTGGCCTGCGCGGACCCCACGAGCCGGACCGTCGAGGTCGAGCAGTTCTGCTCGTGGTCGGCGTGGAGCACGAACAGCAGGTCGAGCGCCTTCGCGATGACGGGGTCGACCTCGTAGTCCTCGGACGGGACGCCGAAGGTCAGCTTGAGGAAGTTCTCGACGTAGCCGAGCTTGTTGTCGGGGTAGAGGAAGGGCTGCCCCACGGACTTCTTGTACGCGTACGCCGCGATCGTCGGCAGCTTCGCCAGCAGGCGCACGGTCGACAGCGACACCTGCGTGTCGTCGAACGGGTTGACCGAGTCCTGGTAGAACGTCGACAGGGCCGAGACCGCCGCGGAGAGCACCGGCATCGGGTGCGCGTTGCGCGGGAAGCCGTCGAAGAAGCGCTTGAGGTCCTCGTCGAGCAGCGTGTGGCGGCGGATGCGCTGGTCGAACGCCTCGAGCTCGCTCGGGGTCGGCAGCTCGCCGTAGATGAGCAGGTAGCTCACCTCGAGGAACGAGGCGTTCTCGGCCAGCTGGTCGATGGGGTAGCCGCGGTAGCGCAGGATCCCCTCGTCACCGTCGATGTAGGTGATCGCCGAGGTCGTGTTGGCGGTGTTGGCGAAGCCCGGGTCGTAGGTGACCAGGCCCCCCTTGGAGAGCAGCGCCGAGATGTCGACGCCGTGCGCCCCCTCGGTGGTGCCCAGCACCGGGAGGCTGAGGTCCGCGGCGCCCGCCCCGGTCAGGGTGACGCTCTGCTGGGACTCGGAGCTCTGCGACATGCGTGGACCTCTCGTCGGAACCCGTCTGCCCTCCGACCTTACTGACCGTCGCACGTGCGCCCGACTTCAGGGGGACAGGCGCTCTGTCCGCCAGGGAGCGGTGACGTCCTCGCGGACGAAGCGCAGGCGGTCGTGCAGGCGGCTGGGCCGGCCCTGCCAGAACTCCACCGTCAGCGGCACCACCCGGAAGCCGCCCCAGAACCCCGGGAGCGCGATGTCGTCGCCGAGCGTCGCGTCCAGCTCGGCGTACCGCTCGTCGAGGGCCTCGCGCGCCACCGGCTCCGACTGCCGGCTCGCCCAGGCGCCGACCCGGGAACCGCGCGGACGGGAGGCGAAGTACGCCGCGGCCTCCTCGCGCGGCACCTGCACCACGTCGCCGGTCACCGTGACCTGCCGCTCGAGCGGGAGCCACGCGAAGACCAGTGCTGCACGGGGGTTCGCGAGCAGCTCGCGCCCCTTGCGCGACCCGTGGTTCGTGTAGAACGCGAACCCGCGCTCGTCGACGCCCTTCAGCAGGACCGTGCGCGCGCTCGGCCTGCCGGTGGCGTCGGCGGTCGCGAGCGTCATCGCGTTGGGCTCGAGCACACCGGCCTCGACCGCGACGGCGAGCCAGGCCGCGAACTGCGTGAAGGGGTCGGCCGCGAGGTCCCCCTCGTGCAGCGCCCCGCGCTCGTACGACCGGCGCAGCACAGCAGGATCGACGTCCACGGGGGAAGCCTTCCACGGCGGCGGCCGCCCGGCATCATGCGGGGATGGCTGCGTACTTCCCCGGGCTCGAGGGCGTCGTCGGCTTCGAGACGGCGATCTGCGAGCCGGGGCCCGACGACGTCGACCTGCGCTACCGCGGGCTCGACGTGGACGAGCTCGTCGGGGTGGTGCCGTGGGAGCGGGTGTGGTCGCTGCTGGTGGACGGGAGGGTGGGCGCCCCCCTGCCCGCGGTCGGGGCGCCGCTGCTGCCCGGCGGCCTGCAGGCCGGTCTCGCCGCACTGGCGGGGGCGTGGGGGCTGCGCCCCGTGCTCGACCTCTCCCCGGACGAGGTGCGCACCGACCTCGCGCGGGTGTCGGCCGCCGCGCTCGACCTGGTGGCGCGTACCGCGCGGCAGGGTCCGGCCGTCCCGGACGCCGTCGTCGAGGGCTGGTCCGGCGCGGCCGAGCGCTTCCTCGCCCGCTGGCACGGCGAGGTGGACCCGGTGGCGGCGCGGGCGCTCGACGCGTACTGGGTGGTCGCGGCGGAGCACGGGCTGACGACCTCGACGCTCGTCGCGCGCGTCGTCGCCTCGACGGGAGCCGACGTCGCCGCGGCGCTGAGCGCCGCGGTCGGGGCGATGTCCGGCCCGCTGCACGGCGGGGCACCGGAGCGCGTGCTCGCGATGGTGCAGGAGGTGGAGCGCTCGGGCGACCCCGCGGCCTGGGTACGCGCGGCCCTCGACCGCGGGCAGCGGCTCATGGGCTTCGGGCACCGGGTCTACCGCGGCGTCGACCCGCGGGCCCGTACGCTCCGGCGCGTCGCGCTCGAGCTCGGCGCCCCGCTCGCCGAGGTGGCGGCCGCGCTGGAGGACGCCGCGCTCGCCGAGCTGCGCGAGCGCCGGCCGGACCGGGTGCTCGCGACCAACGTGGACTTCTGGGCTGCGGTGCTGCTCGACGGCGCGGGCGTCCCCGGCCCGCTGCTCCCGGCGGTGTTCAGCTGCGGGCGCACCGCCGGCTGGTCGGCGCACGTCCTCGAGCAGCGGCGTACGGGCCGGCTGATCCGCGTGGGCGCGCGCTACGTCGGGCCGGGCCCCCGCGGGCCGGGTCACGGGGGGCCTGGCCCGGATGGCGGAACGGGCTGACGCGGGCGGAGCGGACCTGCGTACGCTGACCCCGTGACGGACGCGACGCAGCTCTCGATCCCGCAGGACCTCAAGCCCGCCGACGGCCGCTTCGGCTGCGGGCCGTCGAAGGTGCGGCCGGAGGCGCTCGACGCCCTCGACGCGACCGGCCGGTCCCTGCTCGGCACCTCCCACCGGCAGAAGCCGGTCAAGGAGCTCGTACGACGGACGCGCGAGGGGATCTCCCAGCTGTTCTCGCTGCCCGAGGGCTACGAGGTCGTGCTCGGCAACGGCGGCACCACGGCGTTCTGGGACATCGCGACGTTCGGGCTGGTCCGCGAGAAGAGCCAGCACCTGTCGTTCGGCGAGTTCTCCTCGAAGTTCGCGGGCTCCACCAAGGCCGCGCCCTTCCTCGCCGACCCCAGTGTCATCAAGAGCGAGCCCGGCACGCACCCGCTGCCGCAGGCCGAGGCCGGTGTCGACGTCTACGCGCTGACCCACAACGAGACCTCGACCGGTGTCGCGATGCCGATCGCCCGGGTCGAGGGCGCGGACGAGGGCTCGCTGGTCCTCGTGGACGCGACCTCGGGCGCGGGCGGCCTGCCGGTCGACATCAGCCAGACCGACGTCTACTACTTCGCGCCGCAGAAGGTGTTCGCGGCGGAGGGCGGCCTGTGGCTGGCGGTCTTCTCGCCCGCCGCGCTCGCCCGCGTCGACGAGATCATCGCGTCGGGCCGCTACGTGCCGCCGTTCTTCGACCTGCCCACGGCGATCGACAACAGCCGCAAGGACCAGACCTACAACACTCCGTCGGTCGCGACGCTGTTCCTCCTCGCCGACCAGCTGGACTGGCTCAACGGCCAGGGCGGGCTCTCCTGGGCGACGCAGCGCACGGCGGACTCGTCGTCGCGGCTCTACGGCTGGGCGGAGAAGTCCTCCTACGCCACGCCGTTCGTCGCCGAGCCGGCGCAGCGCTCCGCGGTCGTCGGGACCATCGACTTCGCCGACTCCGTCGACGCGGCGGCGGTCGCGAAGGTGCTGCGCGCCAACGGGATCGTCGACACCGAGCCCTACCGCAAGCTCGGCCGCAACCAGCTGCGCATCGGCATGTTCCCCGCCGTCGACCCCGCCGACGTCGAGGCCCTCACGGCCAGCATCGACTGGGTCGTCGAGCGGCTCTAGGGAGCGCACCGTGCTCGGCTTCGGGCTGGCCTTCAGCATCGCGTTCCTCGTCGCGGTGGTCATCGCCGTCGTGGTGTTCGCGGTGCTGCTGCTGTCGCTCGTCGGCAGCCTGCGGACCCTGCGGCGGGGCGGGATCGACCCGCTCACCGTGCCATCCCAGCTGGCCGTCCGCTACGTCGCGGGCCCGGACCCCGTGGGCCGGATCGAGGCGCGGCTGCACGAACTGGACGACCTGCGCGAGCGCGGGGTCATCAGCGAGGACGAGTGGCGGGCCGCGCGCGGGAGCGCGCTGGGCTGAGCGGCTCCGCCGCTCAGCCGCAGAGGTCCCAGCCGGTCGCGTCGCCGCCGAGCCGCTGGGCGAGACCGGCCATCCGCGTACGCTCCCGGGCCAGCGCCAGCCCGCTCGGCACCTCCACCCGGCTGGCGCGTGCGCCGCCGTCGGTGGCCACCAGCGCGTACCCCTCCTCCGCGACGACCGCCCGCACCTGCTCGACGGCGGAGGCGTCCGGCAGCAGCAGGTGGTGCCGGACGAGCAGCGGGCGCGTGACGTCCACCCCGCTCTCGGCCAGGGCGGCGAGGACACCGGAGTCCGAGGCGGCCGGGTCGCTGCTGCCGCCGAGGACGGGGAGCGTCCCGTCGTCGACGTACGCCGGCAGCGGCTCCTCCTTGCGGCGACGCAGCAGGGCGCGGGCGCGGTCGCCGAGGGAGGCCATGGCTCCAGCGTGCCAGGGCGGGACGTCGGCTCCCTCGACGGTTGAGCAACGACTGCTCAGGCGCGGTCCCCCGCGCCGCGGCGAGAGTCGTGGCACAGGCCTCCGACCCGGCGGCCCGCGCCCGATTGGAGACCTCCCATGCTCGACCTGCTCGCCGCCCTCGGGACCGGGGGCGTCCTGGCCGCGGCCCTGCGCCACCCGCCGGAGGCCCGCCGGGCGCACCCGGGCTCCCACGACGTCACGGCGGTCGTCCACCTGCTGGGCGCCTGCCGGTGACGCCGCACCAGGTCGAGCTCGTCGAGCAGA
This sequence comes from Motilibacter rhizosphaerae, assembly GCF_004216915.1. NCBI lineage: Bacteria > Bacillati > Actinomycetota > Actinomycetes > Motilibacterales > Motilibacteraceae > Motilibacter > Motilibacter rhizosphaerae. The sequence continues at coordinate 783,297 of NZ_SGXD01000003.1, forward strand.
CGATGGAGCGGGCCGCGCAGGACCTCGACGCCGTCGTCGTCGACTTCTACGACCGGCTCTTCCGCGCCCACCCCGAGGTGCGCGGCATGTTCCCCGAGGACATGGGCGAGCAGCGGCACAAGCTCGAGGCCATGCTCCGCACGGTCGTCGCGAGCATCCGCGACCACGGCCGCTTCGAGCAGGCCTGCGCCCGCCTCGGTGCCCGCCACGAGGGGTACGGCGCGCGGGCCGCCCACTACGAGGCGGTGGGGAGCGCGCTGCTCGCCGCTCTCGGGGCCGCCCTGGGCGACGCGTGGCACGAGGAGGAGCGGTGCGCGTGGCAGGCGGCGCTCGAGCTCGTGAGCGAGGTCATGCAGGGCGGGCAGCGGGCCGCCGTCACGGCATGAGCCCTCCGCGGGCGCGGCCCGGTGGCATCATGTGCCGCATGCGGGGGCAGGCGTCCGGACCCGACTGCCTGGTCCGCGTGCTCGGGCCGGTGTCCGCGGTGGTCGACGGGGAGCCCTGCACCGTGAGCTCGCCCGTGCAGCGCGCGCTGCTCGCCCTGCTCGCGACCAGCCCCGGTCGGGTCGTGCCCGTCGACCGCCTCATCAGCGAGCTGTGGGCCGAGACGCCCCCGGACTCGGCGGCCTCGACGGTGCGGGTCTACGTGTCGCGCCTGCGCCGTGCGCTGGGTGACGCCGTCGACGTCGAGGACGGCCCCGGAGCACCCGCGCTGCGGATCCGGCGGCGGGCGCCGGGCTACCTGCTCGAGCTCCCGGACGGGGCTCTCGACGCGGTGCAGCTGGGACGGCTGCTCGACGCCGCCCGCGGGCGCACCGCGACGGACCCGGCAGCGGCCCTGCAGATGCTCGACGAGGGGCTGGCCCTCGTCACCGGTGAGCCGCTCGCCGACGTCGTGCACGTGCTGGGGCCCGTGGGCCAGGCCGAGGCGCGCCGGCTCTCGGAGCTCGTCCTCACGGCGCAGGAGGCGCGGCTCCAGGCCCTGCTCGCCCTCGGGCGCCCCGCCGACGTCGTCGCCGAGGTGCAGCGCCTGCTCGCGGCGCACCCGCTGCGCGAGAGCCTGCACGGCCTCGGCATGCTCGCGCTCTACCGCTCCGGGCGCCAGGCCGAGGCGCTCGCGGCGTACGAGGCCGTGCGCCGCCTGCTCCTCGAGGACCTCGGCGTGGACCCGGGGACGGCGCTGCGCCGGCTGCACGCGCAGATGCTCGACCAGGACCCCGCGCTGGAGGCGCCGGCACCGGAGGCTCCGGTCGGCCCTGCGGGCGGCTCGTCGACCGCGGCGGTCGACGGCACCGGGATGATCGGCCGCGCGGAGGCCCTGGCCGACCTGCTCGGGGCGCTGCACGCGGCCCGCGCCGGGAGCGGCGGGACGTGGGTCGTCTCGGGCGAGGCCGGCATCGGCAAGACGCGGCTGCTGCAGGAGCTGGTGCGGGCGGCGGTCGCGGGCGGGACCACGGTCGCCCTCGGGCGGGCCCGGGAGACCGTGGACGCGACGCCGTACTGGCTGTGGGGCCAGGTCTTCCGCGACCTCCCGGACGTCCCGCGCGACACGGCCCTCGGCGTCCTGCTCGGGGAGGCGGACAGCTCGGCGGCGCTGACGAGGGCGGCGCTGCACGACTCGGTCGCGCGGTCCCTCGTGCGGCGCGCCCAGGAGGGACCGGTGCTCCTGCTGCTCGAGGACGTCCACTGGGCGGACGAGCCGAGCCTGGCCCTGCTGGCCCTGGTCGCCGAGCACGCTCCCGCGGTGCCCCTCCTCGTCGTCTGCAGCTTCCGCGTCGAGGACGCGCCGCCCGGCGGGCACGTGGGCGCCCTGCTGGCCCGGCTCGCGCGCACCCCGGGGGTCGGGCGCACCACGCTGGTCGGCCTCGGGGACGCCGAGACGCGCGACCTGCTCACCGCGCGGCTCGGCCGCCCCCCGAGCGCCGAGGTCGCGTCCGCCGTCCGCGACCTCACCGCGGGCAACCCCTTCTTCCTGCAGGAGATCGCCCGGCTGGTGCGGGAGTCCGACGACCCCGAGCGCGCGTGGCGCAGGGTCCCGAGGACGGTGTCCGACGTCCTGCTGCACCGCGTCGCCCGGCTCCCCCGGAACGCCCGGCGGCTGCTCGACGTGGCCTCGGTGCTCGGCCGCGAGTGCGACCTCGGACTCCTCGAGGACGTGTCCGGCATCGGCGGCGAGGAGGTCGACGAGGGCCTGGCCGCGGCCGTGCAGTCCGGCCTGGTGGCCGAGGTCGACGGGGTCCGGCCGCTGCTGAGGTTCCCGCACGCCCTGGTCCGGGAGACGCTGTACGCGGAGCTCGGCACCCGGTCGCGCATGCGGCTGCACGCGGAGGCCGGGCGCGTGCTGGCAGCGCGCCCGGACAGCGACGTCGACGACCTCGCCTGGCACCTGCTCGCGGGCGGTGACCTCGTGGACCGGGAGGTGGCGGTGGCGGCCGTCGTCGCGGCCGCCGGCCGGGCGATGGGACAGCTCGCGCTCGAGCACGCGCAGGACCTGCTGGACCGCTCCTTGCCGCTGGTCGCCCAGCTGCCGGCGAGCGAGGCGCGCGAGCGGCTCGAGCTCGCGGTGCAGACGCGCCGCGGCACGGTGCTCGCGACCCGCCTGGGCTTCGCGGCGCCGGAGGCGCGGGCCGCGCTCGAGCGCGCCCAGGAGCTCGCCCTGCAGCTGGGCACCGGCAGCGACGTGCTCCCGGCGCTCTACCGGCGCTACCTCTGGCTGCTCATGTCCGGGGACCTCCCCGGCGTCTTCGCCTTCGCCGAGGCCCTGGTCGCCCGCTCCTCCACGCTGGAGGACGTCGCGGCCCGCGACCGGTTCGGCATGCTGGAGCACCTCGCCCGCGGCTCGGCGCTGTGGTGCCTTGGGGACGCCGTCGCCGCCGTCCCCGAGCTGAGCCGGGCGCTCGAGCTGGGGGCCAGTTCCCGCGTCGGCATGCCGGTCGACGCCTTCGGGGACCCCGCCGTCCGGGCCCGGATGTTCCTCTGCCACGCGCTGGCCTCGTGCGGACGGACCGCGGAGGCGAAGGAGGTGGCCGACCGCATGGTGGGCGAGGCCCACCAGTCCGGTCCCGGTGACGCGAGCGACGCGCTGGCCACGCGCGGCATGATGCACGTCGCGCTCGGGGAGCCGGAGCACGCGCTCGCCGACGGCGTGGAGGGGCGCCGGCTGGGACGGCTCGCGGGGGCGCCGCTCCTGGAGCTGTTCGCGGCGCTCAACGAGGGATGGGGGGCCGGCCAGCTCGGCGGCCAGCGGGCGGACGGCGCGGTGGAGATGGTCCGCGCGGCCGTGGCGGGCTACGAGGCCACGGGCACGCACATGCACGACCCGATCGTCTACACGATGCTCGCGGAGACCGAGCAGGCCGCCGGCGAGAGCGGACGCGCCGCGGACGCGGCCGCCGCCGGGCTCGCTGCGCTGGCGCGGGCGGGCAGCCGGCTGTGGCGCGACCGGCTCGAGGCGCTCGCCGGGACGCGCACGACGTAGCCCGCCCCCTGCCTCGTGCCGGTGTTGCGCGGGCGTGCAGGTCCCCGCAACGCGTGCTCGCCACCGTCGTCACCGGCGTCATCGGGCAGCGGCGGAGGGCGGAGCGGATGAGCGGGTCAGCAGCGGGTCTGCGTCTCGGTGGGGCGACGGCGCTCGCCCAGGCCGTGGACGCCCTCTACCGGCAGCTCGTGGACGACCCGGTCCTGCTGCCGGTGTTCGACCAGCCGCACTTCGCGCGGCTGCGCGAGGTCCTGGTCGACGTGCTGGTCGACGGGCTGGTCGACGGGCTCGTCGACGGGCCGGAGAGGGCACCTGGGAGCACGCGGCCGAGAGCCGACGGCGCGGGCACCGGGCTGACCGACGACGCCTTCGACCGCGCCGCCGTGCACCTGCTGACGGTGCTCGAGGCGTTCGCGCCCGACCCTGCCGCAGGGGACGACGCGGCGCGGCGCCTCGGACCGCTGCGCGCGCAGGCGTGCCCCTCGTACGAGGAGCGGCTGTGAGGACGCGACCGGCCGGAGCCCCCCAGGACCCCACGCGGGGCGCCGACGCCTCCTTCCTGCTGCGCACGCTGGCGGCGCACTGGCCCCTGGTCGGGCGGCAGGCCGAGCTCGAGGTCGCCATGGACGCGCTCGCCGACCCCCGCGTGCGCGTCAACGTCGCCGTCGGGCTCCCGGGGACCGGCAAGACCCGCTTCGCCGAGGAGGTCCTGGCCCTCGCCGGGGGCCGGGGCCACCCGGTGGCCCGCGTGACGGCCAGCCCCGGCTCCCGCGAGGTCCCGCTCAGTGCGCTCGCGCACCTCGCGCCCGCTCCGGCGGGCACCGGCGCGGACCCGCTCCAGGTGCACCGCGCCGCCGCCGCCCACGCCCGGCAGCGGGTCCGCGCCGCCCAGGGCCGCCGTCTCGTCGTCCTCGTCGACGACCTCCACCTGCTCGACGCGGCGTCGCTCGCGGTGCTCACCCGGCTGCTCGACGACGGCCTGGCCTTCGTGCTCGGGACGGTCCGGTCCGGGGAGCCCCGGGACCCCGCGCTGCAGGCCCTCGTGCACGGGGACTCGGCGCTGCTCACGGAGATCGGCGACCTCGGCAGGGCTGCCTCGCGGACGCTGCTCCACCTGGCCCTGCGCGGACCGGTCGAGGCCGGGACGGTGGAGGACCTGTGGGCGGCGAGCCTCGGCAACCCGTTCTACCTGCGCGAGCTCGTGCTCCACGGCATACGGACCGGTTCGCTGGTGCAGACGGCCGGGGTGTGGCGCGCGACCGGCCGGCTCGCCGCCCCCGCGCGGCTGACCGAGCTCATGCGGCTGCGCCTCGACGGCATGCCCGCGGCCGAGCGGGCGGTCCTGGACCTGCTCGCCGTCCAGGACGGCCTGTCCCCCGACGACGTGCTCGCCCTGGCAGGCACGCCCGACCACGTCGGTGCGGCGCTGGAGTCGCTGGAGCGCAGCGGCCTCATCCGCTCCGAGCTGCAGCAGCGCCGGGTGGTGCTGCACCTCGCGCACCCGGTCTACGCGGACACGCTGCGCGCGACGACCTCGGAGCTCACGGCGCGGCGGCTCGGCACGGCGCTGGCGCGGCGCATCCAGGCGCTCGGCGCCCGCCGCCCGGACGACCCGGTCCGCGTCGCCGGCCTCCTGCTCGACGCCACGGGGACGGCCGACCCGCACCTGCTGCTGGAGGCGGCACGGCTCGCGCGCGCCGCTCACGACCTGGACGGCGTGGCCCGCTTCGCGGGGGCGGCGCTCGCGCACGGCGACCTCGGCGAGGCGGCGCTGCTGCTCGGTGGGGCGCTGTACGAGTTGGGACGGTTCGCCGAGGCCGACGACGCCCTGCTCCGTGCGCAGCGGACGTCCACGAGCGAGGCGCAGACCGTCGACATGGTGCAGGTGCGCGCGCGGCTGCTCCTCTTCGGCCGGGTCCAGCCCGACGACGCGCTCGACGTGGTGCGCTCCGCAGCGGCCGGCGTGCGGGGCCCCGGCCTCGCGGACGAGCTGCGCGCGCTGGAGGCGGCCGTCCTCGTCCAGGCGGGCAGGCCGGGGGACGCCCTGCCCCTGGCGCAGGAGCTCTCCTCGGCGGCGCGCTCGCCCCGGGCCGCCGTGCTGGCCGGCCTCGCGCACGCCGCCGCGCTGACCTTGACCGGGGACCCCGCCGCCGCGCTGGCGCAGGCCCGCCGCGGCTACGCCGAGCACCAGCGGCTCGGCGACCTGCCCGCCCTCCACCCGTCGCTGCACCAGGCCGAGGAGGTCCTGGCGCTGCAGGAGGCCGGCCGTCTCGCCGCGGCGCGCGAGGTGGGCGAGCGCGCCTACGCCGGCGCCACCGCCGACCGGGCACCGTTCGCCCGGCTGCGCCTCGCGCGCCTGCTGGGCCGCGGCGCCGTGCTCGAGGGTGCTCCGCGCACCGCCCTGCGCTGGTACCTCGAGGCGCTCTCGCTCTGCCGGGCGTACGGCTTCGACGGGCCACGCCGCGTCGTGCTCGACCACCTGGCCGTGGCGCACGCGCTGCTCGGGGACCCGCGCGCGGCCGAGGCGGCGCTGGCGGAGCGCGACTCGCTGCCGACCCAGTTGCAGCCCTACCCCGAGCAGGCCCTGGGGAGCGCCTGGGCCTCCGCCGCGGCGGCCGACCTCCCCGGCGCCCGCCGCACCGTCGAGCTCGCGGTCGCGTGCGCGGCACGGACGGGCGACGTGAGCTCGGAGCGCCGGCTGCTGCACGACCTCGCCCGCCTGGGGGCTCCGGCCGAGGCTGCCACCCGGCTGCTCGAGCTGCAGAGCCGGGGCGACAGCGCCCTGGCCACCGCGTACCTGCTCAGCGCCACGGCGCTGCAGTCGCGGTCGGCTCCGGCCCTGCGCGAGGCGGCCGAGGCCTTCGAGGAGCTCGGCGCGCGGCTGTACGCGGCGGAGGCCTGGACGTCGGCCGGCGTCGAGCACCGTCGGGCCGGCCAGCCGCGGGAGGCGGCCTGGGCGGTGACGCGTGCAGCTCGCGCGCTCGAGCACTGCGAGGGGGCTCGCACCCCGCTGCTGCTCGTCGCCGACAGCCACGTGCCCCTGACGGCGCGGGAGCGCGAGGTGGCCCTGCTGGCCGCCCGCGGCCGCCCGAGCCGGGAGATCGCCGAGCAGCTGTGCCTGTCGGTGCGCACGGTGGACAACCACCTCCAGAACGTCTACGGCAAGCTCGGCATCAAGGGCAGGGCGGACATCGGCGCCGCGCTCGCCCGCTGAGACCACCTCCCCCGCGAGCAGCAGCACGGGACGAGGAACAGGGGCGCGACCGCGGCATCCCGCGGTCGCGCCCCGTCCGTCGCCCCGCTGGACGTGGAGCTCAGGCCTCGGTCTTGGTGTCACCCTCCGCACTGCTGAAGTCGGTGACCTTGTTGGTGCCCGCGCCCCCGCGGAAGACGTCCGCTCCCGTCCCGCCGGTCAGGGTGTCGTCGCCGGCACCGCCGGAGACCAGGTCGTCGCCGCCCGCGCCGCGCAGCGTGTCGTTGCCGCCCTGCCCGAACAGGACGTCGGGGAGCTCGGTGCCGTTGAGCGTGCCGGCGCCGTTCCCGTCCACCTGCACCCGCACGGACAGGCTGGCCACGACGGCCGTGCCGGACCGGACCCAGACGGTGATGGTCGCCGTGCCGGTCCTCCCCGCGACCGTGCGCAGGCTCATCGTCCGGTCGGACTGCTGGCCGCCGAACGTGATCGCGCTGGACGGCAGCAGATCGCCGTCGTCCGAGGTGGCGCTGAGGCTGAGGGTGCCGAGGTCGGTGTCGGCGTCGGCGAGCCGCAGCCCGACCGTCGCGCTGTGCCCGTCCGCGCCGAGGCTCCCGCCGTGCACGGCGATGGTGGTCGGGGCCTCCACCTGCAGCGTCACCGTCGCCGGGTCGGACGCCCAGATGCTGTGCAGCGCGCGGTAGGTGAAGGAGTCGCGGCCGTGGAACCCCGGGTCCGGCGTGTAGGTGAACCCCCCGTCGGAGCCCAGGGTGAGGTGGCCGTGCGCGGGCTGGGAGGCCGGGTACGCCGTCAGCACGTCGCCCTGGGCGTCCTTGTCGTTGGCGAGGACACCCGGCGCGGCAATGCTCAGCGTCCTGCCCTGGCCCGTGGCGTACGCGTCGGCGCCCGCCGTCGGGATCCGCGACGCGACCACCGTCATGGACACGGTGGCGGGCGGCGTGGGCACGCCGTAGAGGTCGGACGCCTGGTAGGTGAACGTGTCGGTGCCGACGAAGCCCGCGGCCGCGACGTACGAGAACGAGCCGTCCGGGCGGAAGGTCAACTGGCCGTGCTGCGGTCCCGCGACCAGGCGGGCCCCCGTGAGCGGGCGGCCGGCGGGGTCCCGGTCGTTGGCGAGCACGCCGTACGCCGCTGGCTCGGCCTTCGGCCCGACGTTCGTCGTCTTGTAGGCGTCCGGCGTCGCCGTCGCCCGCACCGGGATGGTGGGGACGCCCGCGACCGCGATGTCGTTCGCCTCCGTCCAGCCGAGGCCGGGGAGCACGTCCTGCTGCGTGTGGTGCACCAGGTCGAGCCGCACGATGACGAGCGGTCCCTCCGACACCTCGCTGCGCTCGCTCGAGACGAGCCGTCCGTCGGCCTCGACGGCCAGTCCCTGGCTCTCCTGCATCTCGCCGCCGGTCATCAGCACGGTGACGCCGCCGTTGTCCGGGCGCACCGCCACGAGCTGGCGCTCGCCGGTCGACTGCTTGGCGGTACGGGCGAGGATCGTCCCGTCCTTCGCCAGGGCGATGCTCTCGAACCTGGTGTCCGCCAGGTTCGCGACGACGTCGGGCGCGGACGCCCCCGGGGCGAGGCGCCAGAGCAGGCCGGCGGTGGTGCCGAGGATCCCGCCCTGGCTGTCGACCGCGAGGTCGGAGGCGTAGTCGAGCCACGAGTGCTGGAGGAGCGTCTCCTCTGCGCCGTCCGGGGTCTGGCGCACCAGGACCGCGTCGCCGTAGCGGTTGTTGACCACCGCGAGCAGTCGTCCCTGGGCGTCGGACGTGATGGCGGACACGCCGTCGCTCGCCCCTTCCGCGACGAGCACCCGCTTGCGCTGCCCGGTCACGTGGTCGACGAGGTACACGTCCCCGTAGAGCAGCCCGACGTACAGGTCCCCGGAGGGCGTCACCGCTTCGCGGGTGGCGGCGGCGTTGATCCAGAGGGTGTGGGCGCGGCGCCGGTCGCCCGTGCCGGGACTGATCGCGTCGATGCCGGAGCCGCCGTCGAAGAAGCCGCCGAAGGTGGGGACGAGCAGGTCGCCCGCCTGCCAGGGCGCTGTCTGGGCGGCCGCGGTACCCGCGTCGACCCCGAGCGCCGCGGTGGCGAGCAGGCAGCCGATGGCGGCGAGACCGGCGGTACGGCGGAGGCGACCAGGAGTGGAGGGGGGCATGAGGACCGCTTTCTGCGTGGGAGGAGCCCTTGCGCTCCTTCATGTCCTCGAGACTCGCTGGCCAGGATCCCCTGCGCCTGAGTAGGTGCTGCTCAACCGCAGAGGGACCGCACGGGCCGGCCACCGGTCCACTCCGACCGGCCCGTGCGGCGAAGCGCCGTCAGGAGCGGATGAACTCCAGCAGGTCCGCGTTGATGGTCTCGGCCTGCGTGGTCGGCATGCCGTGCGGGAAGCCGGCGTACGTCTTGAGCGTGCCGTTCTGCAGCAGCGCGGCCGAGAGGGGGCCGGAGTCGGCGTACGGCACCACCTGGTCGTCGTCGCCGTGCATGACGAGCACCGGCACCGTGATCGCCTTGAGGTCGTCGGTGAAGTCGGTCTGCGAGAAGGCGACGATGCCGTCGTAGTGCGCCTTCGCGCTGCCCATCATGCCCTGGCGCCACCAGTTGGCGATGATGGCCTCGGAGGGCTCCACGCCGTCGCGGTTGAACCCGTAGAACGGCCCCGACGGCAGCGCGCGGTAGAACTCGGAACGGTTCTTCGCCACCTCGGCCTGCAGGCCGTCGAAGACGCTCTTGGGCAGCCCACCGGGGTTCGCCTCGGTCTGCAGCATCAGCGGCGGGACCGCGGCGATGAGGACCGCCTTGGCGACGCGGCTCTCGCCGTGCCGCGCGATGTAGTGCACGACCTCGCCGCCACCGGTGGAGTGCCCCACGTGCACGGCGTCGTGCAGGTCGAGGTGCGCGACGAGGGCGGCCAGGTCGTCGGCGTAGTGGTCCATGTCGTGGCCGTCGGCGACCTGCGCGGAGCGGCCGTGCCCGCGGCGGTCGTGGGCGATGACGCGGTAGCCGTGCTGCAGGAAGAACAGCAGCTGGGCGTCCCAGTCGTCGCTGGACAGCGGCCAGCCGTGGCTGAAGACGATGGGCTGGCCGGAACCCCAGTCCTTGTAGTAGATGTCCACGCCGTCGGGCGTCGTGATCGTCCCCATGGGGAACCTCCTGGGTCAGTCGAGGAACGTGAGCATGCGCGTGATGCGGCCCTCGGCGGTGAAGGCGATGTCGGTGCCCGTGACGGCCGCTGGACCGGCCGGCGGGCCGAAGCTCCAGGAGATGCGCGCGACGTCGCCCAGGGCCTGAGCGGCGCCGCGTACCTGGAAGATCCAGTCGCCCGGTGCGGAAGCGAACAGCCCCGCGATCTTCTGCTCGCGCCGCTCGCGGCCGGAGACCTCGCCCTCCGCGTCGCGGAACTGCACGTCGGCCGAGAAGACCGCGGCCACGGCAGCGTGGCGGGCGTCGGCGTCCCGCTCCCCGAAGACGTGCAGCAGCGAAGCGGTGACGAGCTCAGTGGGGGTGTCTGCCATGGTGCTCTCCCCTTGGTTCGTCAGGACCTGCGTGTCGCCGGACCCGACGGTGGGTCGTGGAGCTCACGGGACCCCTCATGCTGGGCACTACCAGCACTCCGGTCTCCCGCTCGCGAAGGATGGCATGTCACGGAAGCGCACGCGCAGCCGCCCCCCGAGCGGATGGTTGTCGGCCGAGCAGCAGCGGGTGTGGCTGGCGTGGATGCGGGTGTCGCTGCGGCTGGACTACGAGATCGGCCGCGGGCTGCAGGAGGACAGCGGGCTGTCGCTCCCGGACTACCACGTGCTCGTCGCGCTGGGTAGCGCGCCGGACGGCCGGGTCCAGCTGTCCGAGCTCGCGCGGACCATCGGCTGGGAGCGCAGCCGGCTCTCGCACCACCTGCAGCGCATGACCGTCCGCGGGCTCGTGGTGCGCACGCCGTCGACGACCGACGGCCGCGCCACCGACGCGGTGCTCACCGCGGCGGGCCGGGAGGCGCTCGACGGGGCCGCGCCCGCGCACGTCGAGCACGTGCGCCGGCTGTTCTTCGGCACGCTGGCCGATGACGACCTGCCGGTCCTCGCCGAGCTCCTCGAGCGCGTCTACAGCGGGGTGCTCGAGCACGGGACGCTCCCGCCGCCGCCGGCCTAGACCTGGCTGGCGCCGCCGTCGACGTAGATCTCCGAGCCCGTGACGAAGCGGCTCTGGTCCGAGGCCAGGAACAGCGCGGCCGCGGCGATCTCCTCGGGCTGGCCCAGCCGGCCCATCGGCACCTCCGCCGCGAGCGCCTGCAGCAGCTGCTCGGCACCCTCGTCGTCGTCCGCCAGGCCGCGCAGGCCCGGGGTGGCGATCGGTCCGGGTGCCAGGCTGTTCACGCGGATCCCGCGGGGCAGGAGCTCCACCGCCCAGCTGCGCGCGAACGACCGGATGGCGGCCTTGGTGGCCGCGTAGACGCTGAACGACGGGTTGGCCTTGATGTCGCTGTTCGAGCCGGCGAGGATCACCGAGGCGCCGTCGTTGAGCAGCGGCAGCACCTTCTGCACGGTGAACAGCGTCCCGCCCACGTTGCCGTCGAACGTCTGCCGGTAGTGCTCCACGGTGATGTCCTGCAGCGCCGCGAACTCGCCACCGCCCGCGTTGGCGTAGAGCACGTCGAGGCCGGCGCCACGGGCGCGTACGGCGTCGACGACGCGGTCGAGGTCGGCATGGTCGGTGATGTCGCTGCGCACACCCGTCGCACTGTCACCGAGGGTCGCGAGCGCGGCGTCCAGGGCCTCCTGGCGGCGACCGGTGATGACCACGTGCGCGCCCTCCGCCGCGAAGCGCTGCGCCGCCGCGAGCCCGATCCCCGACGTCGCGCCGGTCACGAGTGCGGTCTTGCCCTCGAGCTGGCCCATGGTGTCCTCCTGAGTGACCTGTCACGCGGTCGCGTGATGTGTCACTCAATGCAGCAGGACGCGGCGGCATTCCCGTCCCCGCCGACCTACTGCCCCCGCAGTGCCCGCGCGAGCACCTCGCGCAGTGGCAGGCCGGTGGCGCGAGCCGCGGCCTCCGCGTCGGCGTACTCCGGTGTCGCGGTCACCACCTCCCCGTCGAGCCAGCCGCGCTTCACCCGCACCGACTGCCCGTCGACGCTCACCTCCGTGACGTCGCGCTCGAGGGCCGTCCGGGAGACGAGTAGGCGGCGGACCCCGAGCGTCGTCGTCTCGACGAAGACGAGGCGCTGCAGAGCGTCCGCGTGCGACTCGGCGCAGAGCACCGCGAGCGTGTGCGCGGGCCGGCCCTTCTTCATGACGATGGGCACGAGCCACGCGTCGAGCGCGCCCGCATCGAGCAGGCGCGCCAGGACGTACGGCCAGACGCGCGGGTCGAGGTCGTCGACGTTGGCCTCCAGCTGCACGAGCGTGCCGGCCGAGGTGCCGTCGAGGACGACGGCGCGCACGACGTTCGCGACGCCCGGCACCTCCTTGCCCCCGGCTCCGGCACCGGTCCCGCGGACCACGCCTGCGGGCAGCCCACCCCACGCGGTTACGTACGCGGAGAGCAGCGCGGCGCCCGTCGGCGTGCACATCTCCCCGGCACCGGGGCCGGACTCGACCGGAAGCCCGTGCTGCGCGGCGATCTGCAGCACGGCGGGTACGGGGACGGGCAGCGCGCCGTGGGCGGTGCGCACGCTGCCCGAGCCCACGCCCACCGGGGTCGCGACGACGCTCGAGGGGGCGAGGTCGTGGATCGCGGCGCTCACGCCGACGACGTCGGCGAGCGAGTCCAGCGCCCCCACCTCGTGGAAGTGCACGTCGTCGACGGGCACGCCGTGCACGGCCGCCTCCGCCTCGGCGAGCAGGGCGAAGGTCCGCAGCGCCGCTCCGCGTACGGCGGCGTCGAGGTCGGCGGAGGCCAGCAGCAGCTGGACGTCGGGCCACGTACGCCGGTGCGCCGACGGCGGGCAGTCGACGACCGCTCGCGTGGCGACCAGCCCGGCGCGGGTGACCTGCTCGACGCCGATGCGCACGGGCTCGACGTCGAGCGCCGCGACCGCGCGCTGCACCGCGTCGAGGGAGGCGCCGGCCCCGAGCAGGGCGCCCAGCAGCATGTCTCCGCTGGCGCCCACGGAGACGTCGAGCCAGAGCGTGCTCACCGCTGGCTCGTACGCCGCGCCACGCGGGCGGCGAAGACGCCTGCGCCGTAGCCGTTGTCGATGTTGCAGACGACCACTCCGGGGGCGCAGCTGTTGAGCATCCCCAGCAGCGCCGACAGTCCTCCGAAGGACGCGCCGTAGCCGACACTGGTCGGCACCGCGACGACGGGCACGCCCGTCAGCCCGCCGACGACGCTCGGCAGCGCCCCCTCCATCCCGGCCACCACGATGAGGCAGTCCGCGGCGTCAAGCTGGTCGCGTACGGACAGGATGCGGTGCAGGCCAGCCACTCCGACATCGCGGACCTCCTCGACGCCGGCGCCGTGCACCCGCGCCACCAGGGCCGCCTCGGCCGCGACCGCCTGGTCCGAGGTCCCCGCCGAGACGACGCAGACCGTGCCGAGGGCCTCAGGAAGTGCGCCCAGCACGGCACACCGTGCCGTGTCGTCGACCACGGCGTCGGGCAGCTGCTCGCGCACGAGCTGGCGCGCCTCGTCCGAGAGCCGGGTGGCGAGCGCCGGGCGGCCGGTGTCCTGCTCCGCGAGCACGCGCAGCAGGTCGACCACCTGCTGCGGGGTCTTGCCCTGCCCGAAGACCACCTCGGGGTCGCCGGTGCGCGCGGCGCGGTCGGTGTCGAGGCGGGCGAAGCCGAGGTCGACGTAGTCGCTCATCTGCGGATCCTCCGGCGGCTGGCGAGCAGGGCGAGCAGTCCCAGTGCGATCGGCACTCCTGCCGCGACCGCAATCGTCCGCATCCGGTGGTCCGCCTGCGCCGGAGGGTTCGATCCCGGGCCTGCCTGCGCCGAGGGCGACGCGCTCCTCGTCGTCGGCCGGGGCAGCGCCGACAGCGGCACCCTCCACACCGGTGTGCGGACGCCCTCACTGCTCACGAGGACCTCCTTCGCCCCCGGCAGGACGGCGATCGACTCACCCTGCGGCTGCTGCGGGAGCGGGACCGTCTCCAGCTCGTCCCCCTTCGCGGAGTAGACGTAGGCCTGGGAGTAGTCGCGCAGCAGGTAGTTCCCACCGGGCAGCTCGGCGCCGTCGGTGACGAGCGGCGGCGCTCCGATCCCCGTATCGCGCAGCAGGTTCGGCCGCGTCGCCGACAGCGTGGCCGGAGCGACGTACATCTCGCCGCCGAGCAGCAGTCCCTTCGTGACGATGCGCAGCCGCCCGTCCGCCCCGAAGAACATCGTCTCCGCGTCGTGCGGGCCGTCGGGGTAGCGCAGCCGGTACGACGTCGCCCGCAGCGTGCCGCCGCCCGTCAGCGTCCGCGGCTCCGCGACGCGGTGCACGAGGATGCCGTTGGTGCGCACGGCATCGTTGTCCCCGATGTCGCCGACCCACAGGTCGTCGCCGCGCGCGGTGATCGTCTCCCAGTCGCGCGCCTGCACGCCGGCGAGGCGCCAGACCCCGACGGTCCGCCCCTTGCCGTCGAGCGCGAACAGCCGCGCGGTGTCACCGCTGTCGTTGTGCGTCCACACGTAGCCCGGGTGGCGGGGGCTCGCGACCAGCCCGCTGGACTCCGTGATCCGCTTGTCCTGCAGGGTGAACGCCACCACGGGCGCGTGCAGCGGAGCCGCCGCGAGGAGCAGCGGGGCCGCGAGGCCGGCCGCCACCGCGCGGGTCACCCCGGCACCGCGGCTGCGGCGAGCTCGGGAGCCAGCCGCTCGGCCAGCGCGGGACACAGGCCCCAGGCGGCGATGAGGTCGGCGTACTGCCGGCGCAGCTCCTCCGTCGGCGGTGCGCCGGTGCGGACGGCCCGCAGGAGCACGTTGCGGGGGGTGTCCTCCGCGGCGGTGAACTCCACGACGTCGACGCGGTAGCCGACCAGCCGCAGCACCGCCGCGCGCAGGGCGTCCGTCAGCACGTCGCCGAAGCGCTCCCGCAGGATCCCGTGCCGGGTCAGCAGCGCGTACGGGTCGGGCGGGGCGCCCTCGCGCAGCTGGCGCTGGAGGTCGTGGTGGCAGCAGGGGGCGGCGAGGACGAGGCGGGCACCGGCCCGCACGGCGGCGGCGAGGGCGTCGTCGGTGGCGGTGTCGCAGGCGTGCAGGGCCAGGACGACGTCGACGTCGCTGAGCGGCGCGTCGGCGATCGGGGCCTCGACGAAGCGCACGGCGTCCTCGACCCCGAGCCGGCGGGCGACGTCGCTGCCGTGCTCGCGCGACTGGGCCTTGCTGTCGACGCCGACGAGCTGCACCTCCCGGCTGCGGGAGAGGTAGCGGTGCACGGCGAAGGTGAGGTAGGCGTTGCCGCACCCGAGGTCGACGACCCGCAGCGGGCCGTCGGGCAGCTCGGCCTCGACGCCGGCGAGCACGCGGAGGAACGAGTCCACCTGCCGCCGCTTGGCCGCTCCGGCGCCGAGCACGCCGAACAGCGGGTCGTCGGGCGCGAGCAGGTGCTCGACGGGGCGGTCGTTGGAGCGGGTGGTCGCGGACCCGGTGGGCGCCGAGCGGGAGAGCAGGGCGTCGCCCTTCTTGGTCACGCGCAGCTGCAGCGTGGACTGGTCGGTCTCCACGTGCCAGTGCGCGAACGGCTCGGCGGTCAGCTCGTCGACCGCGGTAGCGGCCTCCTCGGGCCACGCGGCGTTGGCGGTGAAGGCCTGCCGCTCGTCGTAGCGCACGACCTGCAGCCGCTCCCCCGCCTTGAGCTGCACGGGGCGTACCTCCACCCGCCGCCAGGCCGGTGTCGTCCCCCGGCGCGCCCCGCTGGCGACCGCGCGGCGCAGCCCGCCGCGGTCGAGGAGGGCGGCGCGCACCTCCGCGAGGGCGTCGTCGAGCGCGAGCTGGGGCACGCCTCGATCCTACGTTCGGCCCTCAGACCAGCCGGCCGAGCAGGACGACCGCGACGAGCAGCACCAGGGCGCCCAGGACGACCCACCGGCGCTCGCGAGGACCCATCCCGCGACTCTAGCGAGCCGCGGCGCTCAGGCCGCGCTCGCCGCCACCGGCTCGGGCTCGACGGCCGCGACCGGGACTGTGCGCTGCCGGCCGAGGTAGACCGCCCCCGCCACGCCCCCGACCAGGGACAGCACCCCGCCGCCGCTGAGGCTCCAGCGGGCGCCGAACTCCTCGCCGACCCAGCCGATGAGCGGCGAGACGAGCGGGGCCGTACCGAACACCACGAGGACGTGGAGGGACAGCACTCGCCCGCGCATCACCGGGTCGGACCTCGTCTGCAGCAGGGCGTTGGCGGTGTTGAGCGCGGTGATCGAGGTGAGCCCGAGCGGGACGAGCACGACGGCGAACGACACGTACGACGGCATGAGGCCGGAGACCGACTCGAGCACGCCGAACGCGATCACGGCGGCGAGGAACACCTTGAGCTGCGGAGCCTCGCGGCGCGCGGCGAGCAGCGCCCCCGTGAGCGAGCCCACGGCCATGACGGTGCCGAGGAGGCCGTAGCCGCCGGCGCCCTTGCCGTAGACGTCCTTCGCCATGAGCGCGGTGGTGATGGAGAAGTTCATGCCGAACGTGCCGAAGCAGGCCGTGACCAGCAGGATCGTGCGCACCTCGCGGTTGGACCGGACGTAGCGCAGGCCCTCCCGCAGCGCCCCCTTCCCTGCGGAGCGCCGGGGGCTCGCCTCGAGCTCGCTCTCGCGCATCCTGCCGAGCGCCACGAGGATCGCGAGGAACGACGCCGCGTTGATGAGGAAGACCGGGCCGGTGTGCTGGTGGGACGCGGAGATGAGCAGGCCGGCGACTGCCGGCCCGACGACGCGGCCCATGTTGAAGGCCGTGGCGTTGAGCCCGATCGCGTTGGAGAGGTCCTCCTTGCCGACCATCTCGATGACGAAGGACTGCCGGGCCGGGTTGTCGAAGGCCGCGCCGAGGCCGAGGACGGCGGCGAGCAGGTAGACGTGCCAGACCTGCACGACGCCGGCGACCTCGAGCAGACCGAGCACCAGCGCGGCGAGGCCCATGACGGTCTGCGTGACGAGGAGGATCTGCCGCTTGGGAAGCCGGTCGGCGAGCACACCGCCCTGGAGCCCGAAGAGCAGCACGGGCAGGAACTGCAGTGCGGTCGTGATGCCGAGGGCCGTGCCGCTGGAGGTCAGCTGCAGCACCAGCCAGTCCTGGGCGATCCGCTGCATCCAGGTGCCGGTGTTGGAGACCACCGAGCCGTACCAGAAGAGCCGGTAGTTGCGGTTGCGCAGGGCGTGGAACATCAGCCACCAGCCAGCTTGGCGAGGACGGGGACGGCAGCCGCGAGGACGGCCCGCTCGTCGCGGGTGAGGTCGGCGAGCGCCTCCGTCAGCAGCGCGTCGCGCCGCTTCCGGTCGGCCTCGAGCATCGCGTGCGCGTCCGGGGTGACGGCGAGGATCTGCTGCCGGCGGTCGGTCGGGTGCGGCGAGCGCGTCAGCAGGCCCTGCTCCTCCAGTGCCGCGATCGTGCGGGTCATGGAGGGCGGCGACACGTGCTCGTGCTCGGCGAGCTCGCCCGGCGTCATCGGGCCGTGCCGGTCGAGGCTCGCCAGCGCCATGAGCTTGCCGACCGGAAGGTCGGACTCGCGGGCGTTGCGCAGCCGCCGCGCCAGCCGCATCACGGCGGGCCGCAGCTGCAGGGACAGGTCGTCGGTCTCCATCAGTCGTTAGCATACCTAATGGTTAGCCCCGCTAACAACTCGAGATCATGCACATCCTGGGGCTCGAGATGGGCATGATCACGGGGAGGGCGTGGGTCACCGCACCCCGAGCAGCTCCTCCACGGGGACGATCGCGAAGTAGAGCACGAAGAGCGCCGCGACGACCCAGAGCAGCGGGTGCACCTGGCGGCCGCGGCCGGAGACCAGCTTGATCAGCGCGTACGACACGAAGCCGGCGCCGATGCCGTTGGTGATCGAGTACGTGAACGGCATCACGACGATCGTGAGGAACGCCGGGATGCCGATCTCCACGTCGGAGAAGTCGATCGAGCGCACCTGCTGCAGCATGAAGAACCCGACCACGACGAGCGCGGGGGTCGCCGCCTCGAAGGGCACGACCTGCACCAGCGGCGTGAAGAACATCGCCAGCAGGAACAGCACGCCGGTCACGACCGACGCCAGGCCCGTCCGCGCGCCCTCGCCGACGCCCGCCGCCGACTCGACGTACGTCGTGGCCGAGCTGGTGGAGGCCGCACCGCCGGCGATCGCCGCGACACTGTCGACGAGGAGCACGCGCTCGATGCCGGGGAGCTGACCGTCCTCGTCGAGCAGGCCGCCCTCGGCGCCGACGCCGACGACCGTGCCCATCGTGTCGAAGAAGTCGGCCAGCAGCAGGGTGAAGACCAGCAGCAGCGCGGCGACGACCCCGATCTTGCCGAAGCCGCCGAAGAGGCTGAAGTGCCCCAGCAGCGAGAGGTCGGGCAGGTCGAACAGCGTGTGAGGGACCTTCGGGTCGACGAGGCTCCAGCCCGTCGGGTTCTTGTCGGTCCGCGCGCCGATCCCCCCGATCGCCTCGACCACGACCGCGAGCACGGTGGTGATGACGATGCCGAGCAGGATCGCGCCGCGTACGCGCTTGGCGACGAGCACGACGGTCAGCAGCAGGCCGACGACGAACACCGTGGTCGGCCAGCCCTGCAGGTTGCCGCCGACGCCGAGCTGGAGCGGGGTGCCGGAGCCGGCGCGCACGAAACCGCTGTCCACGAAGCCGATCAGCGCGATGAACAGGCCGATGCCCACGCCGATCGCGGTCTTGAGCTCCGCGGGGATCGCGTGGAACACCGCGGTCCGGAAGCCCGTGAGCACGAGCAGGGTGATGACGACGCCCTCGAGGACGATGAGTCCCATCGCATCGGCCCACGACATCTCGGAGGCGATGCTGAAGGCGACGAAGGCGTTGAGCCCGAGCCCCGTCGCCAGCGCGTACGGGTAGCGGCCGACGACCCCCATGAGCAGCGTCACCACCCCCGCGACGAGCGCGGTCGCGGCGGCGACCAGGACGATCGCGTGGCCGGAGTCGCGCCCGCCGAGGAAGTGCTTGTCGGCGTCCTGGACGGTGCCGAGGATGAGCGGGTTCAGCACGACGATGTACGCCATGGTGAAGAACGTCGCCAGGCCACCGCGTACCTCGCGCTGCCAGGACGAGCCGCGCTCGGTGATCGAGAAGTACGCGTCCAGCCGCGCGAGCATCGAGCCGGGTGCGGCGGGCGGACGGGTGGTGGTGGCCATGCGGCGGCTCCTGCTGGTGCTCCGGGGGTCGCGCGACCGCACTACGCTGGCCGCGCCATGACCCTGCCCGAGCCGCCCCCCGCAGACACGTCCGCCACGCCGGGACTGCTCCCGCTCGACGTCGACGGGGTCGGCGTCGTCACCGCCGGCACCGTGCTGTGGGCCGTGGCGCTGGTCGTCCTGCTGCCGTTCAGCCGCACCCTCGTGCACCACGGGCACGGCTGGTGGATCGGCATGTGCGCCGCCGGGACGGTGCTGGGGTGCTTCGGGATCTGGTACTGCCGCCGCCGGCGCGTACGCGGCTGGGCCGGCCGCTGACCTCCCCCTCCCCCGTGATCATGCACATCCTGGAGCACCCCCTCCCCGTGATCATGCACATCTCGGGGGACCCCACTTCCCCGTGATCATGCACATCCTGGGGCGTCCAGGACGTGCATGATCACGAAGAGCGGGCGCCCCGCCAGGAGTGCTGCGGCTCGTAGCCCAGCTCCGCGCGCGCCCGGTCGATCGAGAGCAGCGTCTCGAACTCCTCCAGCGGGCGGCGTACCTCGACCCCGGGGAAGACCTCGGCGGTCAGCTCGGCCGAGGGCCGGTCGAGGATCGTGTCCGCGGCGGCGATGACGTAGCTGCGCGCCCCGGTGATCTCCGCGGTCAGGGCGAGCCGGCAGGCCAGCGCCACGTCCCGCACGTCCACGTAGCCCCAGGCGTTCCACAGCCGCGACTGCGCGGTGAAGGACGGCTGATCCGCGTAGTCCTGCTCGGTGAAGACGTTGCTCAGCCGCAGGCCGATGAAGGGGATGCCGGACCAGGCGCTGATGTGCTCGGCCATGGTCTCGCCGACGACCTTCGACAGGGCGTACGTGCTGGTGGGCAGCGGGTAGTGGTCCTCGTCGACCGGCAGGTAGCGCGGAGGGGTGTCCTCGTACGACAGGCCGAGGGTCGTCTCGCTGGACGCCCACACCACGCGCTCGAGCCCGAGCGCGGCTGCGGCGAGGAAGATGTTGCTGTTCATGGCGGTGTTGACCGTGAAGGTCCGTGCCGGCGTCGCGAGCCCGGGCGCCGGGATGTTCGCCATGTGCACCACGGCCGAGCACCCGGTGAGCGCCTCGACGGCCGCGCCGTACTCGGTGAGGTCGGCCTGGACCACGGGGGCGAGGTCGTTGTGCCAGGCGAAGGGGCCGGCCAGGTCCGTCGCGAGCACCTCGTGGCCCGCGTCGAGCAGGTCGGCGACCACCGCCCGTCCCGCCTTGCCGTTGGCTCCGGTCACAGCGATGCGCGTCATGCGGCCATCCTGCCCCTCCCGCCGTGGCGCACACGGCGGGGCCCGCGCCCAGGACGTGCATGATCACGGGGAAGAGGGGTGCCCAGGACGTGCATGATCACGGGGAGAGGTGGGGCCCGGGATGTGCATGATCACGACGCGGGGACGGCGAACAGCTCGTCGCTCGCACTGACCAGCGCCCCGAGGACGCCCGCGCGGTCGTCGAGCTCGCTCAGCACGATCGGCAGACTGCTCGTCGCCAGGGGCGTGGACAGCCGGTAGACGGTCTGCCGGATCTCGGCGAGCAGCGGGTGCCCCAGCCGCGCGACGCCGCCGGCGAGCACGAGCATCGAGGGGTTCATGAAGTTCACGAGCTCGGCCAGGACCTTGCCGAGCTCGCGCCCGCCCGTACGGACCAGCGCCATCGCAGCGGGATCACCTTCCGCGGCCGCCACGCCGACGTCGCGGGCGGTGAGCACCGCCGACGACGCGAGCCGGGCGGCGAGCGCAGGGGACTCGCCCGTACGCGCCAGGCGCAGCGCGTCCCGAGCGAGCGCGGCGCCGCCGAAGACCGTCTCCAGGCACCCGTCCCCGCCACACGCGCAGGGTGGCCCGTCGGCCACGCGGATGTGCCCGATGTCGCCGGCCGAGCCCGCCACCCCGCGGAAGACACTGCCGCCGATGACAGGCGCGGCGCCGATGCCCGTGCCGACCTTGACGAGGAGGAACGTGTCCATGCCCTTGGCGACGCCGCCCCACCGCTCCCCCGCGGCCATGATGTTGACGTCGTTGTCGACCGTCACAGGGCAGCGGTAGCGGCGGGCGAGCTCGTCACGCACGGGGTAGCGGTTCCACCCGGGCAGCAGCGGCGGGCTCACCGGCACGCCCTCGAGGAAGCTCACGGGGCCAGGCACTCCGACGCCGAGAGCCGCCGTGCCCCGGCCGTCGGTGACCTCGTCGACCAGGTCGACGATGCGGTCGAGCACCGGCTCGGGCCCCTCCCGCGGGTCGCAGTCCTCCTCGACCACGTCGAGCAGGTCGAGCCGGCTGTCGCCCACCGCGACCGCGAGGGAGGTGGCGCCGAGGTCGACGCCCACGAAGCGCAGGTCGCCGCGCAGCGCCACCAGGGGCGAGGGCCTGCCCCCGCGCGAGACCGCGACGCCCCCGTCCTCGACCAGCGCGGCGGCGACGAGCTCGTCGAGCTCCGCCGCGACCCGCGCCCGCCCTGCGCCGAGCGCGTCGACGAGGGCCGCCCGGGAGAGCGGGCCCTCGTCGCGCAGCAGGCGGAGAGCGGCAGCCTGCAGCGGCGTACGCGGCCGAGGAGCCCGCCCCACCGTCAGGACTGCGAGCTGAACGCCGCGTCGAAGGACTGCGCCGGGGGCTCGATCTCGGTCAGCTTGCGGATGAACGCGAGCGCGTCCGGGCCGCCGACGAGGCGGTCCATCCCCGCGTCCTCCCACTCGATGGAGATGGGGCCGTCGTAGCCGATCGAGTTGAGCATGCGGAAGCACTGCTCCCACGGCACGTCGCCGTGCCCGGTGGAGACGAAGTCCCAGCCGCGCCGCGGGTCCGCCCAGGCGAGGTGCGAGCCGAGCCGGCCGTTGCGGCCGTTGAACCGCTTGACCGACTCCTTGCAGTCCACGTGGTAGATGCGGTCCTTGAAGTCCCAGAGGAAGCCCACCGGGTCGAGGTCCTGCCAGACGAAGTGGCTCGGGTCGAAGTTCAGCCCGAACGCCTCGCGGTGCCCGATCGCCTCCAGCGTGCGCACCGTCGTCCAGTAGTCGTAGGCGATCTCGCTCGGGTGCACCTCGTGCGCGAAGCGGACGCCCACCTCGTCGAAGACGTCGAGGATCGGGTTCCACCGGTCGGCGAAGTCCTGGTAGCCCTGCTCGATGAGGTGCGGCGGCACGGGCGGGAACATCGCGACGTAGTGCCAGATGCTCGAGCCGGTGAAGCCCACGACGGTCTTCACGCCCAGCTTCGCCGCGGCGCGCGCCGTCGTCTTGAGCTCCTCCGCAGCCCGCTGGCGCACCCCCTCGGCGTCGCCGTCGCCCCAGATGCGCGGCAGCAGGATGCCCTGGTGGCGCTCGTCGATCGGGTTGTCGCACACCGCCTGGCCGGCGAGGTGGTTGGAGATCGCGAAGACCTGCAGGCCGTTCTTCTCCAGGATGGCGCGCCGGTCGGCGACGTACGCGTCGTCCTCCACCGCGCGCTGGACGTCGAAGTGGTCGCCCCAGCAGGCGATCTCGAGACCGTCGTAGCCCCACTCGCCGGCGAGCCGGGCCACCTCCTCGAACGGCAGGTCGGCCCACTGGCCGGTGAACAGCGTGACAGGACGCGGCATGGCGGTCTCCTCAGTCTCCGGTCGGGGTCCAGCGGCTCTCCGCCGCCGCGCTGGTCTCCACGGCGTCGAGCACGCGCTGCACCTGCAGCCCGTCCGCGAACGACGGCGTGGGCTGCTGCCCGGTGCCGACCGCTTCGAGGAAGTCCCTGACCTCGTGGGTGAACGAGTGCTCGTAGCCGATGATGTGGCCCGGCGGCCACCACGCCGCCATGTACGGGTGCTCCGGCTCCGTGACGAGCAGCCGCCGGAACCCCGCCGACACGGCCGGCTCGGTGTGGTCGTGGAACTGCAGCTCGTTGAGGCTCTCCATGTCGAAGGCGATGCTGCCCTTCGAGCCCTCGATCTCCAGCCGCAGCCCGTTCTTGTGGCCAGCGGCGAAACGGGTCGCCTCGAAGGTCCCGATCGCCCCGCCGCTGAAGCGCGCCAGGAACAGCGCGGCGTCGTCGACGGTGACCGGCCCGCGCTCGCTGCTGCCGGTGGCGCCGAGACCGCCCTCCAGGCTGGCCAGCAGCGGACGCTCCTTGATGAAGGTCTCGGTCAGGGCGCTGACGCCCGAGATCCTCTGGCCGGTGACGTACTGCGCCATGTCGACGATGTGCGCGCCGATGTCGCCGAGGGCGCCCGAGCCCGCCTTGTCCTTCTGCAGCCGCCACACCAGGGGGAACTCGGGGTCCGTGATCCAGTCCTGCAGGTACGTCGCCCGGACGTGCCGGATCTCGCCGAGCCGGCCCTCCTCCACCAGCTGGCGCGCCAGGGTCACGGCGGGCACGCGGCGGTAGTTGAAGGCCACCATTGCGAGGACGCCGTGCTCGGCCGCGTGAGCAGCGGCGTCGACCATCTGCGTCGCCTCGTAGACCGTGTTGGCCAGCGGCTTCTCGCACAGCACGTGCTTCCCGGCCTCGAGCGCGGCGATGGCGATCTCGGCGTGGCTGTCGCCCGGCGTGCACACGTCGACGATGTCGATGTCGTCGCGCGCGATGACCTCGCGCCAGTCGGTGGCCGACTCCGCCCAACCCAGCCGGTCGGCGGCGGCCGCCACCTTGTCCGCGTCGCGGCCGACGACCACCTGCATCCGGGCGTCGACGGGGAGGTCGAAGACCCTGCCCACCGTGCGCCAGGCCTGCGAGTGGGCCTCGCCCATGAACGCGTAGCCGATCATCGCGACGCCCAGTGAGCGCCTGCCCGCACCCGTCCCCGCTGCCACCGTGCTGCCTCCCGTCGGTCCCGCTGCTCCGCGGGCCAGGGGCGACGCTAGCCGCTTCCGCCGCGAGGGGGAAGACCTTTCGCTGCTGCGAGCGAAAGGATCAGACGCGCTCCACCTCCAGCACCCACGCATGCTCCGGGTGGAGCTCCGGCACGGTCACTCCTACCGTCGTCAGCACCCGCCCCGGCAGCACGACGCCCTCCGGAGCGGTGACCGGCAGCGCGAACCGCTCGCGCCGGCGCGGCCAGGGCTGCGGGTTCGCCAGCACGACGCGGTACGCCGCCGCCGGGTCCAGCCCCGGCAGCGGCAGCGGGCCCACGGCGTCGGTGACGGACGTCGCGCGGCGCACCACGGCGTACGCCGCAGCGGACCCGTCGTGCGCCACCACGCCGTGCAGCCACAGCGCGTCCTCCGGCGAGTCGGCGCGCACGACCCGGCCGGAGTGGAGCAGACCGCGCAGCTCCTTGTGCAGCGCGATCCAGGCCGCGAGCTCGGTCCGCTCCTCGGGGCTCGCCGAGGTGATGTCCCACTCGACGCCCATGTGCCCGAACAGCGCCGTCGCCGCGCGGAACGACAGGTCGTGCGTCCGGTCGGTAGTGTGCGAGCGCGTCGGCCCGACGTGCGTGCCCATGAGCTCGGGAGCCAGCAGCACGCCGGTCCACCGCTGGATCTGCTGGCGCTCGAGCGCGTCGTTGCAGTCGCTGGTCCACACCCGGTCGGTCCGCTCGAGGATCCCCAGGTCGATGCGCGCACCGCCGGACGCGCACGACTCGATCTCCAGGCCGGGGTGCCGGCGCTTGAGCTCCTCGAGCAGCGCGTAGAGCGCCAGCGTCTGCCGGTGCACCCCCGCGCGACCCGAGGCGCCCGACGCGGCGACGAGGTGGCGGTTGTGGTCCCACTTGACGTACGAGATCGGGTAGTCGCTGAGGACCGCGTCGATGCGCTCGAGCAGGTAGTCCCACACCGGCTGCTGCCCGAGGTCGAGGACCTGCTGGTGGCGCTGGTCCGCGGGCAGCCCGGACGACGCCCCGAGCAGCCAGTCGGGGTGCTCCCGCGCCAGGTCGGAGTCGGGGTTCACCATCTCCGGCTCGAACCACAGCCCGAACTGCATCCCCCGCGACGTGACGACCTCGGCGAGCGGCCCGAGCCCCTGCGGCCACACGCCCTCGTCGACGTACCAGTCACCGAGACCCGCGGTGTCGTCGCGGCGGTGGCGGAACCAGCCGTCGTCGAGCACGAAGCGCTCGATGCCCACCTCGGCGGCGGCGTCCGCGAGCCGGGTCAGCTGCTCGAGGTCGTGGTCGAAGTAGACCGCCTCCCACACGTTGAGCGTCACCGGCCGAGGGGACGACGGGTGCTGCGGGCGCGCCCGCTCCCAGCGGTGCAGCGCGTCGCTGATCCCGTCGACGCCCGCAGCGCTGTACGCCGCCAGCACCCACGGCGTCTCGTAGGACTCCCCCGCTGCCAGCACGATCTCGCCCGGCTGCAGCAGCTCGCCGGCGGCGAGGACCTGCGCACCCGTCCCGAGCCGCTCGGCGCTGTGCGACGTCCCG
Source organism: Motilibacter rhizosphaerae (assembly GCF_004216915.1). Classification (NCBI taxonomy): domain Bacteria; kingdom Bacillati; phylum Actinomycetota; class Actinomycetes; order Motilibacterales; family Motilibacteraceae; genus Motilibacter; species Motilibacter rhizosphaerae. The sequence continues at coordinate 808,627 of NZ_SGXD01000003.1, forward strand.
CCGCTCCACGCCAGGTGCAGGCCCCACACCTCTCCGCTGCGGAACGAGAACCCCGCGGTCCCGGCCATGAGCACCGTCGGCGACTCGAACCCCGGCCGGCCCCCGCGGGTCTCGCGCAGCCACGTCCCGATCCCGAAGGTGTGGCGCTGGGGCGAGCGCTCACGCGCCCACCGGCCTGCCATGTCGAGCAGCTCCAACGCCCGCGTCGGCACCGGCAGGGCGACACCCAGCCCGTCGACGGCGTACGCCGCCGGCCCCTCGTTGGTGAGGACGTGGCGCAGCCGGAGGAGCCCGGAGGGCGTGAGCTCCACCTCGGTGCGCACGGCGAGGCCCGCGTCGGAGCGGCTCAGCAGCACGGCACGCGCGTCCTCGATGCTCGCGGACTCGAGGACGAAGCGGGGCGCCCACGCCGTACCGTCCGGACGGGCGCCGACGAGCCCCGGCCGCCCGAGCCAGCCCCGGGCGTGCTCCGGGAGCAGCCCGGGGCGGACGGGGACGTCGGGGCCGTTGCCGACGGGCGCCGGCATGGTCTGGTCGAGCAGGGCGAGCAGGTCGCCCTCGACGAGGTCGCCGAGCGGCGCCCCCCAGTGCGCGACCCCGGGGAAGCCGGGGCCGCGCAGGTCGAGCACGAGGCTGACCCTGTCGTTGCCGAGGTGGACCGCCTGCTGTGCAGCGCTCGCCATGGAGGAGTACCCGTCAGCCCTTCGTCGCTCCCACCGTCAACCCGCCGACGAACTGCTTCTGCAGGACGAAGTAGACGATGAGGGTGGGGATCGCCGTGAGCAGGGAGCCCGCGGCGATGAGGTTGTTGTTGGTGAAGTACTGGCCCTGCAGGTTCGACAGGGCCGCGGTGATCGGACGCTTCTCCCCCGTGTGGATGAGCACGAGTGCCCAGAAGAAGTCGTTGTAGATCCAGGTGAACTCCAGCGTGGCGAGCGCCGCGAACGGTGCCCGGCACAGCGGGAGGATGATGCGGGAGTACTGCTGCCAGACCGACGCGCCGTCGACGAGCGCGGCCTCGGTGAGCTCACCGGGCAGCGTCTTCATGTAGTTGCTCAGCACGAACGAGCAGAAGCCGATTTGGAACGCGATGTGGATGAGGATGATGCCCCAGTAGGAGTCGTAGAGCGACCCCGAGTCGCTCATCCACATCGGCAACGGGATCTTCAGGTACAGCCGGTAGAGCGGCAGGATCATGACCTGCTGCGGGAGCAGGTTGCCGGCCGTGAAGAGCATGAGCAGGCCGACGTTGCCCTTCCAGCTGAAGCGGCTGACACCGAACGCCACCATCGAGGCGAGCAGCAGCGTGACGACCAGCGCCGGGACCGTGATGAGGATCGTGTTGAGGTAGTAGTGCGGCAGGTCCGCCTGGCTCCACGCATCGGTGAAGTTCTTGAAGTTGTAGTGCCCGCCGATGGAGACGTAGCCGAGCCGGTTGGTGTCGTCGTAGGGCCGCAGCGCGGTGTAGACGGCCCACAGCAGCGGCAGCAGCCAGAGCAGGCTGGTGGCGATGAGGAAGGCGTGCAGGACGACGCGCGCCGGGCGCAGCGGAGGCTTCCGGTCCATGCCCGCGACGGCCTGCCCCCGTGCCCCGGCACGCGTCCGGACGCCGACGGTCGCGCTCATGACTTGAACTCCTTGCCGAAGACCACCGTGAGGTACGGGACGATGAACGCCAGGGAGATCACGAGCAGGATGACCGCGATCGCCGAGCCGAAGCCGATCCGGCTGGCCTCGCCGATGATGTTGTCGGTGATGAGGACGGAGAGCAGCTCGAGGCCGTTGCGCCCCTTGTTGATGATGTAGACGATGTCGAACGCGCGCAGCGCCTCGATGACCGTCACCACGAGCACGACGATGTTGATCGGGCGCAGCGACGGGAAGACCACGCTGCGGAAGGTCTGCACCTCGGTGGCGCCGTCCATCGACGCGGCCTCGCGCAGCGAGGTGTCGACGGCCTTCAGGCCGGCGAGGTACAGCACCATGATGTAGCCGACGTGCTTCCAGAGCGCGGCCACGATGATGGCCCAGATGTTGACGCTGGGGTCGCCGAGCCAGTCGACGTCGGTGTGGAAGACGTTGTTGATGAGGCCCTGGTCGGGGCTGTAGATGAGCTGCCAGATGAAGCCCACGAGCGCCAGCGAGAGCACGACCGGCAGGTAGATCGCCGACTGGTAGAGCCGGCTGCCCTTCATCTCCTTGTCCAGCAGGATCGCGAGGAAGAGCCCGAGCGGGGTGCCGACGATGAGCAGCGCGCCCAGCCAGAACAGGTTGTGGTGCACCGCCGGCCAGAACGACGGGTAGTTCGTCGTGATCTGGTGGTAGTTGTCGAACCCGACCCACTTGATGGTGCCGAGGCCGCCCACGCCGTTCCACCGCGCGAACGACAGGGCGACGCTGGCGATCGCGGGGAACCAGACGAAGGCGATGTGGATGAGGGCGGGGACGCCCATCATCAGGCCGAGGACGACCTTGTCCCGGGTGGAGAAGCGGCGGCCGCCGCGCCGACGGGGCTTGCCCGTCGGCGCGGCGGCGTCCTGCAGGGTGGTGGCCATCAGACCTCAGCCGGTGAAGATGGACTTGGCCTGGCTCTCGATCTTCTTCGTGAGCCCGTCGATGTCCTTCGGGTTCTTGATGAAGTCCTGGAGCGACGGGATCATGACCGTGGAGGCGAAGTCGGGGCGGGTGTCGCGGTCCATGAACTGCGCGATGTTCTTGGTGCTCGCGATGATCTCCTGCGACTTCTTCTGCAGGGCGTTGTAGTTCGCGGTCGAGGCCTGCTTGTTGGCGGCGACGTCGTTGCTGTCGGTCTTGAGGTACGCCTCGATGCCCTCCGGCGAGCCGAAGAACTCCAGCAGCGCCTTGGCGCCGGCCTCGTTCTTGGGCTTCTTCGCCATCATCACGCCGTCGATGGGGGCGTCGATCGAGTCCTGGCCGTACTGCGAGTTGATCTCGGGGAACGGGAAGAAGTCGAGGTCGTCGAGCTGAGCGCCCTTGTACTGCTGGCCGACGAACGAGCCGAGGAGGTACATCGCCGACTTGCCGCCGCCGAGGTTCTGCGCGGCCTCCTGCCAGGTGCGGCCGAGGGGGTTCGACTCGGTGTAGGGCAGCAGCTCGGCCCAGTGGCTGAAGACGTCCTTGGTCTTGGGGTCGTCCCAGGTGTTCTTGTGGGCCATGAGGTCCACGTGGTACTGGTAGCCGTTCACGCGCATGTTGATGATGTCGAACCAGCCCATGACGGGCCAGCCGTCCTTGTCGGCGAAGCCGATCGGGCTCATGCCCTTGGCCTTGATCTTGGGCAGCAGGGCCTTGAAGTCGTCCCAGGTCTTGGGGACCTCCCAGCCGTTCTTCTGCCAGACGCTCTTGAAGTAGAAGACGCCCCAGGGGTAGTTGTACATCGGCACGAAGTACTGCTTGCCGTCGTCGCCGGTGGACGCCTGCTTGAACGCGTCGGTGTACTGCGAGCCGATCTTCTGCCAGACGTCGCTGATGTCGCCGACGAGGCCCTGCGCGGCGAAGAAGCGCATGCGGTAGCCGGCGAACCAGGTGAACACGTCCTCCGGCTTGCCCTGGAGGTAGGAGTTGATCTGCTCCTGGAAGGTGTTGTGGTCGACGGTGTTGACCTTGACCGTCGCGCCCGAGTTCTTCGCCTGGAAGGCGTCGAAGAGCGCCTGGTAAGCCGCCTTCGGGACCGGGTCCGAGCCGTTGGAGCCGAAGCTGATCGTGCCCGACGCGGCACCGCCGCCGCCCCCCGACGCGGCCGAGCCCGCGGGCGCTGCGCTGCCCGCGGCGGCGGACGCGCCACCACCGGTGCTGGCGCTGCCCGAGCTCTTGCTGCTCCCGCCGCAGGCGGCGAGGCCCGGGACGGCTGCGGCCGCCCCCACCCCCGCGATGCCCTTGAGCAGAGTGCGGCGCTCGATGGGGAAGCCGACCTCGCGCGGCGACGGCGACATCCAGCGCGGGGTGGACGGGGAACGACGAGGCATGCAGGTCTCCTTCGGCCTTCCGGAGCAGGGCTGCCCCGGGGCGTCCTGTCCGGACCGCTCCGAACCGAACGCAAGTCAACACAAGCGATCGTCATTCCAGACCGCAGGGCCCCCGCCGTCAAGATCTGATCGATAACGGATCGGACACGATCGCGCGTCGCCGAGCACGCCCGTCAGCGGCGTGTGTGCGCCTGCTCGGCGCTCGAACTCGCCTGCTCAGCACCTGCAGGCGCGTGCGGTGCCACCGCCGCGTACGGGACGAACCGGACACAGCGGGGCGAGGCGCGGCGCATCGGCTGTTGGAGTGCGTTGACTTCTGTGGACGGCTGGGGCACTCTGCGTCGCGTGACCGCGCACGACTCCGCTGCCGACGCCCCGCTGCCGAGGCGCATCTCCTTCGGCGGCGACTACAACCCCGAGCAGTGGCCCGAGGAGGTCTGGCACGAGGACGTGCGCCTCATGCAGCAGGCCGGCGTCGACCTCGTCAGCGTCGGCGTCTTCTCCTGGGCCTGGCTCGAGCCCGAGGAGGGGCGCTACGAGTTCGGCTGGCTCGACCGCGTCCTCGACCTCCTGCACGAGGGGGGCATCGGCGTGGACCTCGCCACCGCCACCGCCTCCCCGCCGCCGTGGCTGTCTACGCGCTACCCCGAGACGCTCCCGCAGACCGCCGACGGCGCGCGGATGTGGCCGGGCGGTCGGCAGGCGTTCTGCCCGAGCTCGCCCGTCGTGCGCGAGCGCGGCCTCGCTCTCGTGGAGCAGCTGGCGAAGCGCTACTCCTCGCACCCTGCGGTCCGCCTGTGGCACGTCAGCAACGAGCTCGGCTGCCACAACGCCCACTGCTACTGCGATGTCAGCGCGGCTGCCTTCCGCGGGTGGCTCGAGCGGCGCTACGGCAGCCTCGACGCGCTGAACGACGCGTGGGGCACGGCGTTCTGGAGCCAGCGCTACACCGCGTGGGAGCAGATCCTCCCGCCGCGACTGGCCCCCACGTTCCCGAACCCCACGCAGCAGCTGGACTTCCGGCGCTTCAGCTCCGACCAGCTGCTGGAGAACTACCTGGCGGAGCAGGAGCTCCTGCACGAGCTCTCCCCCGCCATCCCGGTCACCACGAACCTCATGGTGATGCAGCAGACGAAGGACATGGACTACTTCTCGTGGGGCCCGCGGATGGACGTGGTCAGCAACGACCACTACCTCACCCGCTTCGGCACCCTGCCGGTGCACGTCGAGCTGGCCTTCTCCGCCGACCTCACGCGCGGCGTCGCCGGCGCACGGCCCTGGCTGCTCATGGAGCACAGCACCAGCGCGGTCAACTGGCAGCCGGTCAACGTCGCCAAGCTGCCCGGCGAGATGACCCGCAACAGCCTCTCCCACGTCGCCCGCGGCGCGGACGGCGTGCTGTTCTTCCAGTGGCGCCAGTCCCGCGCAGGTGCGGAGAAGTTCCACTCGGCGCTGGTCCCCCACGGCGGCGAGGACACCAAGGTGTGGCGCGAGGTCGTCGAGCTGGGCGCGACACTGGACCGCCTGGACGAGGTCGCCGGCAGCACGGTCCGCTCCGACGTCGCGTTCCTCCTGGACTGGAACGCCTGGTGGGGCGTGGAGCTCGACTCGCGGCCGAGCTCGCTCGTGACCTACCTCGACCGCGCGCACGCGTTCTACGCCGCCCTCTGGGAGCGTGGCACCGGGGTGGACTTCCTGCCGCCGGACGGCGACCTCTCGGGCTACCGGCTGCTCGTGGTGCCGACGCTCTACCTCTGCGACACCGCGACGGCGGACCGCGTACGCGCCTACGCCGAGGCCGGCGGAACGGTCGTGGTCACGTACTTCTCCGGCATCGTCGACGAGCACGACGCGGTGCACCTCGGCGGCTACCCCGGGGCCTTCCGCGACCTGCTCGGCATCAGCGTCGAGGAGTTCTTCCCCCTGCTCCCGGGCGAGTCCGTGCAGCTCGACGACGGCACCACGGCCGACACCTGGACCGAGCTGCTGCACCTGCGTGGCGCCGAGGCGCTCGTGCGCTACGCGGACGGTCCCCTGGCCGGGGTCCCCGCCCTCACCCGCGCGCAGGCGGGCAGCGGCACGGCGTACTACGTCGCGACGCGCACCGACGCGCAGGGCGTGGGGGCGCTCGTCGACCGGCTGCTCGCGGAGACCGGCGTCGTCCCTGTCGCCCAGGTGCCCGCGGGGGTCGAGGCCGTGCGGCGTACGAGCGAGGACGGCAGCTGGCTGTTCCTGCTCAACCACAGCGCTTCCGAGGCGAGCGTGCCCGCCGCCGGCACCGAGCTCGTGACCGGGCGCAGCGTCGAGGGGACCGTCACGGTGCCCGCAGGCGGGGTCGCGGTGGTCCGCGAGGCGAGGGGGTGAGCGTGCTCGCACCCCAGCGCCAAGCGCAGATCCTCACCGACCTGCAGAGCAGCGGCGGCGTCCGCGTCAGCGACCTCGTTCGCAAGCTCGGCGTCTCCGACATGACGATCCGGCGCGACCTCGAGGCGCTGGCCCGCCGCGGCCTGCTCGAGAAGGTCCACGGCGGCGCCACCCTCCCGGTCCAGCCGGTGTCCGAGGAGCCGGGCTTCGTCGCGAAGTCCGCCCGCGAGCTGCAGGAGAAGGACTCCATCGGCCGGGCGGCCGCCCGGCTGGTCGAGCCGGGCGCCACGGTCGCCATCAGCGCGGGCACGACGACGTGGGCGCTCGCCAAGCACCTGGGTACGGTCCCCGGCCTCACCGTCGTCACCAACTCGGTGCCGGTGGCCGACGCCCTCAGCGCCGCAGAGGCGTCGGACCGCACGGTGATCCTCACCGGCGGCGTCCGCACGCCGTCCAACGGCCTGGTCGGCTCGGTCGCCGTCGCCTCGCTGCGCTCCCTCCACGTCGACGTCGTCTTCATGGGCGTGCACGGCATGGACGAGCGGGCCGGGCTCACCACCCCCAACCTCGCCGAGGCCGACACCAACCGGGCGATGATCGAGTCGGGCCGGCGCCTCGTCGTCGTCGCCGACCACACCAAGTGGGGCACGGTCGCGCTGGCGCGGTTCGCGCAGGTGGACGACATCGACGTCGTCGTCAGCGACCGCCGCCTGCCGGGCCGTGCCGTCGAGGTGCTCGGCGAGGCCGCGGAGGTGGTCCTCGCCGGTTCGGAGGACGCCGACGCGGGCACGAGCGGCGCTGACGGCGTCGCGGAAGGAGTCTCGTGAAGGTCACCTCGACCCGGATGGCCGACGGCCGGGAGCTGCTCTACTTCGACGAGCGCGACGACGCCGCGCGCGTGCTCGTCGACCGGCGCGACCTGGCCCGCCCGGAGATCCAGTCCGAGATGCGCCACGACCCGGTGCTCGACGAGTGGGTCGCCATCGCCGGGCACCGGCAGACGCGCATCTTCCAGCCGACCGGGACTGCGGCCGAGTGCCCGCTGTGCCCCACGCGGGACGACGACCACCTCACCGAGATCCCGTCGTCGGACTACGACGTGGTGGTGTTCGAGAACCGCTTCCCGTCGTTCGCGCTGGACGCGCTGGAGCCGGACACGGACGACGCGGCCGGCGGCCTCGTCCCGCGCCGGCCCGCGAAGGGGCGCTGCGAGGTGGTCTGCTTCACGAGCGACCACGACTCCTCGTTCCGCGCGCTCCCGTCCTCCCGGGTGCGGACGGTCCTCGAGGCCTGGGTGCAGCGCACGACCGAGCTGTCGGGGCTCCCCGAGGTCGAGCAGGTCTTCGCCTTCGAGAACCGCGGGCAGGAGATCGGCGTCACGCTCTCCCACCCGCACGGGCAGATCTACGGCTACCCGTACGTCACGCCGAAGACCCGGCGCATGCTCGAGTCGGCGCGCGCGCACCAGGCGCGTACGGGCCGCAACCTGTTCGCCGACGTCCTCGCCGCGGAGGTCGCGGACGGCCGGCGCGTCGTCGCGCGCAGCGCGCACTGGACGGCGTTCGTCCCCGCCGCGGCCCGCTGGCCGCTGGAGCTGCACGTCTACCCCAACGAGCGGGTGCTCGACCTGCCGGGCCTGTCCGAGGAGCAGCGGGCGGACTTCGGGCCGTTCTACCTCGACCTGCTGCGCCGGGTCGACGGGCTCTACGACACGCCCACGCCGTACATCGCGGGCTGGCACCAGGCGCCGGTGCGCACCGACCGCGACCTCGCGTACCTCCACCTGCAGCTGCTCTCCATCCGGCGCGCGCCGGGCAAGCTCAAGTACCTCGCCGGCTCGGAGTCGATGATGTGGGCCTTCGTGAACGACGTCTCCCCCGAGCAGGCGGCCGAGCGCATGCGCACGGTCACGCCCGTGGACGGGCCGGCGTGAGCGGGGCGGCGGACGCGTACCAGCAGGCGCACGGCACCGCCCCCGAGGGCGTGTGGGCGGCTCCCGGTCGCGTGAACCTCATCGGCGAGCACACGGACTACAACGACGGGTTCGTGCTGCCGTTCGCGCTCGAGCAGTCCTGCTGGGTGGCGGCCGCGCGCCGCGACGACGGCGTGCTCGACGTGCGCTCCCTGCAGGACCCGCAGACCGCGCAGCTGCGCGTCGACGAGCTCTCGCCCGAGGGCGTCGAGGGCTGGGCGCGCTACGTCGCGGGCACGGTCTGGGCGCTGCGCGAGGCCGGGTACGCGGTCGGCGGGCTCACGCTGGTCGTCGACGGGCAGGTGCCGCTGGGCTCCGGGCTCTCCTCGTCGCACGCGCTGCAGTGCGCCGTCGCGCTCGCGGCCACCGAGCTGCACGGCCTCGAGGTCGAGCGCCCGGAGCTGGCGCGGATCATCCAGCGCTCCGAGAACGGCTTCGTGGGCGCGCCGACCGGGATCCTCGACCAGACGGCGTCGCTGCGCTGCACCGACGGGCACGTGCTGTTCTACGACTGCCGCAGCGGCGATGCCGAGCAGGTGCCGTTCGACGCGCCCGCGCTCGGGGTGCGGGTGCTCGTCGTCAACACCCGCGTGCAGCACGCGCACGACGACGGCGGCTACGCCGAGCGCCGCGCCCAGTGCGAGCAGGCCGCGCGCGAGCTCGGCGTCCCGGCGCTGCGCGACGTCCCCGCGGAGGGGCTCGACGAGACGCTGGCGCGCCTCTCGGACGACGTCGTACGCCGCCGTGCGCGCCACGTCGTCACCGAGGACGCCCGGGTCGTCGAGACCGTCGCGGCGCTGCGGGCGGAGGACCTCGAGGAGGTCGGCCGGCTGCTCGACGCCTCGCACGTCTCGATGCGCGACGACTTCGAGATCTCCTGCGCCGAGCTCGACCTCGCGGTGGAGTCGGCGCAGGGCGCGGGCGCGCTGGGCGCGCGGATGACGGGCGGCGGGTTCGGCGGCTCGGCGGTCGCGCTCGTCCCCGAGGAGCGGATCGAGCAGGTCACCGAGGCCGTGCGCGCCGCCTTCGCGGACAAGGGCTACCTCGAGCCGGAGTTCTTCGTCGTCCGCCCTGCGGCCGGCGCCCGCCGGGAGGCATGACCCCCTCGAGACGCCCGTGATCATGCACGACCTGGTTGCTGTGTCCCCGCATCTCGCCCAGGACGTGCATGATCACGGGGAGGGGGCGGCGCCCAGGAACTGCATGATCACGGGGAGGGGGCGGCGCCCAGGAACTGCATGATCACGGGGAGAGGTCGAGGTCGGTCAGCGCGGCGCCGAGGTCCAGCTCCCCCGTGAGCACGGCGGCGACCAGGTGCCGGCGCGCCCACTGCCCGGCGACCCAGCTCGCGCCGTCGGCGAGCCCGGTCGTCGTCGCGGCGTGCACCCGTCCGTCCACGACCCGCCAGTCGAGCTCGACGCCGCGGACCACCAGCTGCTCGTGCTCGACCCAGGTCGGCGGGGCGGCGGGCAGCAGGGCGCGTACGGCGTCCGGCGTCGCGCGCTCCACCCCGGCCGAGGGGTCGGGGAGGTCGAGCTCCTCGGAGGCGAGCGGCAGGTCGAGGACGTCGGCGAGCGCGGGCGCCAGGCCCGGCGGCACCACCAGCACGGGCACGTCCGCGAGCAGCGGCAGCAGGTCGGGTGCGTCGAGCACGACGGCGTCGTCGGCGGCGACCACCCGCGTACCCGTCCCGTCGGCGACGCGGACGCGGGCCGGCGGTCCCACCTGCGGCGCGTGCTCGGCGAGCGCGCGCAGCACCTCGGCGAGCTGCGCCCGGTCGAGCGCACGGGCCGGGTCACCCCACCGGTCGAGCAGGTCGGCGGGGGCGCTCTCGAGCACCTCGTCCAGCGAGGTCCGCACCCCCAGCGCCGCTGCCAGCGCCGGCTCCACCGGGACGGGCAGCGGGTCCCACAGGGCGCCGAGCACCCCGCCGGCCGTCGCGTAGGACGGGAGCGGGCGGCCGGCGAGCCGCGCCCGCGCCCGCAGCTCGACCGCGGCGGGCGACGCCACCTCCGCGGTGCCCCCGTCGGCGAGCACGAGGCGTACGCGGTCGAGCACCGCCCGGCGCACGTCGGGCTCCCCGGCGAGCAGGTCGAGCGCCGCGGGCCACGCGTCGGAGCGCACCGCGTCGAGGTCGCGGACGACCGGCAGCTCGGGCGCGAGGGCGGGGAGCCCCGGCGGCGCGACCTCCTCGACCCACGGGAGGAGCCAGCCGGGCACCGAGTCCTCGTCGAGCACGACGTCGCGCAGCACCTCGACGACCGGTCCGCGCACGACCCCCGCCGCCGCGAGGACGTCGGCGCCCCACCGCTCGACGAGCGCGGGGTCGACCGGGACGAGCACCTCCTCGTCGACGACGGCGGCGAACGCCGTCCCCGGCAGGCACAGCTCGCCCGCCGGCGTCGGCTCGCCCTCGTCGTCGGGCAGCAGCAGGTCGCGCAGCCACGGCGGCTGCGTCACCGGCGCCGCTGCCGCGACCAGCGCCAGCACGGCGTCCGCGACCGCGCGGACCTCCGCCTCGTCGTCGGTGTCCTGGGCGGCGAGCACCGCCTCGGCGAGCTCGTCGGACGCGAGCAGGTCGGCGACGGCCAGGCGGCGGGCGCCCAGCCGCTCGAGCAGGGGGTGGGCCGCGGCCGCGTCGACGACACGCAGCCCCAGCCGGGCGACCGGCTCAGCAGCGGCGTCGAGCAGCAGGCAGCCCCGCGCGCCGCGGACCACGCGGCCGTCGGCGAGCGGCACCGGCAGGCCCCCGAGCTCCTCGGCCGGGGCGGTCGCGAGCGCGGAGTAGAGCGCGGGCCAGTCGTGCCGGCCACGGGTGGGCAGCGCGTCGACGGCGTCGGCGAGCGGGAGCACCCGCGCGCCGAGCCGCTCCACGAGCGCCGCCCATGGCGCGACGGCGCCGTCCGCCACGCCGTCGAGCAGGTCGCCCAGCAGCGGCAGCGCCGGCGCGGGCGCGTCGACGAGGACGGCGGCCGTCGGGCGGACCACCCCGCCGGCGGCGAGGGGGACGACGGCGGCGGTGCGCAGCGCGGCGTACGCGGCCTCCCGCACCAGCGCGTCGACCTCCCCGACGCCGGCCGGCACCGGGAGCAGCGGGAGCGCAGCCCGGGGCTCGGTGGCTGCGAGCCGCTCGAGCAGCGCGGCGTACGCCTCCCCGGCGACCCGCGCCACCGCGTCGCGCAGCGGACCTGGAGCCGTGCGGCGGCGGGTCGGCTCCAGCGGGAGGTCGGCGACGAGCAGCGCCGGGAGGCCGAGGGGCTCGTCGGTCGGCGTGGGCGCGAGCACCACCCCGGGGAGCTGGCGGGGAGGCGCGGGCAGCGCCCAGACGACGGCCCGGCGCGTACGCCGCCGCTCCTCCAGCGGGCGGTCGGCCAGGAGCTCCGGGCCGGCGTCGAGGACGCGGCGCACCAGGGTCCACCGGGTCGCCGCACCGTCCTCGGTGACGAGCAGCCCGCCCTCGACCGGCTCCGACCGCAGCACGCGCCGGGCGCCGCCGAGCTCGACGACGACCTCGGCCAGCCCGGGCAGGGCGACGAGCAGCTCCTGGCCCAGCGCGGCGAGCTGGGCGCGGACGACGTCGGCCGAGAGCAGCGGCAGCTCGACCGCCGTGTCGTAGCCCTCAGGCACCGCGACCTCGGCCGGGTGCGGCAGCCGGAGCACGGGCACGCCCTCCTCGCCCCGGCGCGCCACCTCCTCGGCCAGGGCGGGCACGCCCGCCGCCAGCGCGTACGCAGTTCCGCGCGACCAGCCCACCCCGCCCGTGGCCCGCGACCCGATGCGGGGCTCGTCGCTGGCGGGCAGCACGGCGGCGAAGCCGAGCCCGAAGCGGCCGACCGCGTCGTCGTCGCGCTTGGCCGAGGCGCGCAGCGTGCTGAGGGCGGCGACGCCGGCCGCGTCCAGCGGCGCTCCGGTGTTGGCCGCGACGAGGGTGCCCTGCTCGAGCCGGAGCAGCAGCCGGCAGGGGACGCCCGCGCGGGACGCGGCGTCGACGGCGTTCTGCGCGAGCTCGACGACCAGCCGGTCGCGGTAGCCGCCGAGGGCGAGCTCCTCCTCGGCGTTGGCGTCCTCGCGGAAGCGCGCGGGCGAGGCGGCCCACGCGTCCAGCACGGCACCGCGCAGCTGCGCGGTGCCGAAGGGGTCGGCCGGCGGCGTCAGCCCTCCGCCGGTGCGGCGGGCGCGTCCGAAGGCGTGCGCTCCGCGTCGTCGGCCGCGCTCTCCTCGATCACGGCCGGCTGCGCGACGCCGACGGCCACGACCTCGATCCCCAGCTCGTCGAGCACGGGCGGCGCGGGAGCCACGGACTCGCGGGGCACCGCGGCCTCCGAGTGCGCGCCGCAGCCGTAGTCGAGCGCGACGACCTGGCCGTCCCGGGGGGAGAGCTCGTTGGCGCAGACGCCGACGGCCTGCCCGAGCGAGCCGCGCAGCGGCGCGAGGAACCCGCAGGTGGAGCACTGCCCGGGCGCGGCCACGGCGACGGGGGCGAGCGGGCCGCCGTCCCCGGCGTACCAGCGCTCGGCGGCGTCGCCGCGCCCGGCCAGCGAGAGCACGCGCGCGCGGCCGAGGCCCAGCTCCCACACCTCGGCGGCGTCGTCGTCGGTGAGGTCGGGGGACGCGCCACCGGTCCAGCCGGGGGCCAGGCGGGGGTCGTCGGGCTCCGGGGGCAGCAGGTCGCCGACGCCGAGGTCGCCCGGGCGCAGCCGCTCGCTCCACGGCACCCACGTCGGCGCCTGCAGCGCGTCGGGGCCGGGGAGCAGGGCGGACTCGACGACCGTGGCCTGCTTCTGCCGCGGCGCGCGGCCCACGACGACGACCCAGCGCCAGCCGGCGTAGCCGCGCAGCGTGCAGGCGAACTCGTGGCTCACCAGCCGGTCGCCCTCGGGCGCGACGCCGAGGTGCTCGCCGACGCCGCCCGCCTCGGGCGCGTCCGCGGCCATCTCCTCGGCCGCCGCGCGGGCGAGGTCGACAGCGGCGGCGCAGACGGCGTCGACGGTGGGCTTGCGGGCGCGGGCGGCGCGCACCGGGCGGGAGGGCGCGTCGGTCCCGTCGACGACGGCACCGGCGTCGTCGACAGCGGGGTCGTCGACAGCGGTGTCGGCAGGGTCATCGAGCGCAGGGGGCACGACACGCATCCTCGCACTCCTGCGCGCCGCGCTCCTCCCGGGCGGCAGGATGGGCGCCGTGACCGCCCCCGACGACGCGCCTCCTCCCGCGGGCGACACCGCAGGGGCGCACGCGCGCGGCGTCGCCCGGGCCGCGGGCACCGCCGCCCGCGAGACCGCGGCCCTGACCCGCGTCGGGTGGCGGGCGACGCGGCGCTTCGTCCGCTCGCACGGCGCCGGCGAGACCGGTCTCGCCAAGCTCATCGACCTCACCGCGCTCGGCTCCGCCGGCGACGCCATCGTCACGGTCTCGCTGGCGGGCACGCTGTTCTTCTCCGTGCCGACCGGGCAGGCGCGCGGCCGCGTCGCGGTCTACCTGCTCGTCACCATGGCGCCGTTCGCCGTGCTCGCCCCGGTCGTCGGGCCCGCGCTCGACCGGCTCGGGCACGGGCGGCGCTTCGCGATGGCGGCGACGTTCGGCCTGCGGGCCCTGCTCGCGCTCGTCATGGCCGGCGCGGTCGCCGGCACCGAGGACCCGCTGCGGCTCTACCCGGCGGCCTTCGGGGTGCTCGTCGGCGTCAAGGCGTACGGCGTGGCCCGCGCCGCCGCCATGCCCCGCCTGCTCCCCCGCGGGCTCGACCTGGTCACCGCCAACTCGCGCGTGTCGCTCGCGTCGCTGGTCGCGCTCACCGTCATGGGACCCGTGGGCGCAGGGGTCGTGCGGCTGTTCGGGCCGGACTGGGCGCTGCGGCTCGCGGCCGTCGTGTTCGTCGTGGGCGGGGTGCTGGCGGTGCGGCTGCCGGCGCGCCTGGACGACGAGCGCGTACGCCCCGCCGCCCTGCGCGAGGACGACGAGGTGCCCCCGCCGGAGCCGCGGGGCCCGCGCGCGTCCGGGCTAGGCCCGCGGCTGCGCGAGGGCCGGGAGAAGCGCGCCCAGGCCGTCGGCCCCTCCGTCGTCCGCGCGCTGCGGGCCAACGCGGCCGTACGCGCGTTCGCCGGCTTCCTCCTGCTCCACCTGGCCTTCCTGCTGCGCGCGCACCCGCTCGCCGGGCTGCCCGCGACGGGCCTGCTCGCCGCTGCGGCCGCAGCGGCCGGCATCGGCAGCGCCGTCGGAGCCTCGCTGGGCTCCGCGCTGCGGGCGCGTCCGCCGGAGGGCACGGTGCTCGTCAGCCTGCTCGGCACGACGGTCGCCGCGGCCCTCGGCTGGCTGCTGTTCGGGCTCGTGGCCGTGCTCGCGGTCGCCGTGGTCGCCGGCCTCGCCCAGACGCTGGCGAAGCTCGCGCTCGACGCGCTGATCCAGCGCGACGTCCCGGGCGAGGTGCGCGCGTCCGCCTTCGCCCGCTCGGAGACGCTGCTCCAGCTGTCATGGGTGGTGGGCGCGGGTGCCGGGACGCTGCTGCCGCCGCACGGCGGGCTCGCCCTCGGGCTGGCCGCGCTCGTGCTCGCCGCCACGCTCGTCGTCGTGGCCACGAGCGGGCGCCGGAGCCGCCGGGTGCCGCCCCCGGCGCAGGCGGGACCCGCCCCGGCCGGGTAGGTTCTTCCGCGTGCCAGCACCCCGTTCCGCGCGCGCCCTCGCCGGGCTCGCCCTGGTCTCACCGTTCGTCCTCGCCGGCTGCGACAAGCCGGTGCCCGGCATCACGGTCGTCGGCGAGGGCTCGTCCCACCGGATCGAGGCGGCCTGCTGGTCCCAGCACTCCTCCACCCCGGTGCAGGAGCAGAGCTGCACGGGCGACGGGCCGAAGGTGTCCGCGGGATCCGCCAGCCGCATCGGCATCAGCGTCGACAAGGCGGTCCGCCAGGCGGGCTGGCAGGTCTACGTGAGCCAGTCCGGCCAGGCGCAGCCCGTCACGCAGAAGACCCTCACCGAGAGCTGGTTCCGCCTGCCGCTCAACGGCGGCACGGTGCCGGAGACGGGCGTCGTGCTCCAGGTCGTGGCCTTCGACGAGTCGGGCCAGCAGCCGCGCGGCATCTGGAAGTTCCGACTCGTCCCGTGAGGGTCGTCGCCGTCGTCGCCGGGACGGGCGAGCGCGACGCGGTCCTCGCCGGGCTCACCATCCCGGAGCACCCGCGGCTCGCCCGGCTGGCGCCGTACGCCGAGACCCGCGTCGCCGAGTGCGGCGTCGGCACCCTCGTGCTGCTGACCGCGCGGCCCGACGGGACCCCCGGCGGCACCGCCGACGCGGCCTGCGCCACCGGGATCGCGGTCAACCGGCTGCTCCCCGACCTCGTGCTGGGCATCGACGTGCAGGCCGGGCCGACGACGTTCGCCGGCGACGACTGGCTGGTCGCGCTCGCGCAGGGCCGCGTGCCGGGGTCCGCGGAGGGCCAGGCCGGGCCGGTCGCCGCGGGGGCGGCGGCCGCGGCCGCCGCCCACCGCCGCCCCTTCCTCGCGCTCGCCGCGGCCGGCACGGACGGCCTGCAGGCCGCCGTCGGGCCCCTGCTGGCCTCCGAGCTCCGCTAGCGCCGGCGCAGCGCCGCCCCGACCACGACCGCGCCCGCCAGCGTCGCCACCACGTCGACGAGCAGCGCGGCGTGCACGCCGCCGAGCAGCGCCTCCCGCGGCGGCAGCGCGTCGAGGGCGCCGCGCCGCGCCGTCAGCACCGCGCCGAGCAGCGGGATGCCGAGCGTGATGCCGACCTGCTGGGTGAGCGTGGTGAGCCCCGTCGCGAGCCCCTGCTCGTCGTCCGGCAGCCCGCTCGTCGCGGTGACGGTCGCGGCGACGATCGCGCTGACGTGCCCGAAGAAGCCGGCGAACAGCACGCCCGCGAGCAGCACCAGCCCCCAGCGGTGCAGCCCGACGAGGAGCAGCGGGGCGTTCGCGAGCCCCTGGACGAGCAGGCCGACCGCGAGCGTACGGGCCACGCCGAGGCGTCCGAGCACCCGCGGCGCGACCATGCCCGCGAGCACCGCCGCCGTCCCCGGCAGGCCGAACGCCAGGCCCGTGGCGAGCGCCGAGAAGCCGAGGACGTCCTGCGCGTACAGCGTCATGACGAAGACGACCGAGCTCTCCAGGCTGAAGACGAGGAACAGCCCGGTGTTGCCCCACGCGACCGTCCGGCGGCGCAGCACGGGCAGGGCGACGAGCGGCTCCGCGGCGCGCCGCTCGACCGCGACGAAGACCGCGAGCAGGGCCGCCGCGGCGGCGAGGGCGAGCAGCGTACGCGGGTCGCCCCACCCGTCGCGCCCGGCGGAGGTGAGGCCGTAGACGAGGGCGAGCAGCCCTCCGGTGACGCTCGCGGCGCCGGGGACGTCGAGCCGGGGGCGCGCACCCTCGGGGCGGCCGGCCGGGACGACGCGCGGCACGGCGGCGAGCACGGCGATCGCGACCGGCACGTTGACGAGGAACGCCCAGCGCCAGGACAGCGCGGAGGTGAGCAGGCCGCCGAGCAGCGCGCCGACGGTGAAGCCGCCCGAGAGCAGCGCACCGTTGAGCCCGAGCGCGCGGCGGCGCAGCGGTCCCTCCGGGAAGGACGTGGTCAGCAGCGAGAGCGCGGCCGGCGTCGCCATCGCGGCGGCGAGCCCCTGCACGACGCGCGCGCCGAGCAGCACCGCAGGACTGCCGGCGAGCCCGCCGACGAGCGAGCCGGCGGCCAGCAGGGCGAGCCCGGCGAGGAAGAGGCTGCGCCGGCCGAACAGGTCGGCGACCCGCCCGAACAGCAGGGTGAGCCCCGCCGCGGGCAGCGCGAACGCGGTCGCCACCCAGGCGAGGTCGTGGTCGGCCAGCCCGACGCCGCGGCCGACGGCCGGCAGCGCGACGTTGAGGATGGAGAAGTCGACCGCGAGCATGAACTGGGTGCCGAGCAGCAGCACGAGCAGCAGGCCCTGGCGCCGGGTCAGCCGCTCGCCCGCCGGCGCGGCCCGCTCCCGCTGCGGGTCGGCCGGCAGCCCGGCGGTCGTGTCGAGGACGGTCATGGGACTCCGTTCGGGTCGAGGGACGTCCCCACCGTCGCCGCCCGCAGGTCCTGCACCCAGGTCACTGCGGTGGCTACCACTGGCAGTGGCAGCCAGCGCCCTGGCCCGAGCCCGGCCCGCGCTGCGATGCTCGGACCATGACGGCGAGGTCCGAGCTCACCGAGTTCCTCCGCTCCCGCCGCGCGCGGCTCCAGCCCGAGGACGTGGGGCTGGTGGCCTACGGCGAGCGCCGGCGCGTGCCCGGCCTGCGCCGCGAGGAGCTGGCGCAGCTCGCCGGCGTCAGCGCGTCGTACTACGTCCGCCTCGAGCAGGGGCTCGCCGGCGGGGTCTCCGACGACGTCGTGGCGTCGGTCGCGCGGGCGCTGCGCCTCGAGCCCGACGAGCGCGCGCACCTGCGCCGGCTGCTGCGCACGGCCCCGGGACGGCGGACGCGCCCGCCGGCCGCCGCCCTCTCCCCCGGCCTGCGCCAGCTGGTGCTCGCCCTGGGCGACGCGCCGGTCTGGGTGCTCGGCCGCTGGGGCAAGGTGCTCGCGTGGAACCGGCTGGGGCACGCACTGCTCGCCGGCCACCTCGACCCGGCGTCCGTCGACGACCCGGAGCGGCGGCCGAGCGTGCCGCGGCTGCTCTTCCGCGACGAGCCGACCCGCCGGCTCTACGTCGACTGGGAGGCGAAGGCGCGCTCGTGCGTGGCGTACCTCCGGCTCACCGCCGGCAAGCACCCCGACGACCCCGCCCTGCCCGCGCTGGTCGGCGAGCTCAGCGTGGCGAGCGCGGAGTTCGCGCGCTTCTGGGCCGAGCACCCGGTGCGCCACTGCGTGCCGGTGTCGTACGCCTTCGACCACCCGCAGGTCGGCCGGCTCACCCTCGCCCAGCAGGTGCTCACCGTCCCCGAGGACCCCGACCTGCTGGTCGTCGCGACGAGCGCCGCTCCGGGCAGCGCCGACGAGGACGCCCTGCGCATGCTCGCGAGCCTCGCCGCCCCCGCGCTCGAGCGGCGGCCCGAGGGCTCAGGGCCGCTGGTGCACCACCAGGGGTAGCACCGCGGGGGCCCCGGCCTCCCGGAGCAGCACCGCGGCGACGGTCGCGGTCCAGCCGGTCGCCCAGGCGTCGTCGACGAGCAGCAGCGGGCCGTCGGGCGGCTGCGCGCCGCTGCGCACCCGCAGGCCGGCGAGCACGCCGGCCGCCCGGGCACCGCTGGCGACGTCGCGCGGCGGTGGTGGGCCGGCGGCCTCGAGCAGGTCGAGCACGGGCAGCCGCCCGACCTCGCCGATGCGCGCGGCGAGCGAGGCCACCAGCCGCGGCCGCGTGCGCGACGGCACCGGCACGACGGCCACCGGCCGCTCGCCCCACTCGCGGCGCCAGCGGGATAGCACCGCGACCAGCCCCTCGACGACCTCGTCCGGCACCTCGCCGTCCCCGTCGCCGAGCCGGCCGATGACGTCGCCCCACGCGGGGTCGTCGGCGTAGGCGAGCGCGCGTCCGGGCTCCGCCTGGAGCGAGGGGCCGATGCGGCCGCGCCGGTCGGGCACGGCCGAGGGCCACATCCGGCGGGGGTCGAGCACGACGTCGCGCCCGCGCAGCGAGCGCTGGGCGGCGGCGACGGTCTCCGCCGGCACGCCGCGGCCGGGGGGCGGCAGCTGCCCGGTGCACACCGAGCAGCGGCCGCAGGGCTGCGGGTCGGGGTCGTCGAGGGCCCGCTGCAGGAAGGCCATGAGGCACGCGCGCCCCGCGGCGTAGTCGCGCATGACCTGCGCCTCGGCCTCCCGCGCGGCGCGCAGCCGGTCGAAGCGCTCGGCGTCGTAGCGCCAGCCCGTCCCCGTCGCGCGCCACGCGCTGCCGGCGCGCGCCACCGCACCGTCGACGGCCAGCAGCTTGAGCAGCGCCTCGATGCGGGTGCGGCGCACGCCCGTGGCGGCCTCGAGGGCCGGGACGCTCAGCGGCTCCTCGCTGGCCCCGAGCTCGGCGAGCACCGCGTCGACCGCCCGCGGGTCGGGCAGGCTCGCGGTCGCGAAGTGCTGCCAGATCCGCTCGTCGGACTCCGCCGCCGGGAGCAGCACCGCGACCGCGGAGTCGATGCCGCGGCCGGCGCGGCCCACCTGCTGGTAGTAGTCGACGGGGCTCGCGGGCGAGCCGACGTGGACGACGAAGGCCAGGTCGGGCTTGTCGAAGCCCATCCCGAGCGCACTCGTCGCGACCACCGCCTTGAGCTCGTTGGCGCGCAGCGCGTCCTCCACGCGCAGCCGGTCCTCCGGCTCGAGCTTCGAGGAGTAGGCCCGCACGGCCATCCCCTGCTCGGCGAGGAACCCCGCGAGCCGCTCGGTCTCGGCGACGGTGAGGACGTAGACGATCCCCGAGCCGGGCAGCGCGCGCAGCGCCTCGGCCACCCACGCGTACCTCTCCAGGGGCGCGAGCCCCGGCACGACCGCGAGCGTGAGCGAGGCCCGGGCGAGCGGCCCGCGCAGCGTCACGGTGCCCTCGCCGAGCTGGGCGGCCACGTCCTCGGTCACGCGCGCGTTGGCCGTCGCCGTCGTGGCGAGGACCGGGACGCCCGGCAGCGCCGCGAACAGCTCGCGGGACAGGCGCAGGTAGTCGGGCCGGAAGTCGTGGCCCCAGCTCGACAGGCAGTGCGCCTCGTCGACGACGACGAGCCCCACCCGCGCCAGCGGGCCCGGCAGCACCTGGGTGGCGAAGCGCGGGTTGGCCAGCCGCTCGGGCGAGACGAGCAGCAGGTCGACGCGGTCGGCGGCGAGCTCCTGCTCCACCCGCGGCCAGTCGTCGACGTTGCCGCTGTGGAGGGCGGCCGCGCGGACGCCGGCCCGCTCCGCCGCGGCGACCTGGTCGCGCATGAGGCTCAGCAGCGGGCAGACGACGAGCGTCGGCCCGCCACCGGCTCCGCGCGTCGCCGCGGTCGCGAGCAGGTAGACCGCCGACTTGCCCCACCCGGTGGCCTGGACCACGAGCGTGCGCCTGCCCTCGACGACGAGCGCCCGGGCCGCCGCTACCTGGTCGTCGCGCGGCACGGCGCCCGGACCGGCCAGGGCGGTGACGACGCGGGTGGCGGCGGAGTCGAGGTCGGCGGGGGCGACGGGCGTGAACGGCACGGCGCCAGCCTGCCCCACGCCACCGACGGTCCGGCACGTGGACGCCCCGGCGACCGACCTCCGCCCGCTGGGACGATGGCGCCGTGCGCACGAGAGACGGCTACGCCATGAGCACCGACCCGGCCGACCTCGACCTCGACCGCGTCCACCAGTGGCTCTCCGTCGAGTCGTACTGGGCGACCGGCCGGGCCCGCGAGGTGACCGAGCGCGCCTTCGCGGGGTCCCGGGTGTGGTCCGTCCTGCACGACGGCGAGCACGTGGCCGTCACCCGCGTGGTGACCGACGGGGCGACGTTCGCCTGGGTGTGCGACGTGTTCGTCGCCGAGGAGCACCGCGGCCGCGGGCTGGGGCAGTGGATGGTCGCCGAGGCGGTGGCGGACCTGCGCGCGGAGGGGGTGCAGCGCTTCCTGCTCGGGACGCGCGACGCCCACGAGGTGTACGCCCGGGTCGGGTTCGAGCCGCTCGCGGGCCCGCAGCGCTTCATGGAGATCGACGACCGGCCGACGCGGGCGGCGATCCTGGCGGCGGTCGGCGCAGCGGGCTGAGCGCGGGTATCGTTCGCCGGTCCTCCGGTGTTGGCGCCGGGGACGGCGTCACGAGGTGGTGGCGGCACGCCCGCCCCCGCTGAGGAGACCCCGTGACGCTCGACTCGCTCGACCCCGTGCTCGAGGACGACCTCGACGTCACCGCCGCTCACCGGCCGCTCGCCCTCAGCCTGCTCGCGCTCGCGCTGGGCGGCTTCGGGATCGGCACGACGGAGTTCGCGACGATGGGCGTGCTGCCCGACATCGCCTCCGGGGTGCACGTCTCGATCCCGACCGCCGGGCACCTCATCAGCGCGTACGCCCTCGGCGTGGTCGTCGGCGCCCCGCTGCTCGCCGTCGCGACCGCCAAGCTGCCCCGCAAGCTCGTGCTGCTCCTCCTCATGGTCGCCTTCGCGCTCGGCAACCTGGGCTCGACCGTCGCGCCGGGCTACCACTCCCTGCTGCTCGCGCGCTTCGCCTCCGGGCTGCCGCACGGCGCGTACTTCGGCATCGCCGCGGTCGTCGCGGCCTCGCTCGTGCCCGTGTCGCGCCGCGGCTGGTCCGTCTCCATGGTGATGACCGGGCTCACGATCGCCAACCTCGCGGGCGTCCCGCTCAGCACGCTGCTCGGCCAGCACCTCGGCTGGCGGGCGGCGTTCGCGGTGGTCGCGGGCATCGGCGTGCTGACCGTCGCCGCCATCGCGTACGCCGTGCCGCCCGTGCCGGTCGTCGACGGCGCGAGCCCGGCGCGCGAGCTGACCGCGCTGCGCAGCCCGCAGGTGCTGCTGACGCTGCTGACGGGCTCGGTGGGGTTCGGCGGGTTCTTCGCGGTCTACAGCTACATCACGCCGACGCTGACGAAGGTGACGGGCTACGAGGAGGCCGCGGTCCCGGTGGTGCTGGCGCTGTTCGGCCTCGGGATGACGCTGGGCAACCTCGCCGGCGGCCGGCTCGCCGACTGGTCGGTGGACCGCACGGTCGCGCTCGGGCTGGTGGCGTTCATCGTGGCGCTGCTGGTGTTCACGCAGGCGGCCCACTACGTCGTCCCCGCTGCGCTCGACGTCGTCCTCATCGGCGGCATCGGCTCGGCCACGATCCCCGCGCTGCAGATGCGGCTCATGGACGTCGCGGGCGACGACGCGCAGGCGCTCGCCGCGGCCTCGAACCACTCCGCGCTCAACATCGCCAACGCGCTCGGCGCCTGGCTCGGCGGCGTCGTCATCGCCGCGGGCCACGGCTACACCGCGCCCGCGGTGGTCGGGGCGGGGCTGGCGGTGCTGGGCCTGGCCGTGCACGGCGGCGCTGTCCTCGTCGGCCGGCGCGCGGCGGTCTAGGGCCCGCGTGATCGAGCCCGTTTGATCGGGGTCCCCGATCGAAGGGGGCTGATGCCGAGTGGATCTCCTCGGGGTGACCCCCATCTGCTCGTGCCGACCACCAGCTGGGGCTGAGCGGCAGGTGCCGTCGCAGGGGTCGAGGTCCGCGAGGCCGAGCGGGTGGCCGCCCCGTAGTGGATGCGGCGGCGTACCGAGCGGCTGCGAACGGGCGCCGACGCACGAGGTGTACGCCGACAGCACGAGATCTCGTACCGCCAGGGGTCAGCCCCTGCGGTCGGGCTCGACGGTGATCGGGCTACCTGATCAACTTCCCAGCCCGCCCGCGCACCAGCCCGCCCGGCGCCGAGCCGCGCCCTACGCGTCCAGGTCCTCCGCGACCGCGCGCAGCACCGCGGCGACCTTCGCCCCGCTCGCCTTGTCCGGGTAGCGCCCGCGGCGCAGCGCCCCGCCGACGCCGTCGAGCAGGCGGATGAGGTCCTCGACGATCGGGACGAGGTCGTCGGGGTCGCGGCGGGCGGCCTTGGCCAGCGAGGGCGGGGCCTCGAGCAGCCGGACCGAGAGCGCCTGGTTGCCCCGGCGGCCCTGGGCGATGCCGAACTCGATCCGCTGCCCGGGCTTCAGCGCAGTGGTCCCCTCGGGCAGGGCCGACACGTGGACGAACACGTCCTCGCCCTCGTCGCTGGTGACGAAGCCGAACGCCTTCTCCGTGTCGTACCACTTCACCTTGCCGGTCGGCACCGGGCCACCTCCGCCTCCGCCGCACCGTACGCGCGGGCGGCGGTCAGGTTACCCCCGCCGCGCACGGGACGCCCGGCGGCGGAGCGCGGACTACGCTTGCAGGATGCCCTCCTCCCCCGCCTCCGGCGACCGCCGCCCCGGGGACCTGCTCGTCGCCGTCGGCGGTGCGCTGTTCGTCCTCGGCGTGCTCGCCTGCCTCGGGACGCTCGCGCCGTTCCTCCTGGGCCTGCACCGCTTCCCGGTCGAGGCCTACCTGCTCTCGCTGCTCGCCCCGCTGGGGCTCGGCACCAGCCTGGCCGGCCTGCTCGCCAGCGCGCGCAGCCGCCGCGCCTGACGAGCGCACGGAGCCGCGTGACCACACCCAACGAGCCGACCGGGCCCACCGGACCGACGAGCCCCGACGACCAGACGACGCCGACGGACGCACCCCCGCCGCGCAGCCTCGCCGACGACCTGCGCGCCCGCGACGACGAGGCGCTCTCCGCGCTCCTGGAGGCCCGCGCCGACCTCGTGACGCCGGTGCCGGGCGACATGACGGCGCTCGCCACCCGCGCGACCAGTCCGGCCAGCGTCGGGCG
Organism: Motilibacter rhizosphaerae; assembly: GCF_004216915.1. Taxonomy (NCBI): domain Bacteria; kingdom Bacillati; phylum Actinomycetota; class Actinomycetes; order Motilibacterales; family Motilibacteraceae; genus Motilibacter; species Motilibacter rhizosphaerae. The sequence goes on from NZ_SGXD01000003.1 coordinate 832,235, forward strand.
CGCCCTCGACCGGCTCGACGCCGGCTGCCTGCAGGTCGTCGAGGTGCTCTGCACGCTGCCGGAGCCGACGACCCCCGCGCAGGTCGCCGAGCGCTGGGGCGCCGACCCCACGCGGGCCCTGGCCCTGCTGCGCGACCTCGGCCTGCTCTGGGGCGCGCCCGACGAGCTCCACCTCGTCCGCGCGGTCCGCGCCACCACCCGCGACCCGGCCGGCCTCGGTGCGCCGGTGCAGACCCTGCTCGCCGGCGCGTCGCCGGAGGGCGTCGCCCGGGTCGTGCGCGCCCTGGGCCGCAAGCCCACGGGCGACGTGACGAAGGACGCCGCGATCGTCGCGGCGAAGCTCGCGAGCGCGCGCACCGTCGAGCGGCTCCTGGCGGGCGCGCCCGAGGGCGCGCGCGACGCCCTGCAGCGGCTCGTCTGGGGGCCGCCCTCCGGCGCGGTCAGCGACGCCCGCCGCACCGTCGACCCGGAGAGCGCGCGCACGCCGGTGGACTGGCTGCTCGCGCACGGGCTGCTCGTCCCCACGGGCGCGGACACCGTGACCCTGCCGCAGGAGGTCGCGCTCGTCCTGCGCGGCGGGCGCGTGCACGCGGAGCCGGCGCCAGCGCCGCCGCCCCTCGACGAGGTACGCCGCGGTGCCCTCCCCGGCCGCGCCGGCGCGCAGGCGCACGCCCGCGCGGGCGCCGAGGCGGCGGCCGAGCTCGTCCGCCGCACGGAGGACCTGCTGGAGGCGTGGGGCGTCGAGCCCCCGCAGGTGCTGCGCCAGGGCGGCCTCGCCGTGCGCGAGCTGCGCCGCGCCGGGCAGGCGCTCGACCTCGACGACCAGGCCGCCGCGCTCGTCATCGAGGTCGCGCACGCCGCTGGGCTGCTCGCGACCGGCGCGGAGGGCGACGAGTGGCTGCCCACTCCCGCGTACGACGCCTGGGCCTCGCTGCCCGTCGCCGAGCGCTGGGTGCCCCTCGCCGCGGCGTGGCTCGCCACGACCCGCGTCGCGAGCCTCGTCGGCGAGCGCGACGACCGCGACAAGCCGCTCAACGCGCTCGGCCCCGGGCTCGACCGCTCCGCCGCGCCGGAGCTGCGGCTCGCCGTGCTGGGCGCGCTCGCCGAGCTGCCGCCCGGCGCGGGCGCGACCCCGGAGTCGCTGCTCGCGCGGCTCACGTGGCACCGCCCGCGCCGCACCCCGCGCACCCGCGACCAGCTGGTCCGGACCGCGCTGCTCGAGGCCGAGCAGGTGGGGCTCACCGGCCAGGGCGCGCTCACCCCGCACGGGCGGGTGCTCGTCGCCGGGCTGGACGACGACGCCGCCGAGACGCTCGCGCCGATGCTCCCCCAGCCCGTCGAGGAGGTCCTGCTCCAGGCCGACCTCACCGCGGTGGCCCCCGGCCCGCTCGTGCCAGCGCTGGCCCGGGAGCTCGCGCTCGCCGCGGACGTCGAGAGCACCGGCGGCGCCACCGTCTACCGCTTCACCCCCGCCTCCGTGCGCCGCGCGCTCGACGCGGGGCGCAGCGCGGAGGACCTGCACGCGCTGTTCCGCCAGCACTCGCGCACACCGGTGCCGCAGCCGCTGACGTACCTCGTCGACGACGTCGCCCGGAGGTACGGCCGGGTGCGCGTGGGCGTCGCGAGCTCGTACGTCCGCTGCGACGACCCCTCGGTGCTGGAGGAGGTGCTCGCCGACCGCCGCGCCGCCCAGCTGCGGCTCCGGCGGCTCGCCCCCACCGTGCTCGCCGCGCAGTCCCCCGTCGACGTCGTGCTCGAGCGGCTCCGCGCGATCGGGCTCTCGCCGGCGGCGGAGTCGCCCGAGGGCGAGGTGGTCGTCCGCCGTCCCGACAGCCGCCGCGCCCCGGCCCGCCCGCGCCCGCCGCGGCTCGTGTCCGACGTGCTCACCCCGCCCCCCGCGACCCTGCGCGCCGCCGTGCGCGCGCTGCGCGCCGGGGACCGCGTGGCGGTGGCGGTCGCGTCGCGGCGGGAGCAGCAGTCGAGCGCGTCGCGGCTGCCGCGCACCACCTCGGCCGAGGCGGTCCCGCTGCTCCGCGAGGCCCTGCGCGAGGGCACGCCGCTCGTCATCGGCTACGTCAACGCCGAGGCCAGCGCCACCGAGCGGGTCGTGGAGCCGATGAGCTTCGAGGGCGGCTTCCTCACGGCGTACGACCACCTCACCGAGTCGGTGCGCACGTTCTCGGTCGCGCGCATCACGGGGGTCGCGCCGGTCGCCTCGGACGGGTGACACGGGTAGTCCAGGTGGACTATCACGCGCTGCGGTGGGCAGACTACGCAGCGTCGCGCGCTCATAGGGGAGGCCACGCGGTGCAGCAGCTCGCCGAGGACGCCAGGCTGGCGGTCCTGGACTCGTACGCCGTCCTGGACACGCCGCCCGAGGCGGCCTACGACCAGGTGACGCGCGCACTGGCGGAGCGCTTCGGGACGAAGACCGCCCTCGTCACACTCGTCGACCGCGAGCGGCAGTGGTTCAAGTCGCGCTGGGGGTTCGAGGAGCGCGAGACGCCGCGCGAGGTCTCCTTCTGCGCCCGTACGATGCACGAGCCCGACCTGCTCGTCGTCCCCGACGCCACCGCGGACCCGCGCTTCCGGGACAACCCCTACGTCACCGGCCCCGACCACGTCCGCTTCTACGCCGGTGCTCCGCTGGTCGACGCGTCAGGAGCAGCGCTCGGCGCCGTCTGCGTCGTCCACGACGAGCCGCGCGAGCTGCTGCCGGAGGAGGCGGAGGCCCTGCGCGCCGCGGCCGAGGAGGTGCGAACCCAGCTGCAGCTGCGGCGCTCGCTGCGCGAGCTCACCGAGCGGGTCACCGGCCGCGCCGACGTCCCGGCCCCCGACCTCCTGCTCGAGCTGCTCGACCGCAGCCCGTCCGGCCTGGCGGTGCTGAGCCCCGAGCTGAAGGTGCTCTGGTGCAACGAGCCCCTCGGCCGGCTCGTCGGGAGCCGCGGCGCCGCGGGTGACGCGCTCGACGACGTCGTGCCGCCCGCAGTCGCCGAGCAGGTCGCTCCGCTCGTCCGCCACGCCATGGCCGGTGCGGAGACGACCGACGTCGAGGTCGCGCTGCGCAGCGAGGCCCGCGAGCGGGTCCTCCGGCTGACGGCGTTCGGGCTGCGCGACTGGCGCGGCGAGCCGTACGCCGTCGGCCTAGGGGTGCGCGACGTCACCGAGCAGCGGCACGCGGAGCACCGCCTGCGCCACCTCGCCGAGCACGACCAGCTCACCGGGCTCGTCACCCGCGCGCGCTTCGAGGAGGAGGTCGAGCTCGAGCTGCAGCGCGCCGCCCGCTACGGCGGCACGCACGGCCTGCTCGTGCTCGACCTCGACAACTTCAAGCACGTCAACGACTCCTGGGGGCACAAGGCGGGCGACGCGCTGCTCGCGGGCGTCGCCGCGGCGCTGCAGGAGCGGCTGCGCGAGACCGACGTCGTGGCCCGGCTCGGCGGGGACGAGTTCGCGGTCCTCCTGCGCGAGGTGGACCTCACGGCCGCGACGGCCCTGGCGGAGTCGCTGGTCTCCGCCGTCGCCGCGGTGCGCGTCCCCGGGGCTCGTACGGGCCGGGCCAGCACCAGCATCGGCGGCTGCGTGTTCGGCGAGGGCTGGGCGGACGCCGCCGCCGTCGTCGTCGCCGCGGACAGCGCGATGTACGACGCCAAGGAGGCTGGGCGCAACCGCGCGGTCGTGCGCGAGCCGCTGCCCGCGGACGAGGCGCGCCGGCGGGGTGGGCGCACGACGTGGACGGAGCGGGTCCGCAGCGCGCTGGACACCGACGGGTTCGCGCTGTGGGCCCAGCCGATGCGCCCGCTGCGCCACGACGGGCGGGACCACTACGAGCTGCTCCTCCGGATGGTCGAGGACGGCGGGGTCGTCGCCCCGGACGCGTTCCTCCCCTCCGCGGAGCGCTACGACCTCATCCAGGCCGTCGACCGCTGGGTCGTCGGGAGCGGCATCGCGGTCGCGGCGCAGCACCCGGACAGCTCGTTCCACCTCAACGTCTCGGCCAAGTCGCTGCGCGAGCCCGGGCTGCTCCGCCTGGTCGACCGCACGATCGAGGAGCACGGCGCGGACCCCGCCCGCATCGTCTTCGAGGTGACCGAGACCGTGGCGATCGCCAACCTCGAGGAGTCGCAGCGCTTCGCGCGCGACCTGCGGGCGCTGGGCTGCCGCTTCGCCCTCGACGACTTCGGCCGCGGGGCCGCGTCGTACTACTACCTCAAGCACCTGCCGCTCGACGTGGTGAAGATCGACGGCGACTTCGTCCGCGACCTGCCGTCCTCCCGCCTGGACCAGCTCGTCGTGTCCTCGGTCGTCGACGTGGCCGCCGAGCTCGGCTGCGAGACCGTGGCGGAGTTCGTCGAGGACGAGGCCACCCTGCAGCTCGTCCAGCAACTCGGCGTCGACCTGGCGCAGGGCTACCACGTGGGGATGCCGGCGCCGAGCGCGCTGCTCGCCGGCTGAGCGCTCGGGAAGCGGTGGCGCCCCGCGGTCGTTGACAATGGCGTACGCGGGAACCGTCCCGCGCGTCTGCGAGGAGCCTGCGTGACCGACGGCCCGCTGATCGTCCAGTCGGACAAGACCCTCCTGCTCGAGGTCGACCACCCGTCGGCCGAGCAGGCCAGGCGCGACATCGCGCCGTTCGCCGAGCTGGAGCGCGCGCCCGAGCACGTCCACACGTACCGGCTCACCCCGCTCGGGCTCTGGAACGCACGCGCCGCCGGGCACGATGCCGAGCAGGTGATCGACACGCTGCTGCGCTACAGCCGCTACTCGGTGCCGCACGCGCTGCTCGTCGACGTGGCGGACACGATGGACCGCTACGGCCGGTTGCGCCTGGAGAAGCACCCCGTGCACGGGCTCGTGCTCATCTCGACCGACCGCCCGGTCCTCGAGGAGGTGCTGCGCTCGAAGAAGGTCGCGCCGCTGATCGGGGAGCGCGTCGACCCCGACTCCGTCGCCGTCCACCCCTCGGAGCGCGGCCACCTCAAGCAGGTGCTGCTCAAGCTCGGCTGGCCGGCCGAGGACCTCGCGGGCTACGTCGACGGCGAGGCGCACCCGATCGAGCTGCTGGAGGACGGCTGGACGCTGCGCTCCTACCAGCGCGAGGCGGTCGAGGGCTTCTGGCACGGCGGCTCGGGCGTCGTCGTGCTCCCCTGCGGCGCCGGCAAGACGCTCGTCGGCGCGGCGGCGATGGCACGCGCGAAGGCGACCACGCTGATCCTCGTGACCAACACGGTCTCGGCGCGGCAGTGGCGCCACGAGCTGCTCAAGCGCACGACGCTGACCGAGGACGAGATCGGCGAGTACTCCGGCTCCAAGAAGGAGATCCGGCCCGTCACGATCGCGACCTACCAGGTGCTGACGACGAAGCGGAAGGGCGTCTACCCGCACCTCGAGGTGTTCGACGCCCGCGACTGGGGCCTCGTGGTCTACGACGAGGTCCACCTGCTGCCCGCGCCCGTGTTCCGCTTCACCGCGGACATCCAGGCGCGCCGCCGCGTGGGGCTGACCGCGACGCTGGTGCGCGAGGACGGCCGCGAGGGCGACGTGTTCTCGCTCATCGGGCCCAAGCGCTACGACGCGCCGTGGAAGGACATCGAGGCGCAGGGCTACATCGCGCCGGCCGACTGCGTCGAGGTGCGCGTGACGCTGACGGACTCCGAGCGGCTGGCGTACGCGACGGCCGAGCCCGAGGAGCGCTACCGCCTCTGCTCGACCACGGCGACGAAGTCGCGGCTCGTGGAGAAGCTCGTCGAGCAGCACAGCGCCGACCGGCTGCTCGTCATCGGGCAGTACATCGACCAGCTCGACGAGCTGGGCGAGCGGCTGCAGGCGCCGGTCATCAAGGGCGAGACGACGGTGAAGGAGCGCGAGCGGCTCTTCGAGGCGTTCCGCTCCGGCGAGATCACCAAGCTCGTGGTCTCCAAGGTCGCGAACTTCTCCATCGACCTGCCGGAGGCGGCGATCGCCATCCAGGTCTCGGGGACCTTCGGGTCACGCCAGGAGGAGGCCCAGCGCCTCGGCCGGGTGCTGCGCCCGAAGTCCGACGGCCGCGCCGCCCGGTTCTACTCCGTGGTCGCCCGCGACACGGTGGACCAGGACTTCGCCGCGCACCGGCAGCGCTTCCTCGCCGAGCAGGGCTACGCCTACCGCATCGTCGACGCGGACGACATCCTCGCGGGCTACGACGCGGACGGCACGAAGCGCGAGCCGGAGGCCGACCAGCCCGAGCCGGAGCAGCCCGGAGCGGACCAGCCCGGAGCGGAGTAGCCCCCGTCCCCCTCCCCCGTGATCATGCAGATCCCGGGGGCGCCCCTCCCCGTGATCATGCACTTCTTGGAGGCGCCCCCTCCCCGTGATCATGCAGATCCTGGGGAGGGGAGCAGGCGCGGGATGTCCGCCGGGGCCTCCGCCACCGCGTACGCGCCGGCGGCCTCGAGCTCGCCCGGAGCGCCGTAGCCCCAGCGCACGCCGAGGCAGCGGACGCCGTGCTGCCCGGCGCCGTGCACGTCGTGCAGCCGGTCCCCGACCATCGTGACGTCGGCGGGGTCGGGGCTGCCCAGCTCGGCGAGCGTACGGGCCACGACGTCGGCCTTGCGGCGCACGCTGCCGTCCCGGGTCGCGCCGCCCACGACCGCGAAGTGGTGCACGAGGCCGAAGCGGTCGAGGATCCGCGCCGCCGTGTCGGCGGGCTTGCTCGTGGCGAGCGCGAGCGTCGCCGTCCCACCGAGCTCCTCGAGCACCTCGGGCATGCCGGGGTAGACGGTGTTCTCGAACAGCCCGGTGGTGTCGTAGTAGGAACGGTAGGCGTGGACCCCCTGCTGCACCGCGTGGTCGTCGAGGCCGAGCGACAGCAGCGTGTCCTCCAGCGGCGGCCCGATCGCGGCGCGCTGCTGCTCCTCGTCGAGCACCGCGAGGCCGAGCCGCTCACTGACGAAGCGCCAGGCGTTGCGGATGCCGACGTACGGGTCGGAGATCGTGCCGTCGAGGTCGAGCAGGACGATCATGCGCGTACCCAGGCTGCGGCGTCGGCGGGCAGACGGCCGGCCGCGTCCAGCGGCTCGCTGCTGAGCAGCAGGTCCCCCTGCAGCGCAACGGGTCCGTCGCCCATGGCGACCACCAGCGCGAAGTCGCCACGGCGCGCCGTCAGCACACCGTCGCGCGCGTCCCACTCCACCTCGTCGTCCACGGACAGCAGTCCCTCCTCGTGCAGGGTGCGCCGCAGCCGGAGCGCGGCGCGGGTCAGGTGCAGGGTCGACGCGGGATCGGCCTCCTGCAGCGCGACACTGAGCTCGCCCCAGCCCTCGGGCTGCGGCAGCCACGACTCCCCGGCGACGGAGAATCCGTTGGCAGTGCTGGGGTCCTGCCGCCACGGGAGGGGTACGCGGCACCCGTCCCGCGTCACCCCGCTGCGGAACCACGCCGGGTCCTGCCGTGCCTCCTCCGGCACGTCGACCTCGGGCAGGCCGAGCTCCTGCCCCTGGTAGACGTACGCCGCGCCCGGCAGCCCGAGCACCGCGAGCAGGGCGGCGCGTGCCCGGCGCAAGCCGTGCTCCCCACCGCCGTAGCGGGTAGGAACCCTTGCCACGTCGTGGTTCTCGACGACCCAGGTCACGGGACGGGCAGTCCGCAGCAGCTCCGCTCCGGTCTCCGCCCAGCTGGCGGCGTCCCACGGCGCGCTGACGAGCGCGAAGGCGAACGCCTGGTGCAGCTCGTCGGGCCGGGTGAAGCGCGCGGCGCGCTCCGGCGAGAGGTTGACCTCGCCCACGAGGACGCGCGGAGGGTCGTAGGAGTCCGCGATGCGCCGCCACTCGCGGTAGACGTCGTGGACCTCCTCCTGGTCGCAGGCGTGCGGATTCCCCCGCAGCCGCATGGGCTCCGGCGCGTACCCCTCGGGCAGGTCGGGCAGCCCCTCGGCCTTGTAGAGCCCGTGCGCGACGTCGATGCGGATGCCGTCGACCCCTCGGTCGAGCCAGAACCGCAGGACACCGCGGAACATCTCGTGCACGCGCGGCTCGCGCCAGTTCCAGTCGTGCTGCTCGGGGGCGTAGAGGTGGAGGTACCAGTCGTCGCTGCCGGGCAGCCGCGTCCACGCCGGCCCGCCGAACACGCTCGGCCAGTCGTTGGGAGGCCCGTCGGCGCTCGTCGCGACGTGGAACAGCGCGCGCTCAGGCGCTCCTGGCCGCAGCGCCGCCTGGAAGAGCGGGTGCTGGTCGGAGCAGTGGTTGGGCACGAGGTCGACGATGACCCGCAGGCCGCGCTCGTGCGCGGCGGCGACCAGGGCGTCGGCGTCCGCGAGCGTCCCGAACAACGGGTCGACGTCGCAGTACTCGCTCACGTCGTAGCCGTGGTCCGCCTGCGGTGAGCGGAAGAACGGCGTCAGCCACACCGCATCTGCGCCGAGTCGCTGCACGTGGTCGAGGCGCGCGGTCACGCCCGGGAGGTCACCGACGCCGTCGCCGTCGGAGTCGGCGAACGAGCGGGGGTAGACCTGGTAGACGACGCCCGAGCGCCACCACTCCGTGCTCGCACGCGTGGCGGTCGTCCCCGACAGGCCGGTCATGGCGCCCATCCTCCACCTCCCCGTGATCATGCACTTCCTAGCACCCCAGGACGTGCATGATCACGGCGAAGTGGGGGCGCCCAGGATGTGCATGATCACGGCGACGTGGGGGGCGGCCATGATGTGCATGATCACGAGGGGGACGCACTGGGGCTCGTCTGTCGCGTGACAGGCACGAAACACGGGTGGTCTAGATTCCTCCCTGCGCGGAGCGCCGCGACGAAGACCGAGACGAGAGGGGCCTCCCCTTGACGACCAACGCCGTCACCCTGCGCCGGGCCGTGCTGCCGCGCAGCTCCGCAGCCACCGAGGCCGCCCTGGTCGCCGCTGGCGTGCTGTTCCTCTGGGCCGGCGCCGCGGTGTCCGTGCCGCTGTGGTTCACGCCGGTGCCGCTGACGCTGCAGACGTTCTCGGTGCTCCTGCTCGCCTCCGCCTTTGGCGCCCGCCTCGGCGTGCTGACGTTCGCGGCGTACTTCGCGGTCGGGCTCGCCGGCGCCCCCATCTTCAGCCAGGGCCACTCCGGGCTCGCCGTGCTGCACCTGCCGAGCGGCGGCTACCTCGTCGGGATGCTGCTCGCGAGCCTGCTCGTGGGCGCGCTCGCGGACCGCGGCTGGGACAAGGAGGTCGGCCGCACGGTCGTCGCCATGGTCCTCGGCAACCTCGTCGTCTACGCGTGCGGCGTGCCGTGGCTCGCGGCAGTCGCGCACTTCAGCCTCGGCACCGCGGTCGCCAAGGGTGCCGTCCCGTTCTTCGTCGGCGACGGCATCAAGATCGCGCTCGCCACGGCCGTGCTGCCGACGACCTGGGCGCTGCTGCGCCGCGCGCGGGGCTGACCCGCGCGATCAGGCGGGGCTGAGCACCAGCGCCGCCAGGTAGCCGCCGAACCCGGCGGAGACCGAGACGACCGGACCGGGGGTCCAGGGCCGCGTGCCCTGGGCCCCCGCCGCGTCGGTGCAGGGGATCTCGGGCGACAGCAGCGCGAGCACCGCCACCGCCGCGTCCAGGGCGCCGGCCGCCGCCATCGTGTGCCCCGTGCTGCCCTTGGTCGCGACGAGCGGCGGCAACGTGCCGAAGACCTCCTGCAGCGCCGCCAGCTCTGCCGCGTCCCCGGCCACCGTGCCCGTGGCGTGCGCGTCCACCGCGGCCACGTCGCCCGGCGCCAGCGACGCGTCCTCCAGCGCGCCGCGGACGACACCGGCCAGCCGGCGCGACGGCTCCACGAGGGCCGCCGGGTCGAAGCCCGCCGCCGACCCCGCCACCCGGGCCAGGGCGGGCGCCGCACCCTCCGGCTCGAGCACGAGCACCGCCGCCCCCTCGCCGAGGACCAGCCCGTCGCCCGCGAACGGCCGCGCCCGTCCGGACGGGGAGAGCGCGCCGAGCCGGCGCAGCGCCGCGGCGTTCGCGTCGGTCGCCGCTGCCTCGGCGCCGCCCACGAGCACGAGATCGCAGCGGCCCGACGCGACGAGCTCCGCGCCCAGCGCCACGGCGTCCGTCCCCGCCGCGCACGCCGTGCTCACCGCGCGGCACGGCCCGAGCGCCGCGACGTCGCGGGCCACCGCCGCAGCCGCCGCCCCGGGCATGAACGCCACCGAGTCCGCCGGCGACACGGACGCGCCCCGGTCCTGCGCGCGGACGGCGCGCTCCCACGCGTACAGCCCGCCGAGGCCCGCTCCCAGCACCACCCCCGTGCGCTCGGGCACGACCCGGCGGCCGCCCAGCGCCTCCCGGGCGGCTGCGACCGCCGCACGGGAGACGACGTCCGCGGACGAGCCGAGCCGCGGGAGGAGCGCGGGGTCGAGCCGGACGACGGGGCCGTCGGCCACCGCGAGCGCCCCGGCGAGCAGGGTCGGGGCGCCAATCCCGAGCGCGCTGACCGCGCCCACGCCCGTGACGACGACCGGCCTGCGCATGCCGGTCAGGCTAGGCGCCCAGCGGCTAGCGTGAGCGCGTGCTGCCCCGCCGTACGCTCCTGCGCGCCGCCGCGGCCGCCCCGCTCACCGCGGTCCTCGGCTGCGGGCACGCGGAGGCGGCAGGGCCGGTCCTGCGGACGACGCGGCACTCCGCGGCCCGCGGCCGCACGGTCGACCTCGTCGTGGTCCGGCCGGCGGGGCCGCGCACGCCGCTCCCCGTCGTGCTCGCGCTGCACGGGCGCGGCGCGAGCCCGCGGACGTTCCTGGACCTCGGGCTCCAGCGGGCGGTCGACGCCACCGGCACGTACGCCGTGGCCGCCGTCTCGGGCGGCGACGCGTACTGGCACCGGAGGGGCGACGACGACCCGCAGGCGATGCTCGAGCACGAGGTGCCGGGCTGGCTGGCGGAGCTCGGCCTGGGGCCCGTCCGCGGTGCGCTCGGCATCTCCATGGGCGGCTTCGGCGCGCTGCTGTGGGCCCGTCGGACCGCGCACCCCGTCGCCGTGCTCAGCCCGGCGCTCTTCCTCGACTGGGGGCAGGCGCGGGCCAGGCACGCCTTCAGCTCCCAGGCCGACTGGGAGGCGGCCGAGCCGCTGCGCCACCTGCCCGCACTCCACGGGCACGGCCTGGGTGTCTGGTGCGGCGCCCAGGACCCCTTCGCCCCCGCCGCGCGCCGCCTGGCGCACGGGACGCACGCGGCCGTCGCCTCCTTCGGCCCGGGCGCCCACGACGCGGCCTTCTGGGGTGCCGAGCTGCCGACGGCCGCCCGCTTCCTCGCGAGCCGCGTCGCGTGAGCCTGCTGGAGGCGGTGCGCGACGCCTGCACGACGTACGCGCCGGAGCCCGCCGTCCGCGAGCTCGCCTCGGGCCGCGTCGTGACCTACGCCGAGCTGGGTCGGCTGCTCGACGGGGCGGACGCGCAGCCGGGGCTGCACGTGGAGACCAGCGGCGAGGACGTCGACACCCTCGTCCGGCTCCTCGCGCGTTCGGGGGCGGGCGGCAGCACGCTGCTGCTCAACCCGGCCGCGGGACCAGCGGTGCACGCCGCGCTCCGCGCCGCCGCCCGCGGGTGGGTGCCCCGCGACGACGTCCACCTCGTGCCGACGAGCGGGTCGAGCGGGACGCCACGCCTGGTCCGCCTGACGCAGCAGGGCATCCTCGCGGCCACGCAGGTCTACCTCGACCGCGTCCCGCTCGAGCCGGGCTGGACCACGGCGTGCCCGATGTCGTTCGCCTCGGTCGGCGCACTGCCCTCGGCGGTGCTGCCCGCCCTGCTCACCGGCGGCACGGCGCTGCTCTGCGCGGGTGCCACGCCCCGGGCCTTCGCCGATGCGCTGGTCAGGCACGACGTGCGGTTCGCCACGAGCTACGCCGCCTGGTGGGAGACGTGCCTGTCCCTGCCCGGCTTCTCGGCTCCCCTGCACACCCTGGCGGTCGGCGGCGCGCCGTGGCAGCACCTGCTCCCGCGGATCCGCACGGCGCTGCCGGCGGCGCGGGCGCTCGGCATCTACGGGCTGACGGAGACGCACGGGCCGGGCGTGCACGGGTTCGGCGACGAGCCTGCGGTCGCCGCGGGCGCCAGCGGTCGTCCCGCCCGCGGGCTCGAGGTGGAGCTGCGCGACGGCGAGGTCTGGCTGCGGGGCGGGCTCGTGGCTCCCGGCTACGTCGGTGGGGGGATGCGCCGCGACGCCGACGGCTGGCTCGGCACCGGAGACGAGGGCGAGCTGGATGCCGAGGGCAGGCTGACCGTGCTCGGGCGCCGCGACGACGTGCTCAACCTCGGCGGCCGCAAGGTCCACCCGCTGCAGGTCGAGTCCGTTCTGGCCGCGCACCCGGGCGTCGTGCGCTGCGCGGTGGTGCGGCGGGGCGACGCGCTCGCCGCGTACGTCATCGGCAGCGCGCGCCCGGACGAGCTGCGCGCCTGGGTGCGCGAGCAGGTCGCGGCCTACGCCGCGCCGCGCGAGGTCCACCTCGTCGACGCCCTGCCGCTGCTGGCCAACGGGAAGGTCGACCGCGGCGCCCTACGCGGCTGAGCCGCGCAGCATCCGCAGCGCCGCGTCGGCGACGGCCTGCTGCAGCCCCTCGACCGGCGGGAGCTCCGGCACGTCGCGGCGCAGCGCGATGATCCCCTCCACCAGCCCGAGCACGAGGTCGGCGGTGACCTCCGGCACCCCGTCCCCGAGCGCGCGGCGGGCCAGCGAGGCGTACGCCTCGCGCAGCTGCGCCCGCTCCTCCATGAACGGCGCGAACGGCTCGCCGCCGACGTCCGGCAGCGAGTAGAGGATGCCGACGTTGCCGCGCGAGCGCAGCAGCAGCCCCACGTCGAAGCTGACGAGCGCGTGGAGGGCCTCGGGGGCGGGCACGCCCCGCGCGGCGAGGTCGGCGCAGAAGTCCAGCGACGGGCGCACCGTCGAGCGGAGCAGCTCGACGAGGATCGTCTCCTTGCTCGGGAAGTGGTAGTACAACGAGGCCTGGCGGATGCCCACAGCGTCCGCGATCGCCCTGGTGGGGGTCGCGGCGTACCCGCGCTCGGCGAACAGGCGAGCCGCCACGTCGAGGATGAGCTCCCGCGTGGACGACGAGGTCGGCATGCCGCGATCGTTCCACAACCGCGTCTGCGGCAGGCGCTTTCGCGCACAGGACCCTGGCCGAAACACTCGACGCCCATTCGCTTACGCGAACGTTACAGAGCGGAAACCACGGCACCACAGCAGAAGGGGAGCCTGTCATGTGACAGGTTCTCCTTCCCTGAAAGGGATCGCCATGGCCCTCGACGCCCCCGCGACCCGCCCCGGCAGCGTGGCACCGGCCCCGCGGACGACCGGCACCGGCGCATGAGCACCGCCACCACGGCGGGTGCCCGCGCCCACGCCCGGTCCATGGCCGGCACCGTCGTCGAGGCGATGCCCGTGCTGCCTGCCACGGCTGCGGCACCGCCGGCGGGCGTGGATGCCATCGACCTCGTCCGCGCCGAGACCGTGGCGGGCGGGGGCTACACCTCGCTCACCGTGGCGAGGGGCACCACGCTGCGCCTCGAGGACCTCACCGGCGACGCCTGCGCGCACGTCGTCCTGCTGAACGCGGCCGGCCCCCACGAGCGGCTGAACATCGCCGACACCGTGAAGGTCCTCTGGCAGGCCTACGTCACGACCGGGCACCTGCTCCTGTCCGACCAGGGCCGCGTGCTGGCCTCCGTCGTCACCGACACCTCGGGCCGCCACGACACGTTCTGCGGCACCTCGACGAAGGCGCGCAACGAGCAGCGCTACGGCGACGGAACGGCCTTCGGACCGACACCCGCCGGGCGCGAGCTCCTCACGCTGGCGGCGGCGAAGCACGGCCTGAGCAAGCGCGACCTCCCGCCCAGCATGGCATTCTTCCAGGGCGTCCGCGTCGACAGCGCGACGGGGACGTTCGCGTGGCTCGGCTCCGCCGGCCGGGGTGCGGTCGTCGAGCTGCGCGCGGAGATGGACCTGCACGTGCTGCTCGCGAACGTGCCGCACCCGCTCGACCCGCGCGCGACGTACGAGACCGGCCCGCTGCGCCTGCACGCCTGGCGCGGCGAGCCGACGCGGCCGGGCGACGAGCTGTGGGGGCTGACCCCGGAGGGCGAGCGCGCCTTCCTCAACACGCAGGACTACCTGGCAGCACGGGGGATCTCATGACCACGACGACCACCGCACTCGCCCTCGTCGCCGGCGACGTCGTCCTCGACGAGACGGTCCCGGCCCGCGCGCCGTGGTCGGCCGTCGTCCGCGCCGGGCACGTGCTCACCATCGTCGACCTCGGCGGCAACCAGGCCGTGGACTGCCTGTTCTACGACGCGCACGACACCGCCGAGCGCTACAGCGCGCAGGACACGATCGCCGCGCAGGGCGGCATCTTCCTCACCACCGGCAGCGTCCTGCTCAGCAACGAGGGCGCTCCGCTCGTCACCGTGGTCGCCGACGAGGTCGGACGCCACGACACCGTCGGCGGCGCGTGCAGCAAGGAGTCCAACACCCTGCGCTACGGCCACCACACGCAGCACCAGCACGCCTGCGTCGAGAACTTCCTGCTGGAGGGCGCGAAGTGGGGCCTCGGCAAGCGCGACCTCGTGAGCAACGTCAACTGGTACATGAACGTCCCCGTCGACCCCGACGGCAGCCTCGGCATCGTCGACGGCATTTCGGCCCCCGGGCTGCGCATCGCGCTGCGCGCCGAGCGCGACGTCCTCGTCCTCGTGTCGAACTGCCCGCAGATCAACAACCCCTGCAACGGGTTCGACCCCACGCCGGTGCGCATGGTCGTCACCGCACCGTCGAGCTGAAGGACCGGTCATGACCTTCGACACGCTGCTCGTCGCCAACCGCGGCGAGATCGCCTGCCGCATCCAGCGGACCGCGAAGCGGCTCGGCCTCAAGACGGTCGCCGTCTTCTCCGACCCCGACCGCTCCGCGCCGCACGTGCGCATGGCGGACGTGGCCGTACGCCTCGGCCCCGCGCCGTCGCGCGAGTCCTACCTGCGCACGGACGCGATCCTCGACGCGGCGCTGGCCAACGGCGTCGGCGCGATCCACCCGGGCTACGGCTTCCTGTCCGAGGACGCGTCCTTCGCAAGGGTGGTCGAGGCCGCGGGCATCGTGTTCGTCGGCCCGACACCCGAGCAGCTCGAGGCGTTCGGGGCGAAGCACACGGCCCGCGCCCTCGCCGCTGCAGCAGGCGTGCCGATGATCGAGGGCACCGACCTCCTTCCCGACGTGGCTGCCGCGCTCGAGGCCGCCGGCACCATCGGCTACCCCGTGATGCTGAAGGCGACCGGCGGTGGTGGTGGCATCGGCATGCAGGTCTGCCGCGACGCCGCGGAGCTCGCCGACGCGTACGCGCGGGTGGAGCGGATGGCGGCGGCGAGCTTCGCCAGCAGCGGGGTCTTCCTCGAGCGGTTCGTCGAGCGGGCGCGCCACGTCGAGGTCCAGGTGCTCGGCGACGGGCTCGGCGGCGTCGTCGTCCTGGGTGACCGCGACTGCAGCCTGCAGCGGCGCAACCAGAAGGTCCTCGAGGAGGCGCCGGCACCGAACCTGCCCGACGCCGTGCGCCAGGCCCTCCACGGCTCCGCTGCGGCGCTCGCCGCGTCCGTGCGATACCGCTCCGCCGGCACGGTCGAGTTCGTCTACGACGCCGAGCGCGAGGTCGCGTCCTTCCTCGAGGTCAACGCCCGCCTGCAGGTCGAGCACCCCGTCACCGAGGAGGTGTTCGGAGTCGACCTGGTCGAGAAGATGCTGCGGCTGGCCCAGGGTGAGACCGGTGTCGTGCAGGAACCCCTGCAGCAGAGCGGGTTCGCCGTCGAGGCGCGGGTCTACGCGGAGGACCCGACACGCGGCCACCAGCCGAGCGCCGGCCTGGTCACGAACGTCAGCTTCCCCGACGACGTCCGCGTGGACGGGTGGGTGGAGGCCGGCACCGAGGTCACCACGGCGTACGACCCGATGCTCGCGAAGGTCATCGCGACCGGCAGCACCCGCGAGGAGGCGTTCGCCCGGCTGCGCGAGGCGCTCGTCGCCACGCGCGTGGACGGCATCGAGACCAACCTGGGGCTGCTGCGCGCGTCGCTGGCGGACGAGGACGTGCTGGCAGCACGGCACTCCACCTCGACGCTCGGCGGCATCGACGACGCCGAGCCGCGGATCGTCGTGGAGCGGGCCGGGACGCAGACGGCCGTGCAGGACTGGCCGGGGCGCGCGGGCCTGTGGGAGGTCGGCGTCCCGCCCAGCGGGCCGATGGACGACCTGTCCTTCCGCCTCGGCAACCGCGCCCTCGGCAACCCCGAGGGCGCACCCGGCCTCGAGTGCGCCGTCGACGGGCCGGCCCTGCGGTTCACCTCCGGCACCACGGTGTGCATCACCGGCGCCCCGGTCACGGTGACGGTGGACGGCGTGCTGGTCCCGCAGTGGGAGCCGGTCGACGTCCCCGCCGGCGCGACGCTCGACGTCGGGCGCGCGGACGGGCCCGGCCTGCGCGTCTACGTGCTGGTCGCCGGCGGCCTCGACGTCCCGGCCTACCTCGGCAGTGCCAGCACCTTCACCCTCGGCCAGTTCGGCGGACACGGCGGGCGGAACCTCCGGCTCGGGGACGTCCTGCGGGCGGCAGCAGCGCCCTCGAGCACCCGAGAGCCGGTGACCGCGCCGACGCTCACCCACGCGTGGGAGATCGGCGTCGTCGAGGGCCCGCACGCGGCGCCGACCTTCTTCACCGACGAGGACATCGCGACGTTCTACGCGACCTCCTTCGAGGTCCACTTCAACTCGGCGCGCACCGGCGTCCGCCTCGTCGGCCCGAAGCCCCAGTGGGCGCGCACGGACGGCGGCGAGGCGGGCCTGCACCCGTCGAACATCCATGACACGCCGTACTCCGTCGGCGCCGTCGACTTCACCGGCGACACCCCCATCCTGCTCGGCCCGGACGGCCCGAGCCTCGGCGGCTTCGTCTGCCCGGCGACGGTCGTCACCGGCGAGCGCTGGAAGCTCGGCCAGCTGCGACCGGGCGACACGGTGCGCTTCGTGCCGGTCGCCGAGCAGGAGGCCCGGCGGCTGCGCGCCTCCCCCGCCACCTCCCTGCACCGCACGGAGATCGCCGACCAGGGCGTGATCGGGGCGCGCGAGGAGTCGGCCGCCGGTCCGAGCGTGACCTACCGCCGCTCCGGCGACGACAACCTGCTCGTCGAGTACGGCCCCATGGCGCTCGACCTCGGCCTCCGCATGCGCGTCCACGCGCTGATGGACCGGCTGCGTAGCGAGGGTGCCGCGGGGATCGTCGACCTGACGCCGGGGATCCGCTCCCTGCAGGTGAAGCTCGACCCGGACCGGCTGTCCGTGCGTGACGCCCTGGCGCTCGTCCGCGGCCTCGAGGACGAGCTCCCCGCGACCTCCGAGCTCGTGGTCCCGAGCCGCACGGTGCACCTGCCGCTGTCCTGGGACGACCCCGCGACGCGCGAGGCGATCCAGCGCTACATGGCGGGCGTGCGCGACGACGCCCCCTGGTGCCCCTGGAACATCGAGTTCATCCGCCGGGTCAACGGACTCGACAGCGTCGACGACGTCTACCGCACGGTCTTCGACGCGAGCTACCTGGTGCTCGGCCTGGGCGACGTCTACCTCGGCGCGCCGGTCGCGACCCCGCTCGACCCGCGGCACCGGCTGGTGACGACGAAGTACAACCCAGCCCGCACGTGGACCCCGGAGAACGCCGTCGGCATCGGCGGCGCCTACCTCTGCATCTACGGCATGGAGGGACCGGGCGGCTACCAGTTCGTCGGCCGCACGACGCAGGTCTGGTCGCGCTTCCGCCAGGGCGGCGGCTTCGAGGCGGGGTCTCCCTGGCTGCTGCGGCACTTCGACCGCATCTCGTGGTACCCCGTCAGCGCCGAGGAGCTGCTCGACCTGCGGGCCGACACCGCGGCCGGCCGGCACGACGTGCGCATCGACGACGGCTCCTTCGCCCTCGCGGACTACGAGGCCTTCCTCGCCGACAACGCGGGCAGCATCGCGGAGTTCCGGGCACAGCAGGCGGAGGCGTTCGGCGCGGAGCGCGACGCATGGGCCGCGGCGGGCGAGTTCGACCCGCGGCCCGAGCCCCCGGCACCACCTGCGGCAGGCGAGGTCTCCGTCCCGGCAGGTGGTTCGCTCGTGGAGGCGCCCTTCACGAGCAGCGTCTGGCGCGTCGACGTCCGCCCCGGTGACCGGGTACGCGCCGGTTCGCCGCTCCTGGCCCTCGAGGCGATGAAGCTCGAGACCGTCGTCCCCGCCCCGCACGACGCCGAGGTCGTCGACGTGCTCGTCACCCCCGGCACCCAGGTCACCCCTGGCGCGCCCCTCGTCGTCCTCGGGAGCCCCTCGTGAGCACGGTCGACCTCGTCCAGCGCGTCCGCGACGCGTACGCCGCCAACACCGCCGCCGACCGGCCGGAGGCCTGGATCACGTTGCGGGCCGAGGACGACGTCGTGCGGGACGCGGAGGCGCTGCAGGCGCGGGTCGCCGCCGGTGAGGTGCTGCCGCTCGCCGGGAAGCTGCTGGCCGTCAAGGACAACCTCGACGTCGCCGGTCTGCCCACGACCGCCGGCTGCCCCGCCTTCGCGTACGTGCCGGAGCGCAGCGCCACCGCCGTCCAGCGCCTCGTCGACGCCGGCGCCCTCGTGCTCGGCAAGACCAACCTCGACCAGTTCGCGACCGGGCTGGTCGGCACCCGCAGCCCGTACGGCGCGGTGCGCGACCTGCGCGATCCCGAGCGCATCTCCGGCGGCTCGAGCTCGGGCTCCGCGGTCGTCGTCGCCGCGGGTGTGGCGGATCTCGCGCTCGGCACGGACACCGCGGGCTCCGGCCGGGTTCCTGCTGCCTTCCAGGGCATCGTCGGGCTGAAGCCGACCGTCGGCACGGTCCCGAGCGAGGGGCTCGTGCCCGCCTGCCGCAGCTTCGACTGCATCACCGTCTTCGCGCGCACCCTCGACGAGGGCCGCGACGCGCTGCGGGTCATGGCCGACCCGGTCCGCGCCGACGCCCCGCGCGCCGCACCGCCGGCGCCGGTCGTCCTCGTCCCCCCGCGTGAGGAGCTGCTGCACCTCAGCGAGTCCTGGCGCGACGCGTTCGAGGCGGCGGCGAAGACCCTCGAGGCAGCAGGCGCTGTGCTGCGTCCGGTGCACCTCGCTCCGTTCCTCGCCGCGGCGAAGCTGCTCTACGAGGGGGCTTTCGTCGCGGAGCGCTACGCCGCGGTGGGCGAGTTCGTGGACGCGCATCCCGGCGAGGTGGACCCGGTCGTCGCCGGGATCATCGGCTCCGCCAGGGACATCCGGGCCGCGGACTACGTGCGGGACCAGGAGCGCCTCGAGCAGCTCCGGGCCGAGGCGATGCTGGAGTGGGGCGACGCCGACGCCCTGCTCATCCCCACCACGACGGACCACCCGACGATCGCCGAGGTCCGTGCCGCGCCGGTGGCGGTGAACTCCCGGCTGGGCACGTACACCAACTCCTGCAACCTGCTCGACCTCTCGGCCGTCGCCGTGCCCGCCGGTGAGGCCGACGGCCGGCCCTTCGGGGTCACGGTCGTCGCCCGGGCCCACGCGGACGCGGTCGCGGCGGACGTCGCCGCGCTGCTCGGGGGCGCGCCGCTCGCCGACGAGCCGAGCGGGCTGCCGCTCGTCGTCTTCGGGGCCCACCTGCGCGGGCTGCCGCTCAACGGGCAGCTCACCTCCGTCGGCAGCCGCTTCGTCCGTGAGGTGCGGACGACCGCCGACTACCGCCTGCACGCCCTGGCGACGACGCCTGAGAAGCCGGGCCTCGTCCGCGTCGGCGAGGGCGGGGCGAGCATCGCCGGCGAGCTCTGGGACGTGCCCCCCGCGGAGCTCGGGCCGTTCCTCGCGGCGCTGCCGCGCCCGATGGTCCTCGGCACCGTCACGCTCGACGACGGCAGTGCGCTGACCGGCTTCCTCTGCGAGGCGAGCGCGACGGAGGGCGCGCCCGACATCACGGCCACCGGCTCGTGGCGCGCCTACCAGGCGAGCCGCTCGCCCGCCTGAACGGGCCGCTCCAGCCGGTTCTCCGCCGCGGCGAGCGGGCAGACCCAGCGCGAGTCGTAGCGGCACGACGGGTGGTAGGCGAAGTTGAGGTCGATGACCAGCGTGTCCGCGGTCCCGCCGAGGTCGGCGCTCTTCGCCGTGTCGAGCAGGTAGCGCCCCGCGCCGTACGTCGTGGTGCCGGCGGTCGCGTCGCGCAGCGGCACGAAGATGCCCTGGGCGTACTGCTGCAGCTCCCACACCCCGAGGCTCCCCCCCACCGGCTCGGGCAGGTCCACGCGACCGACGAGGCGCTGGACGATCGTGACGTCGCCGGTCGGGACGCGGCGCACCACGCCGTCCTCGACCGGCACCACCGGGAGCTCGAAGCGCACGGCCGGGTCGTAGTCCCAGCACGGCACCCCGGTCTCCCGCAGCGGCGAGTCGGGCGGGAGCGGAGACTGGGCGTGCGTGCGGAGCAGGTCGTCGCGGCCGGCGCGCCACAGCCGGTGCGCCCGCTCGGGGACGGGCTCGGCGCGCACCGCGGCGTACAGCTCGGAGACGCGGCGGCGCCAGTCCAGCAGCGTGAGCTCGTCCATGGCCGCCACACTGCCATCCGGCGTCGCGCGGCGCGCGCTACGGTGGCGTACGTGGGTGACGGGCACAGGAGCCTCAGCCGGCGCAGCGTCCTCGGCGCGGGCGCCCTGCTCGCCCTCGGCGGCGCCACCCGCACCACCCGCACCGGGCGCCTGCTGCCCTCCCCCAGCTCCCGGCTGCCGCTGCGCGCGGACGTCCTGCGCCTGCTGCGCCGGGTGGACGACGCGTGGATCGCCGACCACCCCGCGCCGGGCGACGCGGACTGGGCGCGCTCGACCTACCTCGGCGGCCACCTCGCCCTCACCCGCCTGACGGGTGACCCGCGCTACCTGCGCTACGCGGGAGCGTGGGCGGACGCCAACGACCGGGCCGTGCCCGGGACCCCGGGGGCCCGTACGGCCGACGACCTCTGCGCGGCGCAGGCGTACCTCGACCTCGCGGCGCTGACCGGCGACCGCGCCCTCGTGCGGACCGTCGTCGCGGCGGCCGACGAGGTCGTCGCCGGGCCGGACGACGCCTGGTGGTGGGTGGACGCGCTGCACATGGCGATGCCGGTGCTCTCGCGGGTGACCGCGCTGACGGGCGACGACGCGTACGCGACGAAGCTCTGGACGATGTACGCCGACACCAAGCACCGCCGCGGGCTCTACTCCTACGACGCCGAGCTCTGGTGGCGCGACGCCCGCTTCGTCGGCGGCCCGGAGTTCTGGTCGCGGGGCAACGGCTGGGCGGCCGCCGCGCACGCCAAGGTGCTCGGCACGCTGCCGCGCCACGGGCGCTGGCCGGAGTACCGCTCGAACCTGCAGGGCGTCGCCCGCTCGCTGCTCGCGACCCAGCGCGCCGACGGCGCGTGGTCGGTGGACCTCGGGCAGCCGGGGCACTTCCCCGTGCCGGAGACGAGCGGCACGGCGCTGCACGTCTACGCGCTCGCGGCCGGGGTGCGCCTCGGGATGCTCGACCGCGGGGCCACCCTCCCGGCCGTGGCGAGGGGCTGGCAGGCGCTGGTCGCCGCCGTCGCCCCCGACGGCAGCGTGGGCCGGGTCCAGCCGCCCGGCGACTCCCCGGAGTCGGGCCAGCCGGTGCCGGTGACGGCGGAGGAGGACTTCGGGGTCGGGGCGCTGCTCCTGGCCGGCTGCGAGGTCGCGCGCCTCGTCGGGTGAGCCCGCGTCCGCGCAGGTCGGAGGAGTGGGCCGCCCCGCGGTGGGGAACGCAGGCGATCATGACTGCTTCCCCGCGGCGCCTGGCGCCCGTCCTCGCCGCCGCCGCCCTCGCGGCCCCCGTCCTCCTGCCGAGCGCCGCGTCGGCGGCGCCGAGCTCCTCCTCGCTCAAGGCGCACCTCATCACCGCCAAGCAGCTCCCGGGCTACACCGTGGTCGTCAAGCCCACCGTGGAGAAGGACACCGCCGACTCCGGGTCCTGCGGGGTCAAGAGCCCGTCCGGCAGCCTCGTGGGCGTCACCGGCCTGGCCCGCAAGCTCTCGGCACCCAAGGGCACCGTGCGCGCCATCACCGTCGAGGAGTCGGTGCTCGCGACGCCGACCGCGGCGGGCGCGAAGTCCACCTTCGCGGCGGCCAAGTCCAAGGCGCGCACCTGCTCGCTCGGTGAGGTCCTCAAGGGCGTCAAGACCACGGTCAAGGTCACGTCGGCGTCGCGGGTCCCCGGCTCCTCGGCCGCCTTCGCGATCGTCCTCACGGCCAAGGGCTCGACGACGCAGTCCGGGCGCACGATCAAGGTCAACAGCGTCGAGCGCGGCCTGTTCTACCTCGTAGGCAGCCACGTCGTCATCATCGCGGGCAGCCTCACCACGACGAGCAGCTCGAGCCTGAGCTCGGTGGACAGCTCGACGAGCCGCACGGCGCTCACCACGGCCGCCCGCAAGGCCGTCGCGCTCCTCGCCTGACCCGGGTGCCCGGCCTCGACGACGCGCTCGCGCGCCTCGCCACCGCGTACGCCGCTCCCGGCCGGCGCTACCACGACGCGCGGCACCTCGCCGAGGTGCTGGCCGCTGTCGCGCTGCTCGGGGAGGAGGCGGACGACCTCGAGGTCGTCCGCCTCGCGGCGTACGCGCACGACGCGGTCTACGACGGGCGCGCCGGCGAGGACGAGGAGGCCAGCGCCCTGCTCGCCGAGCGCGAGCTCGCCGGGCTGGTCGAGCCGGACCGCCTCGCGGAGGTGGTCCGGCTCGTGCGGCTGACGGCGTCGCACGACCCCGGGCCCGGCGACCGGGACGGCGCGGTGCTCTGCGACGCCGACCTCTGGATCCTCTCCGCGCCGCTGGAGCGCTACGAGGAGTACGCCGCCGACGTCCGCGCGGAGTACGCCGCGTACGACGACGCCACCTTCGCCGCCGGGCGGCTGCGCGTGCTCCGGAGCTTCCTCGACCGCCCGCGCGTCTACCGGACGGCGGGCGCCGCGGCGTGGGAGCCCGCCGCGCGCGCCAACCTCAGCCGGGAGGCCGCTCGCCTCGGGGCCGCCGCAGCCCCGCCGCCCGCAGGCGGGTGACGAGCTCGCGCCCGGTCACCGCGGTGGCGCCCAGCTCGACCGCCCGCTCGCGCAGGTCCTCGGGGACGTCGTAGTGGTCGCCCTGGAAGGCCCGGCGCGGCAGGCCCAGCCGCTCCGCGAACGCGTGCAGCTCGTCGTAGGACTCGTCGCTCACCAGGTGGGCCCAGAGCCGGTCCCTCCACGGCCAGATGGCGGTGTCGACGAGCACGGTCATCTGCGCAGCGTACGGGCAGGATGAGGGGCATGACGGACCCGCTCCTGGCCGCCCGCGCCCTGCTCCTGCACGACCTCGCCTCGCGGATGCTGACCGACGGGATCCACCTCCAGCTCGTCGAGACCGTGCTGGAGCAGCGGCGCTGGTGGGTCGAGGCGTGGGAGGGCGGCGCGGACGTCGTCGCGGGCCAGGTCGCGCAGGACCTGCAGGACCGGCTGCTCGACGAGGCCGGCACCCGCTGGCCGTCGTGCCTGCTGCACGAGGAGGCGCACGAGCTGCGCGTCGAGCCGGAGCTCGGCCCGGACCCGTGCTGGGTGTGCGAGGAGGCCGGCGAGGTGGTCGCGCCGCTAGGGGCGCTCTAGTCCCTCGGGAGCTGGGCCTTGAACGCCCGGGCGGGCGGCCCGGAGACGGCGGCGTCCACGGCGAAGACCTTGCCCGCGTGCGGCTGTCCGGCGACGGTGCTGGCGTCGAGGCCCTCGCGGGAGGTCGTGATGTAGAGCGTCGTCCCGGCGAACGCGACGGCCGTGACCTGCTCGACGGGCAGGGAGACGACGGTGAGGATCTCGCCCTCGGGGCTGATCCGGTCGACCGCGCCTCCGCCGAACCGCGCGACCCACAGGCAGTCCTCGTCGTCGATGGCGATGCCGTCGCTGACGCCCTGGTCGCGGGAGCGCTGCTCGACCAGCCGGCCGGGCCCGAACTCGCCGGTCTCGAGGTCGTACGAGTGGGCGGTCAGCCGGCCGGGCCCGCTGTCGGCCCAGTAGACCGTCGCGCCGTCAGAGCTCCAGGCGAGGCCGTTGGCGACGGTGGCGTCGGCGACGAGGGTGCGCACGCTGCCGTCGAGGTCGACCTGGAGCAGCCGGCCGCCGCCCGGGCGCTGGTCGTACGCCATGGTGCCCGCGAGCAGGCGCCCCACCGGGTCGCAGACCGCCTCGTTCATCCGCACGTCGTCCTCGCGGCCGGCGTCCGGGCGGGCGAGCTGCTCGAGCTGCTGGGTGCCGTCCTCGGCGAGCCGGGCATGGACGAACCCGGTGCCCGCGGCGAGGATCCAGCCGTCGTGGCCGGTGACCGGGTTGGCCGCGCCGACCGGGACGTCGAGCTGCAGCCCGGGCAGCAGCTCGAGCCGCCCCTCGCGCGGCACGGCGCGGTGGACCCGGCCCGCCGGGATGTCGACCCAGGCCAGCTCGCCGCGGCCGGCGTCCCAGCGCGGCCCCTCGGCGTGCTCGGCGACGAGCTCCGTCACGGGATCTGCGACGAACGTGCGCATCGGTGACTCCCCTCGCATTCCGGACACAGCCTGCCACAGGGCCGGAACGCGCTCGACGCCGCGGTCGCGTGCGGTTACGGTACGGGCCATGACGTCCCGCCCGACCTCGCGGACGGAGTGGCGCCGCTCGGCGGCCTGCTCCTGACCCGACGCTCGACGTCACGTCCGCAGCCGCCCCTCCGGCGGCCCGCGGACGCTCCGGCTGGGTGCGCCGGACCTCCAAGGAGGAGTCCTCGTGCCCACCCTGCTCCCCGACTACCTCGTCACCGCGCGGTCGCTGCGCGAGTACGCCGCCATGCTCGGCCTCGACCCGGCCGCCCTCGCCGGGCGCGACGTGCTCGACTGCCCGGGCGGCGCGGCCAGCTTCGCCGCGGAGGCCGCGGCTCTCGGCGCTCGCGTCACCGCCGCCGACCCGGTCTACGCGCTGCCCGCGGGGGAGGTCGCCGTCCGCGCCCTGGACGACACCGCCGCCGGCGCCCGCGGCATCGCCGCCCACGCCGAGCGCTACGCGTGGACGACCTTCGCGGGACCCGAGGAGCACGCGGCCGAGCGGACCGCGGCCGCCGCGCGCTTCGCCTGGGACCTGCGGGTCTCGCCCGAGCGCTACGTCGCGGCCGCGCTGCCGGACCTGCCGTTCAGCGACGGCTCGTTCGACCTGGTGCTGAGCTCGCACCTGCTCTTCACCTACGCCGACCGGCTCGACCCGGCCTTCCACGTCGCCGCCGCACGGGAGCTGGTCCGGGTCTGCCGCCCGGGCGGCGAGGTGCGGGTCTTCCCGCTCGTGCCGCACGACCCCGCGGCGTACGCGCCGGTGGCCGAGGTCCGCGCCGCCCTCGAGGCCGACGGCTGCGTGACCGCGGTGCTGCCCGTGGCGTACCGGCTCCAGCGGGGCGCGTACAGCGCGCTGGTGATCACCCCGCCCCCGCGGTGATCACGCAGATCCCGGGCCCCCTCCCCCCGTCGCCCCCCCCGTGATCATGCACATCCTGGGGCGCCAACCCCGCGGTGATCATGCGAATCCTGGGCCCCCCTCCCTGGTGATCATGCAGATCGTGGAGACCCCCCTCCCCCGGTGATCATGCACGTCCTGGGTCCCACCTCGTGCCAGGTCGCCCGGACACCTCGCGATGCCCGGACCGCACCGAGTGAACGCCGGACCGACGACGTTCCAGCCCTTCGACGACCACGTCGTGCGGCTCGGCGCGAAGCTGATCGGGCTGCCCGATCAACTGACCGCGGCACGCGGCCCGCACGCCGCACGCCCGCGCGCGCGAGGGCGCCCGCACGTACCCGTGGACGCCACGAGGGCGGCCCCGCCGCAGCGGGACCGCCCTCGTGAGGACGAACTGGTGGAGCAGCGGGACTAGAAGTCCATGTCCCCGCCGCCGGGGGCGGCGGGAGCGGCGTTCTTCTCCGGCTTGTCGGCGATGACGGCCTCGGTGGTGAGGAAGAGACCGGCGATCGACGCGGCGTTCTGCAGCGCGGAGCGGGTGACCTTCGCCGGGTCGATGATGCCCTCGGCGATGAGGTCGACGTACTCGCCGTTCGCGGCGTTCAGGCCGAACCCGGACTGCAGGTTGCGGACCTTCTCGACCACGACGCCGCCCTCGAGGCCGGCGTTGATGGCGATCTGCTTGATCGGGGCCTCGATCGCGACGCGCACGATCTGCGCGCCGGTCGCCTCGTCGCCCTCGAGCTCGAGCTTCTCGAACGCGGCCTGGCCGGCCTGGAGCAGGGCCACGCCGCCACCGGCGACGATGCCCTCCTCGACGGCCGCCTTGGCGTTGCGGACGGCGTCCTCGATGCGGTGCTTGCGCTCCTTGAGCTCGACCTCGGTCGCCGCGCCCGCCTTGATGACGGCGACGCCGCCGGCGAGCTTGGCGAGGCGCTCCTGGAGCTTCTCGCGGTCGTAGTCGGAGTCGCTGCGCTCGATCTCCTGGCGGATCTGCGAGACGCGGCCGGCGATCTGGTCGGCGTCGCCCGCACCCTCGACGATCGTGGTCTCGTCCTTGGTGACGACGACCTTGCGCGCCCGGCCGAGCAGCTCGACACCGACGCCGTCGAGCTTGAGGCCGACCTCCTCGGAGATGACCTCGCCGCCCGTGAGGATCGCGATGTCGCCGAGCATGGCCTTGCGGCGGTCGCCGAAGCCCGGGGCCTTGACGGCGACCGAGCGGAACGTGCCACGGATCTTGTTGACGACGAGCGTCGCGAGGGCCTCGCCCTCGACGTCCTCGGCGATGATGGCGAGCGGCTTGCCGCCCTGCATGACCTTCTCCAGCAGCGGGAGCAGGTCCTTCACCGACGAGATCTTCGAGTTGACGACGAGCACGTACGGGTCGTCGAGGACGGCCTCCATGCGCTCGGGGTCGGTGACGAAGTACGGCGAGATGTAGCCCTTGTCGAAGCGCATGCCCTCGGTGAGCTCGAGCTCGAGCCCGAAGGTGTTGCTCTCCTCGACCGTGATCACGCCCTCCTTGCCGACCTTGTCCATCGCCTCGGCGATGAGCTCGCCGATCTGCGTGTCAGCAGCGGAGATGGAGGCCGTGGAGGCGATCTGCTCCTTGGTCTCGACGTCCTTGGCCTGGTTCAGCAGCTGCTCGGAGACAGCCGCGACGGCCTTGTCGATGCCGCGCTTGAGCGCGATGGGGTTGGAGCCCGCCGCCACGTTGCGCAGGCCCTCGCGGACCAGCGCCTGGGCGAGGACTGTCGCCGTCGTCGT
This sequence comes from Motilibacter rhizosphaerae, assembly GCF_004216915.1. Classification (NCBI taxonomy): domain Bacteria; kingdom Bacillati; phylum Actinomycetota; class Actinomycetes; order Motilibacterales; family Motilibacteraceae; genus Motilibacter; species Motilibacter rhizosphaerae. The sequence continues at coordinate 859,523 of NZ_SGXD01000003.1, forward strand.
GCCGTCGCCCGCGACGTCGTCCGTCTTCTTGGCGACCTCCTTGACGAGCTCGGCGCCGATCTTCTCGTACGGGTCCTCGAGCTCGATCTCCTTGGCGATGGAGACGCCGTCGTTCGTGATCGTGGGGGCGCCCCACTTCTTCTCGAGCACGACGTTGCGGCCCTTGGGGCCGAGGGTCACCTTGACGGCGTCGGCGAGCTGGTTCATGCCGCGCTCGAGGCCGCGGCGCGCTTCCTCGTCGAATGCGATGATCTTGGCCATGTAGTGCAGGTCCTCCCGGTCCAGGGTGGGTGCCCGCGGCGAGACGACGCCCGCGACGGACGACCGGGTCCGCCCGGCCTCGTCGACTCACTCGCGTTGTCACTCGGTCGTTCTGAGTGCCAGTCTCAATGATTAGCACTCTCCCTCCCAGAGTGCAAGCCCCGCGGCGTCCGGCCAGCCTCCTGCGCACAGGGGGCAGACTGGAGGCGATGGAGAGCGACGGCGGCCCCGACCGCACCCCGCCCGAGGGCCAGCAGCGCCCGCGCCGCCCCCTGCTGTACCCCACGGCCGGGCTGGGCTGGGCCGACCCGGACCCGGGCGCGGACCCGCACCAGCGCCGCGAGCGCGCGTACGAGACGGCCGCCGCCGTCCTCCAGGCCGGCGCGGCGGACCCGGAGCTCGCCGACCAGCTCGTGCGGCTCGACGAGACGCTCGGGCTCGAGGCGCTGCGCGAGCTGTGGGCGGAGCCGGAGGACGACGGGCTCCCCGCAGCGCTGTGGACGCTCTACCTGCTGCGGGCCTGGCTGACGCGGCAGGCGTCGGAGGCGGCGCGGATCTACGCCGCCGGCCGTACGTGGGTGCCCGTCCCGGACGCCGTCGCCGGGGTGCCCGACCGGCCGGCGCCCGAGGACCTGACCGCGCTCGGCGACTCGATCCTCGGCACAGCGCTGCACGGGGACCCGGCGGGCGCGATGGAGCGGGCCGCAGCGGTGCACCGGGTCCTCGCCTGCGGGCGCTTCGCGGTGTCGCACAGCGCCGGGCGGGAGCAGGAGGCGCGGCTCGCCGAGGGCAACCTGCGGGCGGCGGCGCGGCTCGAGCAGGCCGCCGGCGCATGGCGCGGAGCGCCGGACTGACGAAGCGCGGAGCGCCGGACTGACGGAGCGCGGAGCGCCGGACTGACGGAGCGCGGAGCGCCGGACTGACGGAGCGCGGAGCGCCGGACTGACGGAGCGCGGAGCGCCGGACCGACGGAGCGCGGAGCGCCGGACCGACCCCGCTCCGCACCGCCTCCGTCGCAGCGCGCGACTTGCTGCACCACCGAGACCAAGTCGTGACCGAAGCGGGGGCACCTGCCCGTTGACAGTCTGCGGGGCGCGGCATTGGATGACGGGGCGCCGCTAGAGAGCGCTCTCTCGCACTGTGCGGAGATCTCCGACATCGAGGTCGAGGAGGCCGCGTGTCCCCGTTCACCCCCCGCCGGCAGGGCGCCGGAAGGACCCTCGGGCGGTCCACCGCCCTGAGCGGCGCCGTCGGGCTCGTCCTGCTCGGCACCACTGCTCCCGCGGCCTCGGCCGACGAGCCGGAGCAGGTCGTCAACGGCTCGTTCAGCAACGGCACCACGGGCTGGGAGGGCTACCCCGCCTTCGCCGTCCAGGACGGCGCCGGCTGCCTCACGGTCCCCGCCGGCACCGGCGCGTACTCCGCCGCCATCCGCCAGCCGCTCAAGAACCTCGTGAAGGGCGCGACGTACGCGTTCACCTTCACCGCGTGGGCGAGCGTCGACGGCGGCAGCGCCGACACGGTCGCGCCGTACCCCCGCGTCGTCATCCAGGGCGGCGCGGACGTCAACTACGCCGCGGCGTTCCCGTCGACGAAGGTCAACCCGACCGGCGCCCACAAGCAGTACACCTACAGCTTCACCGAGAACGCCGACCTCGGCGCGACGCCCGCGCTGGAGTTCTCGCAGGACATCAGCAACGACAAGGCGTACACCTTCTGCATCGACGACGTGTCGGTGAAGGGCGGCGCCGAGGTGCCGGTCTACACGCCCGACACCGGCCCGCGCGTGCGCGTCAACCAGGTCGGCTACCTCCCCGCCGGCCCCAAGGGCGCGACGCTCGTGACGACCTCCACGGACCCCCTGCCGTGGCAGCTGGAGAACGCCGGAGGCACCGTCGTCGCCTCGGGCGTCAGCACGCCCAAGGGCGTCGACCCGACGGCCGGGCTCAACGTCCACACGATCGACTTCACGTCCTACACCACGCCCGGCACCGGCTACACCCTCGTGGCCGACGGGCAGACGAGCTACCCGTTCGCGATCTCCGGCAGCGCGTACGACCAGCTGCGCGAGGACTCGAAGACGGTCTTCTACACCCAGCGCAGCGGCACCCCGATCCTCGACAGCGTCGCGCCGGGCTACGGCCGGGCGGCCGGGCACGTGGGCGTCGCGCCGAACACCGGCGACACGGCGGTCCCCTGCCAGAGCCTCAGCGACGACTCGCAGAAGATCCTGGTCAAGCAGGGCGACGCGCCCTGGACGTGCGACTACACCTCGGACGTCACGGGCGGCTGGTACGACGCCGGCGACCAGGGCAAGTACGTCGTCAACGGCGGCATCGCCGTCGGTCAGCTGCTGCAGGAGTTCGAGCGCACCAAGGACGCGCCGTCCACCGACGCGGGCGCCCTCGGCGACTCGACCCTGCGCGTCCCCGAGCGCGGCAACGCGGTCCCGGACATCCTGGACGAGGCCAAGTGGGAGCTGGACTTCTTCCTCAAGATGCAGGTGAAGCCCGGTCACCCGCTCGCCGGCATGGTCTTCCACAAGGTGGCCGACGCCAACTGGACCGGCCTCCCCCTCGACCCGGCGCACGACCCGCAGCAGCGCGTGCTCTACCGCCCGTCGACCGCGGCGACGCTCAACGTGGCAGCGACGGCAGCGCAGGGTGCCCGCCTGTTCGCGCCGTACGACGCGGCCTACGCCCAGAAGCTGCTGCAGGCGGCCAAGACCGCCTACGCCGCGGCCAAGGCCAACCCCGCGCTGTACGCCCCGGCGCCCGACGCGAGCCTCGACCCGAACCCGGGCAGCGGCCCGTACGACGACAGCAACGTGACCGACGAGTTCTACTGGGCCGCCTCGGAGCTGTACCTCACCACCGGTGACAGCAGCTTCCGCAGCGACGTCCTCGCCTCGCCGTGGAACTCCGCCGCCACCAGCACGGTGTTCACGCACGACGGGTTCGACTGGGGCCACGTGGCGGCGCTCGCGCGGCTCGACCTCGCGACGGTGCCGAACGCGCTGCCCGGCCGGGCGGCCATCCGGCAGTCGGTCATCGACGCGGCGGACCAGTACCTCGCCGACCAGGCGGCGCAGCCCTTCGGCCAGGCCTACGCGCCGGCCGGTGGCAACTACGCCTGGGGCTCGAACAGCTCCATCCTCAACAACATGCAGGTCATCGGCACGGCCTACGACCTGACCGACGCCGCGAAGTACCGCGACGGCGTCGAGCGGAGCATGGACTACCTGCTGGGCCGCAACGCCCTCAACCAGTCCTACATCACGGGCTACGGCACGAAGTACTCCCACAACCAGCACTCGCGGATCTACTCCCACGAGCTGGACCCGTCGCTGCCGAACCCCCCGTCGGGCACCATCGCCGGCGGCCCGAACTCCACGACGCTGAGCACCGGTGACCCCGTGGCCGCAGCGACGTTCACCAAGGGCTGCATCACGCAGTTCTGCTACCTCGACGACATCGGCGCGTGGTCGCTCAACGAGCTGACCATCAACTGGAACGCCCCGCTGTCGTGGGTGTCCTCGTTCCTGGCCGACCAGGACAACGGAGCGGACCTGCAAACCACCCCGCTGCAGGCGGGCATCACGCTCGGCTCGCGCAACACGACGGGCCCCACGAGTGCGACGCTCGTCGTGAGCAACCCCGCGTCGCCGAAGAAGCCGGGCGCTCACGTCTCCAGCGTGACCTTCGCCCTGCCGACGGCGTTCACGGTCAGCAGCAAGCAGAAGGGCGTGACCGTCTCGCAGGACGGCGCGTTCGTCACGGTGACGCTGCCGGCGTACTCCGGCACCGTCTACGGCGGGAAGCAGGTCTCCGTGAGCCTCGTGCTCACGCCGGTCCTCGACGGCCAGCTGGCCCGTACGCTGCCCGAGCAGTTCTGGATCGACGGGGTGCCGGCAGCCAACGGCTGACGCGTCCCGCGCACGACGGCACCCCCTGGCTCCCTCCGGCCGGGGGGTGCTGTCGTCCCCGGGCGCGCTCAGCGCAGCCCGAACAGCACCTCGCCCGCATCGGGCACGACGAGCGCCTCCGGGTCGTCGGCCCACTCCGCGACGTCCACCGTCGCGGGGTCGCGGTAGTCCACCCCGAGCCGACGGACGGTCTGCTCCGGGATCCCCGTCGCGAGCACCAGCCGCACCCGCGCGTGCTCCACCCCCGTCACGACGTCGTACGTGCCGGCCCCGCGCACGTGCGTCGAGTGCGCGAGCACCGAGCGCGGCACGTCCCCGACCTCGGACCAGTGCCCCAGCACCCAGTCCCGGCAGTGGTAGCCCACGCGTTCGATGAGCTCGCCGAAGGTGTGGCTCACGGCCGTGACGTGCGGCGCGTACAGCGTGACCTCACCGCCGTCCGCGACGACCGGCTCCACCTTGTAGAACCCCTTGGCAGCGGTCCACATCTCGTCGTAGCGCTCGGAGACGACGGACAGCACCCGGCGTACGGGCCGGTCGAGCCGCCGCACGTGCACCTGCGCCGAGACCTCGGCGCAGGCCGCCCACGCCTCGACCGGCGGCTCCGACACCGCCACCCGGTAGACGTCGTGGGAGCCGGAGCGGACGGTCAGCGCGACGCACGCGCGGCGCGCGGGCACCATCTCGGCGGCGCGGTGGATGAGCGCGCGCACGGGGGTGATCCCCGTCGTGCCGATGATCTCCTTGCTCGTGTGCAGCGCGCCCAGCCAGTGCGAGGTCCCGATGACCTCGGGGCCGGAGATGCCGGGGAAGAAGTACTTGTCACCACCGGAGAACCCGACCACCTCGTGCGGGAAGACGGGCCCGAGCACCAGGCACAGGTCGTGCTCGGCGACCGCGCGGTTGACGCGCACGGGCACGTCCTCGGCGAGCAGGCCGCCCGAGATGGCCTCCACCTCCGCGCGCGGGATGACGCCGAGCTCGACGAACGTCTCCGGCCGCCACCACTCGTGCTGGCGCACCTCCCACCCGGGGTACGCCGCGCCCAGCTCCCGCCCGTCGGCGAGCCAGCGCGACAGCCGCTCGGGCGGCATCTCGGGGTGCGTGCCGAGGGCGACGAGCACGGTGACCGCGGCGGCGCCGGCCAGCCCCGTTCGCAGCGCGCCGAGCAGCTCGGGCAGCGGGCAGCTGCGGGTGTCGTCGGGGACGACGACGCAGACGCGCGCGCCCTCGACGCCGAGCGCGCGCACCTGCTCGGCCACGAGGGCCAGGACGTCCTGGAGCGGCAGCGTGTCCGCGCTCCCGCCGGCAACGGCTGCACTCATGGCGCAGACGCTACGCGCCCGCAGTCCGCCCCTCGTTGAGGGAGCCGTAGCGGTAGGCCGCCACGGCCACCTCCTCCCCCGAGAACCCGGCGGCGCGGACGCACTCCTCGATGTCGTCGACCCGGAGACCCTCGAGCGCGGCGGCGTCGAGCTCGACGCGCGCGCTGCTGCCGAGGTCGCGCACCCGCAGGTCGCGCAGCGGGACCCCGCGCTCGGCGGCGAGCCGCCGCACGGCCTCCTCGCCGTCCTCGATGCGCCGCAGCCGCCGCGGGGTCACCTCGATCCCCACGGCCACCCGGCTGGCGAGGCAGGGCGACGCGGGCTTGTCCCACACCGGCAGGCCGAGCTCGCGGGCGAGCCGGCGCACCTCGTCCTTCGGGATGCCCGCCGCGCGCAGCGGCGCGATGACGCCGCGGGCGTCGGCCGCCCGGATGCCGGAGCGGAACGGGTCGAGCGCGTCCGTCGCGTTGGTGCCCGTCGCCACCGCCGCGAAGCCCTCGGCGGCGGCGAGCGCCAGCAGCGTGTCGAGCAGGACGGACTTGCAGAAGAAGCAGCGGTCGCCGGCGTTGGCGCGGTAGCCCGGGTCGTCGCCCTCGGCGGTCTCGACGTAGCGGTGGCGCGCCCCGAGCAGCGCGGCCAACCGCCCGGCCTCCGCGTCCTCGCGCTGCGCCAGTGCCGGGGAGCGTCCCGTCACGGCGAGCACGCCGTCGCGCCCGAGCACCCGCAGCGCCGCGGCCAGCACGAGGGCGGAGTCCACCCCGCCGGAGTACGCGACGACGAGCGGTCCCGCGCCGGCGAGCTCGGCCTCGAGCCGCTCGAGGGCGCTCACGCCCGCTCGTCGAGCTCGAACCAGACGGTCTTGCCCTCGTCGTCCGGGTCGCTCCCCCAGGCCCGGGCCAGGCTGTCGAGCAGCAGCACGCCGCGGCCCCGCTCGGAGGGGTAGCCGGTGCCGTCGCTGCCCTGGTGCCGCACGACCGGCGAGTCGCCCGAGCTGTCCGCGACGCTGACGCGCACGCGCGTCCCCTGGCGCTCCACGCGCAGCACCGCTCCCCCGCCGCCGTGCGTGACGGCGTTGCTGACGAGCTCGCTGGTGAGCAGCAGCGCCACCTGCAGCAGCTCGTCGTCCGCCCCGGCGAGCAACGAGCGGACCGCGCGGCGCGCCGCGCTCGGGGCCGTGCGGTCGCCGGGGAGCTCGACCCGCTCGCGCACCCAGCCGGGCGTGGGGAGCAGACGGACGACGAGCACGGCGATGTCGTCGTCGGCAGCATCGGGACGCACGCCGGCGAGCAGCCCGTCGAGCACGGCCTGGGCGTCCGGCGCGCCCACCAGCGAGCGCAGGCAGTCCTCGAGCCGCTGCAGCCCGTCCTCGAGGTCCTGGCCGCGCACCTCCACGAGCCCGTCGGTCACGAGGACGAGCGTCGAGCCCGGCTCGAGCTGCTCGGTCGCGGTCTGCCGCGCCCCCTCGCCGGGAGCGCCGATGAGCACCGACCACGCCCCGCTGAGCCGACGGACGGTCCCGTCGGGCTGGAGCACCATCGGCGGGAGGTGGCCGGCGTTCGCGTACTCCAGGGAGACGGTGTCGGTCTCCTCGTCGCCCACCAGCCGGGCGAACACCGCGGTCGCGAGCTGCGCCATGTCGAGGCCCTGCACCAGGCGGTCCAGGCTGTCGAGCACCTGGCCCGGGCGCTGGCGCTGCCAGGCGTAGCTGCGCAGGACGCTGCGCAGCTGCCCCATCGCCGCGGCCGCGGCCATGTCGTGCCCCATGACGTCGCCGATCGCCACGCCCACGGAACCGTCCGGGAGGGCGAGCACGTCGTACCAGTCACCGCCGACCTGGGCGCCGACCCCGCCGGGGAGGTAGCGCGCGGCGACGTCGAGTCCCGGCACGTCGGGCAGCTCCGGCAGCATGCTGCGCTGGAGGGCCTCGGCGACGCGGTGCTCACGGGCGTAGAGCCGGGCGTTGTCGACGATGAGCCCCGCGCGCCGGGCCAGGTCCGTCGCGAGCTGGAGGTCGTCCTCGTCGTAGCGCCGCCCCGAGCCCGAGGTGATGAGCGCGAGGGCCCCGAGCGGGCCGTGCCGGCCCACGAGCGGCACGACGATGACCGAGCCGAGCCCCATCCGGCGGTACGCGTCGACGAGCTCCGGGCTGCCCACGTCGACGAGGTCCTGCTCCCCCACCTCGGCGAGCAGGCGCGGCGCGCCGCCGGCGATCGACTCCGAGAGCAGCGACGCGGGCCCGGCCTGCGAGGGGAGCAGCCGCTCCACGAGCGCGCGGTCGGCCTCGTGGGCGGGGTCCGCCGAGCCCACGACGACCTCGGTCGCGGCCGAGCTGTCGCGCTCGCTGGGCAGCACGACCATGCACCAGTCGGCGATCCGCGGGACGAGCAGGTCCGCCAGCCGCGCGAGCGCCTCCCGGGCGTCGAGCGTCGCGACGAGGCTCTCGGTCGCGTCGGCCAGCAGCGCGAGCCGCTCCTGCACGACCTCCGCCCGCTGCCGGGCCCCCTGCTCCTCGCGGACGCGCTCCTCGCGCAGCAGCTCGGCGGCGACCCGCGCCGTGACGTCGGCCTGGACGCCGACGAAGTGGGTCAGCGCGCCCAGCCCGTCGAAGACCGGGGAGAGCGAGACCTCGTTCCAGAACGCCGAGCCGTCCTTGCGGTAGTTCAGCAGCACGACCTGCGCGGGCTCGCCCGCGCGCACCGCGTGGCGCAGCTCGGCGACGGCGGCGGGGTCGGTGTCGGGCCCCTGCAGGAAGCGGCAGTTGTGCCCGAGCACGTCCTCCTGCGTGTAGCCCGTGGTGCCGAGGAACGCGGGGTTCACCCAGACCAGGGGGTTGTCCGGCTGGTGCGGGTCGGTGATCGTGAACGAGAGCCCGGCGGCCACGAGCGCGCGGTTGCGGACCTCGATGAGGTCGTCGCGCAGCAGCCCCGGCTCCACCGGCAGCAGCACGAGCAGGCTGACCTGCCGCAGCCCGGCCACGGCGGGCAGCGGCCAGGCGGTCACCCACATGACACGGGCGCGCGCGCCCTCGCGCGGGGGGACGAGCACGGGGACGCCGTTGACGCTGCTGCCGGCCGCCGCGAGCGCGAAGGGCCCCGGCCCGGGGTCGTCCCCCTCGCTCGTCCCGGGCACCGTGATCCCGGCGCGCGCCGCCCACTCCTCGACCGGGCAGGGCAGCCGGCCGCCGGCGAGCTCGCGCGCCAGCGGGTTGGAGTACGTGACGGTGCCCGACGCCGTGTCGATCATGAGCACCGCGGCGGGGGCGTCGGAGAGCACGCGCGGCAGCGCCCGGCGGTCGGCCGCGCTGGTCGTCTCCACCCCCAGCAGCGCCTGCGCCGGGAGCTCGGTCGTGCCGGCCTCGCTCACTCCACCTCCACCCCATCCTCCCGGGCGCGCGCCCGGGGGTCGCGCGTGCGCACGCGCGCCACCATGGTGCCACCACGCGCTGCGCCCGGCGAGACGAGGAGGCGTCCGGCACCGGCTGCGCCGCGTACGCCGACGGCCCGGACCCCCGAGGGGACCGGGCCGTCAGCGCGACTGCGGGAGGTCAGACGAGGTGGACCTTGTCGGCCTGCGGCCCCTTCGACCCCTGGGTGATCTCGAACTCCACGCGGGAGTTCTCCTCGAGGGTCTTGAAGCCGGGCATGTCGATCGCGCTGTAGTGGACGAAGACGTCCGCGCCACCGTCGACGGCGATGAAGCCGTAGCCCTTCTCGCCGTTGAACCACTTGACCGTGCCCTGCGCCATTGCTGCTCCTTGCTGTCTCGCGATGCGGCTCCCCGAAGCGGGTGCCGGGTCGGCGAGACTGTAGTGCCGCGCGGCGCCGCGCACCACCACTACGCGAGAAGTCGTACGGACCGCGGGCTCAGCCGCCGGCGACCGCGGGGATGACCGAGACGGACGAGCCGGGCGGCGTCGGGGTGGCGAGGCCCTCGGAGAAGCGGACGTCCTCGTCGCCGACGTAGACGTTGACGAAGCGGCGCAGCGCGCCGCCGTCGTCGAGGACCCGCCCGCGGATCCCGGGGTAGCTCGTCTCCAGCGCCTCGAGCAGGTCGGCGAGGGTCGCCTCGTCGCCCGGCTCTGCGGTCACCTCGGCGGCGCCACCGGTGTAGGTCCGGAGGATCGTCGGGATGCGGACGCTGACGCTCATGCGAGCCCTGCCTTCTGGAACGCGTCGTAGGACGGGGGGATGGTGGCGCTCGGGCCGACGACGGGCGCGACGGCGTCGAGGGTCTTCAGCCCGTCACCGGTGTTGAGGATGACGGTCTCGGCGTCGGGGTCGAGCAGCCCTGCGGCGAGCAGCTTGCGGGTCACGGCGACGGTCACGCCGCCTGCGGTCTCGGCGAAGATGCCCTCGGTGCGCGCGAGCAGGCGGATGCCCTCCACGACCTCCTCGTCGCTCACGTCGGCGATCGCGCCGCCGGTGCGGCGCACGACGTCGAGGGCGTACGGGCCGTCGGCCGGGTTGCCGATCGCGAGGGACTTCGCGATGGTCTTGGGCCGGACGGGGCGGACCACGTCGGTGCCGTCGCGGTAGGCCTGCGAGACCGGCGAGCAGCCCGTGGCCTGCGCCCCGAAGACCTTGTACGGCGTGGCCTCGACGAGCCCGGCCGCGCCGAGCTCCTTGAACGCCTTGTCGACCTTGGTGAGCAGCGAGCCGGACGCGACGGGGGCGACGACCTGCTCCGGGAGGTGCCAGCCGAGCTGCTCGGCGACCTCGAAGCCGACGGTCTTCGAGCCCTCGGCGTAGTAGGGCCGCAGGTTGATGTTGACGAAGCCCCACGGCTGGTCGGCCGCGACCTCGCTGCAGAGGCGGTTGACGTCGTCGTAGCTGCCCTCGACGGCCACCAGCGTGCCGCCGTAGACCGCGGTGGTGACGGTCTTGCCGGCCTCGAGGTCGCTCGGGACGAAGACGACCGAGCGCAGCCCGGCGCGCGCTGCGGCGGCGGCCACCGCGTTGGCGAGGTTGCCGGTGGAGGCGCAGCCGATCGTCGTGAAGCCGAGCTGGCGGGCGGCCGAGAGCGCGACGGCGACGACGCGGTCCTTGAACGAGTGCGTGGGGTTGCCCGAGTCGTCCTTCACCCACAGCGAGCGGATGCCGAGCTCGCGCGCCAGGTTGTCGGCCTTGACAAGCTTGGTCCAGCCGGGCCGCAGACCGGGCTGGGAGGCGACGTCGGCCGGCACGGGGAGGAAGTCCTTGTAGCGCCACAGCGACTGCGGGCCGGCGGCGATCTGCTCGCGGGTCACGCGCGGGACGTCGTAGACGACCTCGAGCGGGCCGAAGCACTCGAGGCAGGCGTAGTGGGGGCCGAGCTCGGTGCGCGTGCCGCACTCGCGGCAGGCGAGGGCGACGGCGGGGCCGAAGGAGGTGACGGAGTCAGAGCTCAGGAGCGTCATGGTGCGAGGCCTCTCCTCATCTTCCCTGCGGTCTTTCCGCAGGCCGGAGTTGGCACCTACTCCACGACGGGCCTCGTGAGGACGAGACGTCGTGGAGGGTTGCCGGGGCTTCAACGGGCCGTTCCCTCTGCCCCTCTGGATGAGCGGTGTTCAGTTGTGGTGCCGTCCTGCCCGGTGGAGCAGTCGGCACGGACCAGGATAGACGATGCTCGCGGGCACCGTCAGGGCGTGCCGAACCACCGGTCCCACACCGGGCCCGGCACGCGGACCGGCAGCGGCGCGACGCCGAGCGCCCGCCACGTCACGGGGCCGACGACCCCGTCGACCGCGAGGTGGTGGGCGCGCTGGAACCGACGCACGGCCAGGGCCGTCGCCCGGCTGAACTGCGGTGCCGGGGCGATCCCGAGCCGCCGCCGCAGCGCCGCGACGGCCGGGCCGTGCGAGCCGCGCTTGAGGACGAGCCCGGCGTACGTCCGCAGGTCGTCGCTCTCGACGCTGACCGGACGGGCGAGCGTCGGGCAGAGCGCGTCGGAGTCGCGGACGTCGTCGTACCACTGGGTCAGCACGACCGGACCGCCGGAGAACGAGGCCTGGTGGCACATCGCGAGCGCGCCCGCGCGGCCGCGGCGCCCGGCGGTGGCCCACACCGGCAGCTCGGAGCGCATGCCGCCGGTGATCTCCCGCCAGCCGTACGCGTACGAGTAGAACCCGACGCCGAAGCCCGCCTCCTGCAGCGCCCGCACCGCGCCGAGCAGCACGGCGCGGTTCGCCGCGGTGTCGTGCGCCCAGTCCTGCACCTTGCGGTGCTCCACGTCGAGCCAGACGACGGGCACCTGCACGCCACGGCCGCGCACGACCGAGACGGCCCAGGCGCCCTGGGCGTAGCCGACGTTGCCGAGCGCCCCCAGCCGCGTCCCGCCGTCGTACGGGCCGCTGGGCCCGAGCTCGCGCAGCTGGACGGGGGTCGGCATCGCGGCGAAGGTGTAGACCGCGAGCCGCGCCCCGATGGCGCGGGTGTGCGCCAGCTGGCGGTCGATGCACGGGTTCTCCGTGAACGGCAGACCGCTGGTGAGCCCCATGACGACGAAGCCGGTGCCCTTGCCCGGCGGCGGCAGGCCGTGGCCCGGGTGCTCGGTGCACTGCGGCCAGGACACGTCGCCGCCCGAGGTGCTGCGGGCGGAGGCGGGGGCGGCCGGCAGGGCGACGGCGGCTGTCGCCGCGGCGGCGAGCAGGAGGGCGGCGAGGGCGCGGCACTTGCGGAGGAGCACGTCCTCCCTTCGGCTCACCAGGGCGGCGACGTGAGCGGGCCCGCGTCAGTAGGCTGCGGAGGGTGGTCGCGCCCGTGCTGCTCGCCTCGAACCGCGGGCCCCTCTCGTTCACGCTCGACGCCGACGGTGCGCCGCGCGCGAAGCGGGGCGGCGGCGGCCTCGTCTCCGCGATCATGTCCGCCGGGCACGCCGGCGAGCACCCGCTCTGGGTCTGCACCGCCCTCTCGGACGCCGACCGCGAGGCGGCCCGCCGGAGCCCGCACGGCCGGCTCGACGAGGCCGGCCACGACACCGGCGGGCTGAGGGTGCGGATGCTCTCGACGCCCGAGGGCATCGACGCGCGCACCTTCGACCTCGCCTACAACGGGATCGCGAACTCCACGCTGTGGTTCCTGCACCACCTGCTGTTCGCGACGCCGACCGCGCCGGTCTTCGACGGGTCGTTCGCCCGCGAGTGGAGCGCCTTCAGCGTCTACAGCCAGGCGTTCGCCGAGGGGCTCGCCCAGGACGCCGCGCCCGGGGCGAAGGTCCTCGTGCAGGACTACCACCTCACGCTCGTCCCCCGGCTGCTCCGCCAGCTGCGCCCGGACCTGCGCATCGGCCACTTCTCGCACACGCCCTGGGCGCCCGCGGAGTACTTCTCGCTGCTGCCGCAGGGGCTCGCCCGCGAGGTGCTGCTCGGCGTGCTCGGCGCGGACTCGGCGGGGTTCCTCGCGCCGCGCTGGGCGAGCGCCTTCCTCGACTGCTGCGAGCGCGTCCTCGGCGCCGAGGTGGTCCGCGAGGAGGTCGGCGGCGAGGTCCGGCACGACGGGCGCACCACCCGCGTCGTCGTGCACGCCCTCGGCATCGACGCCGACGAGCTGCGCGAGCGCGCGGGCCGGGCGGACGTCGCGCGCCACGAGGAGGCGCTGCTGGCCCGCATCGGCGACTGCAAGGTCATCGCCCGGGTCGACCGCACCGAGCTCTCGAAGAACATCCTGCGCGGGCTGCTGGCCTACCGCGACCTGCTGCGCCGCTACCCCGAGTGGGTCGGCCGCGTCGTGCACGTCGTCGGCGCCGTCCCCTCGCGCAACGCGCTGCCGGAGTACCGCGAGTACACCGCCCGCGTGCAGCGCCTCGCTGCGGAGATCGACGAGGAGTTCGCCCGGCCCGGCTGGTCGCCGCTGATCCTCTCCGTCGACGACGACTTCCCGCGCTCGCTCGCGACCTACCGGATCGCCGACGTGCTGCTCATCAACCCCATCCGCGACGGCATGAACCTCGTGGCCAAGGAGGCGCCCGCGCTCTCCACGCGGGGGTGCGCGCTCGTGCTCTCGACCGAGGCGGGAGCGGCCGCCGAGCTCGGGCACGCCGCCCTGCTCGTCAACCCGTACGACGTGAGCGGGACCGCCGCCGCCCTGCACGCGGCCCTCGGCATGGACGACGAGGAGCGGGCGCGGCGCACCCGCGAGCTCGTCGACGCCGCCACCGCGCTGCCGCCGGGCCAGTGGCTCGCCGCGCAGGTGGAGGACCTGGCGGCGGTGCGGCCCTAGCGGTCGAGCGCGGCCGCGAGCTCCTGCAGCCAGGCCGCGACGCCCGCGGGTCCGTCGACGACGACGTCGGCGCGCTCGGCGAGCTCGGCCACCTCGGTCGAGCCGCTGCAGACGCAGATCCCGGGCACCCCCGCCTCCCGCTGGCGGGCGACCTCGTCGAAGGCCGGGAGGTCACCGAGGTCGTCCCCGACGAAGACGAGCGCGGACGCGCCCCCCAGCTCCTCGAGCAGCCCGCGCAGCGCCGCGCCCTTGTCGGCACCGGGCGCGCGCACCTCGAGCACGAGCCGTCCCGGCTCGAAGGCGAGCCCGTGGGCCTCCGCGACGGCGCGCACCGGCTCGCGCAGCCGGGCGAAGGCGCCCTCGGGGTCCGCGCTGCGCCGGGTGTGGACGGCGACTGCCGCCGGCTTGTCCTCGAGGTGCGCGTCGGGCGCCGTGCGCGCCAGCAGCTCGGCGACCTCGGCGCGGGCGGCCGCGACCGCGGGCGGCTCGGGCGGCGCCTGCACCTCGCCGGTGGCGGCGTCCCAGCGCTCCCGGCCGTACGCGCCGAGCACGGTGACGTGCTCGAGCCCACGCGCCCCCGCGAGGCCGACCAGCTCCACCGCGAGTGCGGCCGGGCGGCCGGTCACGACGGCCACGCGGCCGAGGAGCGGGGCGAGCGCCTGCAGCGCCGGCAGCGCGTCGGGGTGGGCCCGTGCCTGCGCGGGGTCGTCGACGATCGGAGCGAGGGTGCCGTCGAAGTCCAGCCCGACGATCGCGCGACGGGGGTCGGCGAGCAGGGCCGCCAGGCCGGCGCGGCCGGCGGGCGTCGCGGCGTCGAGGGCCACGCCGCTCAGGCGAGGACGAGCGTGAGGTGGCTGGACGAGAGCCCGGCGAACGCGGGGCGGATGCGCTGGCTGCCGGGGAGCTCGGCCGCGAGCTCCTGGGCCGCGGCGAAGGCGCCGTCGGGGTAGTAGACGGTCGTGGCCGGCACCTTGCCGTGGAAGTTGCCCACGCCGGAGACGGTCCAGCCGAGGCTGCGCAGCTGGCTCGCGGTGCGGCCGGCGAGCCCGGTCCGGCCCGACTGGTTGAGCACGGAGACCGGCAGGTCCTTGAGCCCGCCCTCGTCGCCCGCGCCCGGCCCCTCGCTGGGCGTCGCCGAGGGGGTGGCGGAGCCGGCCTCGTCGCCGGCAGCGCCGGACGTGGCGCTGTCGCTGGGCGACGCGCTCGCGCTCCCCGAGTCCGAGGAGCTCGGGGACGGCTCGCCCACAGTGGGCGCGGCGGCTGCCGCGGTCGGCGTGGGCGTCGGGGAGGCCGCGGCGCTCGACGAGGTGCTCACGGCCGCGTCGTCGGCGCTGTCGGCTCCGCCGCCGCTCCCGCTCGGGGAGCCGAAGGCGAGGTAGAGCCCGCCGAGCAGGGCGACCACGGCCACGACGGCGACGAGCGAGACGAGGGCCGAGCGCAGCGGGTGCGCGGCGCCGCGGTGCGCGCCCTGGCGGGGGGCGCCGAGCCCCCCGAGCGGCGAGGGCCCGTCGGGACCGCTCACGCTCAGGCCTCGAAGCCGAGGCGGCGCGCCGAGCGCGCGCGCTGGCGCGAGGCGCGCAGGCGGCGCAGGCGCTTGACCAGCATGGGGTCGTGCGCGAGGGCGTCCGGGCGGTCGAGCAGGGCGTTGAGCACCTGGTAGTAGCGCGCGGCCGACATGTCGAACAGCTCGCGGACGGCCTGCTCCTTGGCGCCGGCGTACTTCCACCACTGGCGCTCGAAGGCGAGGATCTCCTGCTCGCGCTCGGTCAGGGAGGTGGTGCCCACCGGCGCGGCGGCGAGGGTGGTGCTGCTCGCTCGAACGGCGTCCACTGCGTCTCCTCGGGATCGTGCGGTGCTGCGTCCTGCTGCGGTCGACCAGTCCTTCGTCGTGATCCTACCCGCCCTGTAACTACACGCGTGTGGTTCACCCGTCAGGGTGACCCGAGCCAGGCGAGCACGGCGAGCACGCGCCGGGAGTCCCCGGCGTCGGGCTGGAGCCCCAGCTTGGTGAAGACGCTGGTCACGTGCTTCTCCACCGCGCCCTCGGTGACGACGAGGCGCTCGGCGATCGCCGCGTTGGAGCGGCCCTCCGCCATGAGCGCGAGCACCTCGCGCTCGCGCGGCGTCAGCGCCTCGAGCCGGTCGGAGCTGCGCCGGCGGACGAGCACCTGCGCCACGACCTCGGGGTCGAGCACGACCTCGCCCCCGACGACCCGGTCCAGCGCCGCGAGGAAGTCCGCGACGTCCGCCACCCGGTCCTTGAGCAGGTAGCCCACCGCGCGCCCGGCGCCGCTGGCGAGCAGCTCGGCGGCGTAGGCGTCCTCGACGTACTGGCTGAGCACGAGCACCGGCTGGCCGGGCACCCGCTCGCGGGCCTCCACCGCCGCGCGCAGCCCCTCGTCGCGGTGGGTCGGCGGCATCCGGACGTCGACGAGGGCGAGGTCGGGCTCGTGCTCGATGACGGCGGCGACGAGCGAGGGCCCGTCGGCGACAGCGGCGACCACCTCGTGGCCGGCGTCGGCGAGCAGCCGGGTGATGCCCTCGCGGAGGAGGACGCTGTCCTCGGCAAGGACGATCTGCACGCCCCGGAGCCTAGTCAGCCCGAGGTGTACGCCACCAGGGACACGGCGACGTAGTGCACGACGAACGCCGCGAGCGTGAGCGCGTGGAAGACCTCGTGGAACCCGAACCACCGTGGCGAGGGGTCGGGCCGGCGCGCGGCGTAGATGAGCCCGCCGGCGGAGTAGAGCGCCCCCCCGACGACGAGCAGGACGAGCACGGCGACGCCGCCGTGCTCGAGGATCTCGGGCACGTAGAACACCGCGACCCAGCCCAGCGCGATGTAGACCGGGGTGTAGAGCCAGCGCGGAGCGTCGCACCAGAGCACGCGGAACAGCACGCCGAGCAGCGCGCCCGTCCACACCGTCCAGAGCAGCACCTGGCCGCGCGAGGGCGGCAGCAGCAGCGCCCCGAATGGCGTGTAGGTGCCGGCGATGATGAGGAAGATGTTCGAGTGGTCCAGGCGCATGAGGACCGCGTGGGCGCGCGGGGACCAGGTGAAGCGGTGGTACGCCGCACTGACCCCGAACAGCAGCGCCGCCGTCAGCGCGAAGACCGCGGTGGCGA
This sequence comes from Motilibacter rhizosphaerae, assembly GCF_004216915.1. Lineage (NCBI taxonomy): Bacteria > Bacillati > Actinomycetota > Actinomycetes > Motilibacterales > Motilibacteraceae > Motilibacter > Motilibacter rhizosphaerae. Next base: position 876,355 of record NZ_SGXD01000003.1, read on the forward strand.
CCCGCGCCCGCTCCGTCGGCGAGACGGCGACGAGCACGATGCCCGCGACGACCGCGACCGGGAACGTCCCGGCGTGCAGCCACCCGCGCAGCCGCGGCTTGACCGTGCCGACGACGCGCTCGACCGCCTCCCCGACCTCCTCGCGGCCCGGCACGCGACCCCTCCCCCGCTCGTGCTGCTGACGAGCAGGATGACGCACGCGCGCGGTCCGCGCGTTCCCGGGCGTTGGCTCAGGCCCCGTTTGATCGGGGTCCCCGATCGAACGGGGACGGGTTCGAGGGGATCTCCTCGAGGTGAGCCCCACTTGATCGAGGCCCCCGATCAAAGTGGGATAGTGCGTCAGCCGCGCCAGGCCTCGGCCAGCAGGCGCAGCGAGCGCTCGCGGTGCTCGGGCGCGTACGTGCTGGTGACGACCATGAGCTCGTCGACGCCCGTGCGCTCGACCAGCTCGTCGAGCTCGGCCACGACCTTGCCCGGCTCGCCGACGACCGGCGTCGAGGGCGAGTGCTCGAGCACCGCGCGCTCCATCGGCGTCCACTCGTGCGCCAACGCCTCCTCGACCGTCGGCACCGGACGCGGGCGACCGGTGCGCAGCGCCACCTGGACGAGCTGCTGCGGCAGGGCGAGGCGCTGGGCCTCGTCCTCCGTGGGGGCGACGAGGACCGCCGCGACGATCATGGAGTACGGCCGGGCGAGCGCCGACGACGGCTGGAACAGCGCCCGGTAGGTCTCGAGCGCGAGCTCCGTGCCGGCCGGGGCGAAGTGGTGGGCGAAGGCGTACGGCAGACCGGTGCCGGCCGCAGCCCGGGCGCCGTAGTCGCTGGAGCCGAGCAGCCAGACGGCGGGCGACGAGCCGGGTGCGGGCGTCGGCGCGATCGCCCCTCCGCGCGGAGCCGGCAGTGTCGGGTCGCCCAGCATCCGCAGCAGCGTGTCGAGCTCGCCGGGGAAGTCCTCGGCCGACAGGTCGAGCGTCCGCCGCAGCGCGGCCGCGGTCGCGGGGTCGCTGCCCGGGGCCCGGCCGATGCCGAGGTCGACGCGCCCGGGGTGCAGCGCCTCGAGCATCGCGAACTGCTCGGCGACGACGAGCGGGGCGTGGTTGGGCAGCATGACGCCGCCGGAGCCGAGCCGGATCGTCGAGGTCAGCGCCCCGACGTGGGCGAGCAGGACAGCAGGACTGGTGCTGGCGACCATGGGCATCGCATGGTGCTCGGCGACCCAGTAGCGCTGGTAGCCCTCCGCCTCGGCCGCCTGCGCGAGGCGGGCCGAGGCGTGGAGCGCGGCGCCGGAGGTCTGGCCGGTGCCGACGGGAGAGAGGTCCAGGACGGAGAGCGGGACGCGTGCCACGCCTCGAGCAACACGCGTCCCGCCCCGTCCCCTTCCCAGGAGGGTCTGTGACCTGGCCGAGCCGGGTCTAGCTGCCGGGCTCGGCTCAGCTGCCGCTGTCGCGGCGGTCGAGCACGAGCTCGCGCGCCTCGGCGTAGCGCGCGCGGACCGCCGGGTCCACGTCCGCCTCGTACGTCTCGACCCCCGAGCGCTCCCACACCGGCGGCTCGGCCGCCCCGGAGAGCACCCAGGCCGCCTGGCGGGCGGCACCGTCGGCGACGTACTCCCCGGCGGGCGGGACGACGACCGGGCGGCCGAGCACCGTCGGGGCGATCCGCCGCACGGCCTCGGAGCGCGCGCCGCCGCCGATGAGCAGGACGCGGTCGACCCGCGCCCCCTGCTCGACGAGGGCGTCGATCCCGTCGGCGAGCCCGCAGAGCAGGCCCTCGACCGCCGCCCGCGCGAGGTACGCGGGGGTGGCCGTCTCGAGGCGCAGCCCGTGCAGCGAGCCCGTCGCGTCGGGCTTGTTCGGGGTGCGCTCGCCCTCGAGGTAGGGCACGAGCACGAGCCCGCCCGACCCCGACGGCGCCGAGAGCGCGAGCCGCGAGAGCTCGTCGTGGTCGACGCCGAGCATCCGCGCAGCCGCGTCGAGGACGCGCGCCGCGTTGAGCGTGCAGACCAGCGGCAGGTAGCGACCGGTGGCGTCGGCGAAGCCGGCCACCGCCCCGCTGACGTCAGCGGCCGGCACGTCGGAGACGGCGCAGGCCACGCCGGAGGTGCCGATCGAGACGACGACGTCGCCGGGACCCGCGCCCAGGCCGAGCGCGGCGGCGGCGTTGTCACCCGTACCGGGACCGATGAGCGCCCCGGACGGGGTCTTCCCCGCGGCCTCGGACGGGCCGAGGACGCGCGGCAGGACGGCGTCGCGGCCGAGCGCCCGCTCGAGCAGGTCGCGGCGGTAGTCGCCGGAGACCGGCGACCAGTAGCCCGTGCCGCTCGCGTCACCGCGGTCGGTCGCGAGCCCGTCGAGGCCCGGGGACCCGGCGAGCTTCCAGGACAGCCAGTCGTGCGGGAGGCAGACGGCGGCGGTCCGGGCGGCGTTCTCCGGCTCGTGCTGCGCCAGCCAGCGCAGCTTGGTCACCGTGAACGACGCGACCGGCACGAGGTTGACCGCGTCGACCCACGCCTGCGCCCCGCCGAGCTCCTCGGTGAGCTCGACGGCGGCGTCGGCGGAGCGGGTGTCGTTCCAGAGGAGGGCGTCGCGGACGACCTCCCCGGACTCGTCGAGGCAGACCATCCCGTGCTGCTGGCCGCCCACCGCGACCGCGGCGACGTCGTCGAGGCCGCCGGCCTCGCCGATGGCGGTCTGCAGCGCGTCCCACCAGGCGGCGGGGGGTGCCGAGGTCCCGTCCGGGTGCGGAGCCCGGCCCTCGCGGACGAGGGCTCCGGACTCCGCGTCGCGGACGACGACCTTGCACGACTGGGTCGACGAGTCGACCCCGGCGACGAGCGGCATGGCTAGCGGGCGCCCATGAGGTGCTCGACCGCGAGCTCGTCGAGGTGGACGAAGCCGTAGCCGGCCTTGGCCTTCGCGTCGGCGTCGAACTCCTCGAAGGCGCTCTTGTCCGCGAGCAGCTCCTTCCAGGTCTCGCCGTCGGCCAGCGTGGACTGGCCGAGCTCGTAGACCTTGCTGGCCTTGAGCGCCTCCTGGACCTCGGGGTCCTGGCGGAACTTGACGGCGCGCTCCTTGAGCAGGAGGTAGGTCGTCATGTTGGCCTCGGCCGAGCGCCACACGCCGGAGAGGTCCTCGGTGCGCAGCGGCTTGTAGTCGAAGTGGCGCGGGCCGTCGTAGCGGTTGCCGCCGTTGGGCGAGCCGTTCTCGAGCAGGTCGACCAGGAAGAACGCCGAGATCAGGTCGCCGTGGCCGAAGACGAGGTCCTGGTCGAACTTCGGGCCGTGCTGGCCGTTGAGGTCGATGTGGAACAGCTTGTCCTGGTAGAGCGCCTGGGCGATGCCGTGGACGAAGTTGAGGTTCGACATCTGCTCGTGGCCGACCTCGGGGTTGAGCCCGACGATGTCGCCGTGCTCGAGGGTCGCGATGAAGCCGAGCGCGTGGCCGACCGTCGGGAGCAGGATGTCGCCGCGGGGCTCGTTGGGCTTGGGCTCGAGCGCGAGGCGCAGGCCGAGGCCCTGGTCCTTGACGTAGGCGGCGAGGGTGTCGAGGCCCTCGCGGTAGCGCTCGAGCGCGGCCTGGACGTCCTTGGCGGCGTCGGTCTCGGAGCCCTCGCGACCGCCCCAGAGGACGTAGGTCTCGGCGCCGAGCTCGTGCGCGAGCTCCATGTTGCGCATGACCTTGCGCAGCGCGTAGCGGCGGATCTCGCGGTCGTTGCTGGTGAGGCCGCCGTCCTTGAACACCGGGTGGGTGAACAGGTTGGTCGTCACCATGGGGGCCTTGAGGCCCGTCTCGGCGAGCGCCTTCTTGAAGCCCTCGATGATGCGGGTGCGCTCGTCGTCGGCCGAGCCGAACGGCACGAGGTCGTCGTCGTGGAACGTCACGCCGTAGGCCCCGCGCTGGGCGAGCTGGTGCACGGTCTCGACCGGGTCGATCGGCTCGCGGGTCGCGTCGCCGAACGGGTCGCGGGCCTGCCAGCCCACGGTCCACAGACCGAAGGTGAACTTGTCGGCGGGGGTCGGCTGCACTGCCATGGGCGGGCACTCCTCAGACGATTTGTTTGACGTCCGAACTTAAGCGCGGGCGCCGTGCGCTGTCAAGGTCGCGTACCCACTCGGACGCCGCCCCTCACCTCGTCGCGCACCTCTCCCACGAGCTCCTCGATGACGTCCTCCAGGGCGACGACGCCGAGCACGGTCCCGTCGAGCTCCTGGACCTGCGCGAGGTGCGCCGCGTCGCCCTGCATGGCGAGCAGCACCTGGCGCAACGGCGCCTCCGGCGCCACCGAGGGCATGGGACGCACGGCCTCCGCGGGCAGCGGCTGCTGGCGCTCGTCCTCCACCACCGCGAGCGCGTCCTTGACGTGGACGTAGCCGACGAGCTGCCCGCCACGGCGTACGGGGAAGCGCGAGTAGCCCGTGCGCGCGGCGGTCTGCTCGACGTCGGCGCGCGTCGCGCGGGCGTCGACGGTGACGAGCGTCGGCAGCGGGAGCAGCACGTGCCGGGCGGTGCGCTCCTCGAAGGTGAGCGCCCCGAGCACGAGCCGCTCCTCCTCCTTGTCGAGCAGCCCCTCCCGGCGGGACTGCTCGACGAGGCCGGCGACCTCGTCGCGGGTGTACGCGCTGGTGACCTCCGAGCGCGGCTCCACGCGGAGCAGCCGGACGCTGCCGTTGGCCAGGGCGCCGAGCACGGCGATGAGCGGGGAGGTCACCCGGACGAAGGCCTGCAGCGCCGGCGCGAGCACGAGGACCGCGCCGTCGGGCCCGGCCATGCTGAGGTTCTTGGGGACCATCTCGCCCAGGACGATGTGGAGGTACGCGATCGCCCCCAGCGCGACGACGAACGCCACCGGGTGGACGAGCGCCTCGGGCACGGACACGGCCTCGAAGGCGGAGTGCAGCACGTCCGCGACCGCCGGCTCGGCGAGCGCGCCCAGCCCGAGCGAGCACGCCGTGACGCCCAGCTGCGCGCCGGCGAGCATCCGCGAGACGTCCTCCATGGCGGCGAGGGTCTGCCGCGCGCGCCGGGACCCGCCCTCCGCGAGCGGCTCGATCGCGCTGCGGCGGGCGGAGACGAGGGCGAACTCCGCGGCGACGAAGAACGCGTTGCCCGCGAGGAGCAGGGCCGACAGCGCCGCGGCGAGCAGGGGGCTCATGCGCCCTCCTCCGCGCCGGCGGGCTCCACGGGCTCGAGCTCGACGCGGATCCGGTCGACCCGCCGGCCGTCCATCTCGAGGACGGCGAGGCGGACGAGGTGCCCGGGCTCGTCGAGCCCGGCGGGGAGCTCCAGCTCGACGCTGTCGCCGGTGTCCGGCAGCCGCCCGAGCCGGGCGGTGAGCAGGCCGGCGAGCGTCTCGTAGTCGTCGTCCTCCGGCAGCTCGACGCCGAGGTGGCGCGAGGCCTCGTCGGGGCGGAGCAGGCCGGAGAGCTCCCACGCGCCGCCGGCGAGCTCGTGCGCGGTCTCGTCCGGCTCGTCGTGCTCGTCGACGACGTCGCCCACGAGCTCCTCGACGAGGTCCTCGAGCGTCACGAGGCCGGCGACGCCCCCGAACTCGTCGATGACGACCGCCGCCTGGAGGCCGCCCGCCCGCAGCTGGTCCAGCAGCGGGTCGAGCTCGAGCGTCTCCGGCACGAGCACGGGACCGACCATCAACGACTCCACGCGGACGGCCGCCCGCCGCTCGGGCGGCACCGCCAGGGCGTGACGCAGGTGCACCATGCCGACGACGTCGCCCTCGTTCCCCTGCACCACCGGGAAGCGGGAGTGCCCCGTCGCCTGCGTCAGCGTCACCACGTCGGCGGCCATGGCCGAGGGCTGCACGCTGTGCACCTGCGGGCGCGGCGTCATGACGTCGCGGGCGATGCGGTCGCCGAACAGCAGGCTCTGCTGCAGCAGCTCGGCCGTGCCGACCGGCAGGGTCCCCTGCTCGGCGCTGCGCCGGACGAGGCTGACCAGCTCCTGCGGGCTGCGCGCGGAGGCCAGCTCCTCCTGCGCCTCGACGCCGACCGTGCGCAGCAGGACGTTGGCGCTGCCGTTGAGCAGCCGGACGAGGGGCAGCGTCAGCGCGGTCGAGCGGCGGGACAGCACCGAGACCGCCTTCGCGGTGCCCAGCGGCGAGGCGATCGCGAGGTTCTTCGGGACCAGCTCGCCGAAGACCATCGTCACGACCGTCGCCGCCACGATGCCGACGGTGGCGGCCACCGGCGCGGTGGCTCCCGCGAGGCCGAGCGCGTGCAGCGCGGGACGGACGAGGCGCGCGATGGAGGGCTCGGCGAGGTAGCCGATCGCGAGGTTCGTGATCGTGATGCCGACCTGCGCACCGGACAGCTGCGTCGACAGGCTCGTCAGCGCCGCGAGGACCCGGCGGGCCCCGCGGTCGCCCGCCTCGGCCGCCCGCTCGACGGTCGCCCGGTCGACGGTGAGCAGCGAGAACTCCGCCGCGACGTACACGCCGCAGGCGAGGACGAGCACGAGCGCGAGCACCAGCAGGAGGGCGGCGGTCAGCACCCGGCCGCCCCCGCCCGCACGGGGACAGGGCGGTGAGGCGCACGACGGCGGGGGCCACCGTCCGCTCCCACCTCGTCCCGAGTCATGCCCCTATGGTGCCAAGTGCGCTCCCGGCTCAACCGGTGCCGGGTCCGGTAGCCTGCCGGAGCCCGGCCCGCCGGGCGCGCCCTCGTAGCTCAGGGGATAGAGCAACGGTTTCCTAAACCGTGTGTCGGAGGTTCGAATCCTCTCGGGGGCACTCCCGGCCGAAGGGGTACCGATGGCGCAGCCCGTCCGCGTCCTGGTGTGGGGCGAGAACCGCCACGAGCAGACCGAGGACCACGTCCGCGCGATCTACCCGGACGGCATGCACGAGGCCGTCGCCGCCGGCATCCGGGAGAACCTCGGCGACGGCTGCACCGTCCGCACCGCCACCCTCGACGACCCGGAGCACGGGCTGACCGAGGAGGTCCTCCGCGAGACCGACGTGCTGACCTGGTGGGGCCACCAGGCCCACGACGAGGTCGCGGACGCCGTCGTCGAGCGGGTCCACGAGCACGTGCTGTCCGGCATGGGCCTCGTCGTCCTCCACAGCGGGCACTGGTCGAAGCTCTTCCAGCGCCTCATGGGGACCTCGTGCCGGCTGCGCTGGCGCAACGAGCACGACCGCGAGCTCGTCTGGACGGTCGACCCGACCCACCCGATCGCCGCGGGTGTCCCGCACCCGCTCGTCATCGACGAGGACGAGATGTACGGCGAGTTCTTCGACATCCCCGCCCCCGACGAGCTGGTCTTCATCAGCTCGTTCTCGGGCGGCGAGGTCTTCCGCAGCGGCTGCACCTTCAAGCGCGGCCACGGCCGCATCTTCTACTTCCGGCCGGGCGACCAGGACTACCCGACCTACCATCACCCCGGTGTGCGCAAGGTGATCGCCAACGGGGTGGCCTGGGCGCGCTCCGACCGCCAGGAGCGCAGCTACCCGGAGATCCGCCGGTACGCGACCGGCGAGCTCGTCGCCGAGCCGTGACCTTCCGCCGCGTCCCGTCCTCGCCCTCCGACCCGCTGCGGGTCGTCGTCGTCGGTGCCGGCGCCATGGGCCGGGGGTGGTTGCGGACGGTCCTCGCCGACGACGGCGTCGCGCTCGCGGGCGTGGTCGACCTCGACGTCGCAGCCGCGCGCGCTGGGGTCGCCGACGTGGGGCAGCCGGACCTGCCCGTCGGCACCGACCTGCTCGCGCTCGCGGCGCGGACCGGGGCGCAGGCGGTCGTCGACGTGACGGTCCCGGGCGCCCACCACGCGGTCACGACGCAGGCCCTGCGCGGTGGCCTCCCGGTGCTCGGCGAGAAGCCCGCGGCGGAGACCGTGGCCCGTACCCTCTCGCTGGCCGCGGCCGCGGAGCTGACCGGCGAGCTGTTCATGGTGAGCCAGAACCGCCGGTGGAACCCCCACCTCGCCGCGCTGCGGGCGGCGCGCGCGGCCCTGGGCGAGGTCGTGCTCCTGCGGACCGACTTCTACCGCGCGCCGCGCTTCGGCGGCTTCCGCGAGCAGATGCGCCACCCGCTCCTCGTCGACATGGCGATCCACGCCTTCGACTCGGCCCGCTGGGTCACCGGCGACGAGCCCGTGGCCGTCACGTGCACGTCCTGGAACCCCGCTGGCAGCTGGTACGCGGGGGACGCCTGCGCGGCCGCGACGTTCGAGCTGGCCGGGGGCGGGCGCTACGCGTACACCGGCAGCTGGTGCAGCCCCGGCAGGGAGACCTCCTGGAACGGCGAGTGGGAGCTGCGCGGCACGCTGGGCAGCGCCTCCTGGGACGGCGAGTCCGCCCCGGTGGTCAGCGACGGCGTGGAGGTGCGCGCCGCCGAGCCGCTCCCCGGAAGCGACCTGGCCGGCTCCCTGCGGACCTTCGTCGAGGCCCTGCGCACGGGCGTGGCCCCCTCGGGCGAGGTGCACGAGAACGTGCTGAGCCTCGCGATGGTCGAGGCCGCGGTGCTGTCCGCCGACCGCGGGGAGCGGCTGCTCCTGGACGACGTGCTGGACGAGGCGCACGCGACCGCGGTGGGCGAGGAGGGCGACCCCGAGGTCCGGGAGGTCCTCCGCTCGTGGACCTCGGCACGGAGCGCGCTCGCGCTCTGACGCTGCGTCATCGCACTCCCGGGTGAACGTGAAGAGGTCCTCTCGCCCAGCGCTCGGTCACCCTGCGCGACGACCGGGACGCCCCCCTGTCCGGTCCGCCCGTCCTGCCCGGCCACGAAGGCGACACTCCGGACGTTACGGACACCGCCCGGGGCGGGTCGCGCGGACGCAGGGTGATGTCGATCTTGGGCGGGGCGGAGCAGGCCCCTGACCGGCGCGAACACGCACCTCCGAACACCTGTGCAGCCCCTCGTCGCGGTGCTACAACAAGGCATCACATCTTGAGAGGACACCGTGATGAACCGCACACTGCGAGTGAGCACCCTCCTCGCGACCGTCGGCTCCGTGGGGCTCGGTGCCACTCCGGCGATGGCCGCGACGGCAGCGACCCAGTCGGCCCCGACGGTCTGCACCGCCGCGTACACCGTCACCGGCTCGTGGGTCGGCCGCCACCCCGGCTTCACCGCGCAGCTGCGCGTCGCCAACGTCGGCCTGCCGACGCTGCAGGGCTGGTCCGTCGTCTTCACCCTCCCCACGAGCACGCAGACCGTGCAGAAGCTCTGGGGCGGCACGGCGCAGCAGGCGGGCGGGAAGGTCACCGTCTCCCCCGCCTCCTACGACGGCACGCTCTACGCGCACCGCGCCCTGACGCTCGGCTACCTCGGCACCGGCAGCGGGCTCAGCGCGATCCCGTCCTCCGTGACGCTGAACGGCTCGAACTGCCCCGTCACCGTGCACTGGAAGGGCCTGCAGAGCCCCGCCGCGATCCTCGAGGGCGCCCTCCACGCGCAGGCCGCCGCCGGCGCCGTCTGGGGCACCACGCTGACGGACCTGCAGCACCGCATCGACCAGATGAAGGTCGACGAGTCGAAGCCGCGCAGCCAGGCGCAGGAGAAGGCGCACCTCGCGTCCTTCATCACCACGCTGCAGGCGAAGAAGGCGAAGAAGGAGGCCTCGCCCGACGCGCTGGCCTCCCTCATCGCGCTGGCGCAGGCGCTCTACGCGAGCCTCTAGCCAGCACCGCACCACGACGGAGGGCCGCCCCCGGCTGGGGGCGGCCCTCCGTCGTGCGGGGGTCAGTCCCGGCGCTCGAGCTCCTGCAGCGGTACCGCGCGCGGCCGCTCCACCGTGCTCGCGACCTGCTCGCTGCGCCCGCTCTGCGCGGAGCGCAGCAGCGACTCCATGACGTCCAGGACGTGGTACGCGAGGGTGCCGCTCGCCCGCGGCTCCTCGCCGGGCTCGAGGGCGAGGTCGGCCACGGCGTACCCGCGCCCGGCGTCGACGTAGCCCGCGCTGACGGGCAGCACCTCCCAGTCGTCCGCGCCGAGCCGCTTGAGCCGGACGTCGCCGCTGAACCGGTTGGGGTCCGGGACCTGCATCGACCCGGTCTCCCCGTGCACCTCGATGTTGGCCGCCGACGTGGCCACCGCGTCGAAGCTCATCACCAGCGTGGAGAGCACGCCGCTGCTGTGCCGCAGGATCCCCGTGACGTGCGTGTCCGTCGTCACGTCCACCTGCTCCCCCGCCCGCGGGCCCGAGCCGATGGTGCGCGTGGACCGGGTGCGGCTCGCCGAGCCGACGACCGACTCGACCGGCCCGAGCAGGGTCACCAGCGCCGTGACGTAGTACGGGCCCATGTCGAGCAGCGGACCGCCGCCCGGCTGGTAGTAGAAGTCCGGGTGCGGGTGCCAGCGCTCGTGCCCCGGCGTCACCATCGTGGCCGTGGCCGAGATCGGCGCGCCGAGCAGCCCGTCGTCGAGGGCCTTGCGCGCCGTCTGGATCCCCGTGCCCAGCACGGTGTCCGGCGCGCACGCAACGGCGAGCCCGCGCGCCGCAGCCTCGTCCAGGACACCGCGCGCCTCGAACGTGCTCGCGGCGAGGGGCTTCTCGCCGTAGACCGCCTTGCCCGACGCCAGGATCGCCGAGGCGACCTCGGCGTGCGCCGCCGGGAGCGTGAGGTTGACGACGAGGTCGACGTCGTCGCGCGCGAGCAGCTCCTCGACGCTGCCGGCGAAGACCCCCTCGCGCGTCGCGGCGACGGCCTGCGCCCGGGCGACGTCGAGGTCGGCGACCGCGGTCAGCCGCACCGCGGCGAGGCGGTCGAACGTCTCGAGGTACTGCGCCGAGATGACGCCGCAGCCGATGATCCCGACCCTCAACGGCTCGCCCACAGCAGCCCCCGCTCCACGATCGTCGTGACGTTGGGGTCGCGCAGCGTCTCCAGGTCGTGCCCGGGCGTCGCGACGAAGATCTTCCCCTCGCCCCACTGCCGCGTCCAGATCGCGGGCGACACGACCGGCCGGTGCCAGGGGTCCCACGGGCGCGCCGCGAGCGTCGTCGTCGCGAGCACGTCGCAGTAGGAGTCGGCGAGCACCCAGTACTGCTCGGTCGTCAGCTCGAAGTCCGCGAGCCCCTTGGTGACGGGGTGGTCCTGCGCCTCGGGGAGCATCTCCACCGTGTAGCGCAGGAAGTTGTCGCTCGCGTCGCCCTTGCGCTCCTCGGGCGCCTTGGGCGGGTGGCAGGCGAACTGGCCGCCCACGAGGTGGAGGTAGTCCGAGCTGTTCCGGTAGGAGTCGGCGATGCCGCCGTGCCACCCGGCGAAGCCGGTGCCGGCCGCCACCGCGGCGCGCAGCCCCTCGAGCTCGGCCTTCTCGATCGTCGTCATCGTCATGCACTGGACGACGAGGTCGGTGTCCCGCATCACGGCCTCGTCCGCGTAGACCACCGGCGACTCCTCGACGCGGACCTCGAACCCCTCCTCCCGCAGGTGCGGGATGAACAGCTCGGTGGCCTCGACGGGCGAATGGCCCTCCCAGCCTCCTCGGACGACCAGGGCGCTGCGCGTACGCGTCATGCCCCCATCCTGCGCCCGCCTTCCTTCACGCCGTGGACCGGGGGGCGAAGACGGTCTCGACGCTGCCGGCCTCCTCGTCCGGTGCCAGCACCACCACCTCGTCCCCCGGCTGCAGGCGCGTGCCGCCGCGCACCGGGACGAGCGCGCTCTCGCGCACGACGATGCTCACCCACGCGTCGTCCAGGCGGTCGCCGAGCTCGTCGATGGTCGCGCCGTCGGCGGACGACCCCTCCTCCACGCGCACCCGGTGCACACCACGCGGCTCGTCACGGAGCCGGACCCCGAGGGCCCAGGGCTCCGGCTCGCTCGTGCGGACCGGCAGCCGGAGGAGCCGCGTGGCCGCAGGCACGAGACCGCCCTGCACGAGCACGGAGAGCACCACCACGACGACCACGATGTCGAAGAGCCGGTCGGCCTGCGGCACGTCCGCGGCGCGCAGCATCTCGGCCAGCAGGATCGGGACGGCGCCCTTGAGCCCGGCGAACAGCACGAAGGCGAGCTCGTTGGGCCGCAGCCGCGCGGGCAGGAGGCAGACCCCGGCGCAGAGCGGGCGCACGACGACGGCGAGCACGGCGGCGAGCACCACCCCGGGGACGAGCACCTCGGCGCGCAGGAGACGGCCGAGGTCCACCGTCAGCCCCAGCAGGACGAAGGCGACGATCTCCCCGAGGCTGGCGAGCGCCGAGTGGAAGCGCTCGACCTCCCTCTTGTACGGGGCGTGCACGTCGCCGAAGAGGATCCCCGCGACGAACACCGCCAGGAAGCCGCTGCCGTGGGCGAGGCTCGCCGCGCCGAACAGCACGAACGCGACCAGGGCGGTGCGCAGCGGGTAGAGCGCCTCGCTGGGCAGCGGGATGCGCCGGGCGGTCAGCAGGAGGAGGCGGCCGCCGACGACCCCGACGGCGGCGCCCACGAGCATCTGCAGCACGAACTCGCCGGCGACGGAACCCAGGGCGCCGCTCGACACCCCGCCCGCCGACAGCAGGCTCGCCATCAGCGCGATGCCGACCGGGTCGTTGGCACCGGACTCGCCCTCGAGGATCGTGCCGCTGCGCCCCTCGACCTCGCGCTGCCCGAGCACGGAGAAGACCACGGCGGGGTCGGTGGGCGCGACAGCGGTGGCGACGAGCAGCGAGGCGTACGCCGAGAGCCCGAACGCCGTGTGCAGCAGCAGCGCGGCCCCCGCGGTGGTGAGGAACGTCCCGAGCACGCCGACCACCGCGATGGGCCCCGCTGCTGCCCGGAAGCGGCGTACGCCGATGTGCATGCCGCCGTCGAAGAGGACCAGCACCAGCGCCACGGTGACGACGTGCTCGACCGTCGTCAGGGCCGGGGCCGAGACGCCCGGCAGCAGGGTCGAGCAGAGGGCCGCGCCGAGCAGCAGGAGCAGCGGGGCGGGGATGCGCAGCCGCTCGGTGAGCCGGTTGGCGTAGACGGCCGCCAGCCCGGCCAGGGCGACCAGGGCGACCTGACCGGCGAAGTGGGAGGTGTCCGACAACGGAGGATCCTGTCTACCCGGCCCGACCGACCCGCGGGCGTGCGGGAGCGGCTGCCGACCAGGCTTCCCGGCGCACCGGCAGCCACCCTAGCCGCTGCCCCCCACCCTCCCCGTGATCATGCACGTCCTGGGAGATTGGGGGCATGGCCTACTTCCTGCTCGAGTACACCTACCCCGCCGACGTCGCCGAGCGGCGGGCGCCGTACCGCGAGGACCACCTCGCGCTCATCCGCGCCGCCACCGAGCGCGGCGAGCTGGTGCTGGCCGGCGCGGCCGGTGACCCCATCGATCGCGGGGTCCTCGTCTGGGACGTGGCGGACACCGGCCCCATCGAGCACTTCGTGACCTCCGACCCGTACGTCTCGGCGGGGATCGTGCTCGCGCACCGCATCGTGCCGTGGGCCGTCGTGGACGGGACGGCGTTCGGCCGCTGAGCCGGACGGTCAGCCGGCCGGCGCGGTGACCGCGACCGGCCGGCGGACCAGGCCGAGGACGGAGTAGGCCCGCAGAGCCGCGGCATTGTCGTCATCGGCCATGAGCGCGACTTACCCGCGCTGCTCCACCAGCTCGCGCACGAGCACCGCGCAGACCGCGCGCGCCAGCCCTCGCCCGCGGTGGTCGACCGCCGTCCCGACCCCGGCGACGAAGCCCACCGTCGGCGCTGACCACGCCTCGCAGGCGACGCTCACGGCCACTCCGGCGTCCCGGATGCCCAGCCAGCGCTGCACTCCTGGCACTCCGGGCGCCGCCCACGACCCCGGTGCCGCCTCAGCGAGCAGTGCAGAGACCTCCTCGTCGCCCACCGGCACGACCGCGTCCTCGCCCGGCTGCGGCGGCGGGGGCGTACGCGTGTCGAACCACGAGAACCTCCCCAGCACCGGCATGTCCAGCAGGGCGGCCACGGCCTCCACCTGCTCGACCGGACCGAAGAGCCGGTACGACGGGCCGCGCTCCCGCAGGACCTCGCACACCAGGTGGGCGACGTGCTCCAGGGAGCCCCGCGCCACGATCCGGTCGCGACGCGAGATCTGCGGCGCAGCAGCGGCAACGGCGTCCCCGTGCACCCAGACGCGCGCACCGCGCAGCCCGCCCTGGGCCGCCCACGCGAGCATCGGCTCGCCGTGCACCGCAGCGAGGATGTCCTGCGGGACAGTCAGTTCGCGCACTGCGCCACGGCCGCCACCAGACGATCGAGCTCGTCGACGTCGTTGTAGTAGTGCACCGAGGCGCGCACGAGGTCGGGGAGTCCGCGGTGCTGCAGGTCGAGCTCCGAGGTCGCGGAGTGCACGACGCTGGTGTTGATGCCGTCCTCCCGCAGCCGCAGGCGCACCTCGCCGGCCGCGAGTCCGGTGACCGAGAAGGTGACGATGCCGCCGCGCACCTCGCCCTTGTCATGGACCTGCACGCCGGGCAGCTCGGTGAGCCGGATCCTCAGCTGCTCGCCCAGCGCCGCGACCCGCGCCCAGGTCTCGCGGACGTCGAGCGCCAGCGCGTAGTCCGCGGCGGCGGCGAGTCCGAGCTGCAGGGCGGCGCTGCGCTCCCAGAGCTCGGCGTCGCGGGCTTGGGACCCAGAGGAGTCCCTGCGCACGAAGAGGAATCCCGTCCCCCGCGGGGCCCGCAGCCACTTGCGGCCCGTGCCGACGAGCGCGTCGCAGCCCAGCTCGCGCACGTCGACCGGCAGCTGGCCGACCGCCTGGCACGCGTCGACGACGTACGCCGCCCCTGCCTCGCGGGTCAGCCGCCCGACCTCCGCCGCCGGGTTGACCAGGCCGCCGGACGTCGGCACCCAGGTGAGCGCGACGAGGGCCACGTCGGTGTCGAGGGAGCGCTCGAGCGCCTCCAGGTCCACGGCGCCGGTCGCGTCGTCCTCCACCACCTCGAGCCGCGCGCCGGTCCGCGCGCACAGCGCCCGCAGGGCATCGAGCCCGTCGGGGTACTCCGAGCGCGCCGTCAGCACCCGCGCGCCGGGCCGCACGTCCAGCGCGCCGAGCGCCAGCTGGTAGCCCCTGGTGCAGCTGTCGGTCAGCGCCACCTCGTCCGCCGTCGCGCCCAGCAGGGCGGCCACCGATGCGTACGTGCCGGCGAGGCGGTCCGCGGCCTCCTCGGCCGCCTCGTACCCGCCGATCGTCGCCTCGCGGTGGAGGTGCCCGACGACGGCGTCGAGCACGGGCTGGGGCGCCAGCGACGCGCCGGCGTTGTTGAGATGGGTGACGGTCGCGCACCCGGGGGTCTCTGCGCGCAGCGCGGCGACGTCGAGCGGCACGCGGCGATCCTTCCACGGGCGGGGCGTGCATCCCGCGCCGCCTCCTGGGGCAGGGATCCCCCGTGCGACTCGGACAGGCGGGGCAGAGCGACGACGTCAGCTACGTCGGCGGGGGCGGCGGGCGCGGCGCCGGCGTGCCCCTGGCGATCGGGGGCGGCGGGCTCGGCATCGTCGGGGTCGTGATCGCGCTTCTCGTGTCGCTCACCGGCGGCGGAGGAGGCAGCGGGTACGGCGGTGTCGGGGACATCCTCGGCCGGATGTCCGGCGTGCCCGTGGCGCAGGGCGCGCAGGTCCCCTCGGCCGCGCAGGACGAGGTCGTCTTCCTCAAGGCGGTCGTCGGCGACGTCCAGGACTACTGGACCCGGCAGTTCAGCGCCTCCGGCCGCACCTACGAGCCCTCGAAGCTGCTCCTCTTCGACACGCAGTGGGCGAGCGGCTGCGGCCTCGCCGACGAGGCGACCGGGCCGTTCTACTGCCCGGCCGACAAGCGGGTCTACCTCGGCGTCTCGTTCTTCGACCAGCTGCGCACGAAGTACGGCGCGCCCGGCGACTTCGCCCAGGCGTACGTCGTGGCGCACGAGTACGGCCACCACGTCCAGGACCTGCTCGGCATCACCGGCCAGGCCGACCAGTACTCCCAGCAGCACGCGGCGCAGGCCAACGCCGTCTCCGTGCTCGTGGAGCTGCAGGCCGACTGCTTCGCCGGCGTCTGGGGCCACGACGCCCAGCAGCGCGCCGAGCTCGACCCCGGCGACCTGCAGGAGGCGCTGACGGCGGCCGCCGCCGTGGGTGACGACACCCTGCAGCGGCAGGCGCAGGGCTACGTCAACCCCGACACCTTCACGCACGGCACGGCGGAGGAGCGGCAGTCCTGGTTCCTCCAGGGCTTCCGCGCCGGCGACCCCGCGCAGTGCGACACCTTCGGCAAGGGCGCCGACGGGGCGGCGTCCAGCGCCTAGCGAGACTCCAGCAGCGCTCCTAGCTCAGACGCGGACGCCGGGCCCGGTGCTCGTCGAGCCGCGCACGACCAGCTCGGGCCGGAAGACGTACTCGGCGCGCGGCGAGGGCGTGCCGGCCAGCTCCTCGAGCAGGGCGCGGGCGGCCGCCTGCCCCATGACCTGCACGGACTGGCGGATGGTCGTGAGCGGCGGGTCGGTGAACGCCATGAGCGGCGAGTCGTCGTAGCCCACGACGCTGACCTCGCCGGGGACCGACAGCCCGCGCGCACGCGCGGTGCGGATCGCCCCGAAGGCCATGATGTCAGAGGCGCAGATGATCGCCGTGCACTCGCGGTCGAGCAGCCGGCCGGCCGCGGCCTGACCGCCCTCGACACTGAACAGCGTCGGCTCGACGAACTCGCTCGCGTCGTCGACCTCGAGCACCTGCTTCATCGAGCGCAGGAACCCCTCGACCTTGCGGATCACCGGCACGAAGCGCTCAGGGCCGACGGCGAGCCCGATCCGGCGGTGGCCGAGCGAGGCGAGGTGGCGCACCGCGAGGTCCATCGCCGCGACGTCGTCGTTGGAGATGAAGGGGGCGTCGAGCCCGTCCACGTAGCCGTTGATGAGGACGATGGGCAGGCCGCGCTGGCGCAGCTTGTGGTAGCGGTCGGGCGACATCCGGGTGTCGGCGTGCAGGCCGCTGATGAAGATGATGCCGGCGACGCCGCGCTCGAGGAGCATCTCGACGTACTCGTCCTCGGAGACCCCGCCGGGGGTCTGCGTGCAGAGCACGGGGGTGTAGTCCGACTGCGCGAGCACGGTCTCGATGACCTGCGCGAACGCCGGGAAGATGGGGTTGTCGAGCTCGGGGACGATGAGCCCGACCAGGCCGGCAGAGCGCTCTCTGAGCCGCGACGGGCGCTCGTAGCCGAGCACGTCGAGCGCGGTGAGCACCGCCTGCTTGGTGCTCGGTCCCACTCCCGGACGGCCGTTGAGGACGCGGCTGACGGTCGCCTCGCTCACGCCGGCGTGGGCGGCGATGTCTGCCAGCCGTGCCTTCATGCCCTGCATGCTAAGGGACGGGCCGTGACGGGCCGCGGCGCTCGCCTGCAAGATCTCTCACCCGCGTGGCGGACCCTGCTCCCGCAGCCGGTTCAGAGCGCCAGGTCGACGCGCGGAGGCGACGCCGGAGCGGCCTGCCGGTAGCGCTCGGCGACCGGCGCAGCCGGGGCCCGCGGCTCCCCCGGGGCGTCCGTCGCCCCGCTCGCCGCCCCTGTCGTCATCCCGGTCGCGACGGCCTCGTCCGCCGCCGCTGCTGCGGGGCTGCCCGGCACGCTGCCCGTGCCGAG
Source organism: Motilibacter rhizosphaerae (assembly GCF_004216915.1). Taxonomy (NCBI): domain Bacteria; kingdom Bacillati; phylum Actinomycetota; class Actinomycetes; order Motilibacterales; family Motilibacteraceae; genus Motilibacter; species Motilibacter rhizosphaerae. The sequence goes on from NZ_SGXD01000003.1 coordinate 893,877, forward strand.
CCACGACGAGACGGCCGAGGAGACCGCGGCCATGCCGGTCGCGCTGGCCTGCTGCAGGGCGGTGCTGGCGGCCGCGCCGGACAGGGCCGTCGAGGGGGGCGCCTGCTGGCCGGCGAGGACAGCGGCCAGCTCGGTGGAGGGCGCCCAGACCACGGCCTCGGAGCTGCCCGGGAGGGCGACGCCGGAGCCGCTGCCCGTGGTCGGTGCCGGGGCACCGGTCGGGCCGGGGCGGGTCGCGACGTACGAGGTGGAGGTGATCCCTGCGACCGGCATCCCGCACCCCCTCAAGCGTCCTCGCCCCAGCGTGCGCCGGGCGGCCGCGGCGCGGCAGGGGCCGTACGGGTGGTGCTCGGACCCGGAGGAGGTCAGGAGCCGACGGGGGGACTCGAACCCCCAACCGCTCGATTACAAGTCGAGTGCGCTACCAGTTGCGCCACGCCGGCGGACCCCGCCACTAGCGGCGGGCCGACCCCGATCGTAGGACCTGCCCGGCCGGGCCGCCGAGCACCTGCGGCAGGCGGGGCACCGGGAACTGGCGCAGGTCGACCACCGCGGGGCGCTGGACCGGCGCCAGCTCGGGCAGGGCGACGAGCCGCACGCGCCGCGCCTCGTAGCCGAGCCGGGCGCCGAAGTACTTCAGCCCGGGCGGCATGCCCAGCACGGCCTCGACGACGACGAAGCGGACGCCGTCGGCGATGAGGTCGGAGACGACCTCGGTGTGCAGCAGGTAGCGGACCTCGCTCGGGATCGCCGCCTGGCCGTCCTTCAGCAGCGTCTGGAGCAGGACGACCTCGCGGTCGAGCACGGCGGTCGCGGTGGCGACGACCCCTCCGGCGCGGCGGACCTCCCACAGCCCCTGGTGCCCGGGGGTGCCGCACCGGCGGGCGACCTCGTAGCCTGCGGCGCTCGCCCGGCGCACGTTGGTGCGCACGGCCTGCCGCTTGCTGCCGCGGAGGTACTCCTCCACGGATGCGGGCAGCTCGAGGACCGCGTGCGACGCGCTCCGCGCCCGCCACCCGCCCGTCCCGAGGGCCGACCGGATGGCGCGACCGCCGGCCGAGCCGCTCAGCGGGAGGTCCTGCACGGGGAGCTCGGCGACGAGGCGGAGCCAGGCGGGGACCCAGCCCGCGTGGCGCAGGGCGAACGCGCCGCGGCGCAGCGTCCCGCTGACCGCCGCCCCCTCCGTCGCGAGCCGCGAGGCTGCCGCGTAGGGGGCCCCGTCCAGGCGCACGAGCTCCTGCCGCTGCATCCCCCGCATGTCCCGGAACCTACCGGACACAGGAGACGCACAGGGGAACTCCACGGGGATCGACCCGGGAGGACGAGCCGGGCCCTGTCGTCAGTCGGCTGCGGTGTCGTTCAGGCCACCGACGCCCGCGCCCGGGTGTCGGCCACGACCCGCCGCTCCGCGACGAACGACATGGCCGGCACCGTCCCGGCCAGCAGCACGAGCAGCGTCTTGACGAGACCCCAGCGCTCCTTGAGCGCCAGGTTGACCCCGGTGACGCAGTAGACGATGTAGAGGTAGCCGTGCGCGATCCACAGGACCGAGTAGAAGACCGGCGTGCCGTGGGTGGCGAAGATGCCGAGGGCCTTCGCGACGAGCAGGACGGTGCCGGCGAGCAGCACGGTGCCGGTGACGTACGCCATCACGCGGTAGCGGAGCAGGGCGGATCTCACGGGGTCCTCTCGTCGGTGCGCACGGTCTCGGGGAGCTCGTCGGGTACGCGTCGCGGGCTCCCAGCGGCGGCCTCGCGCTCCAGCCCCTGCAGGGCGAGCGCGCGCCACCAGAGGAACACCGCGAAGGCGCCGAACGCCCACCACTGCAGGGCGTAGGCGAGGTTGCGCAGCCCGGCTGACGGGTCGGCGTGGCGCAGCCACAGCCCCACGCGCGCGGGTGCGTCCGGTGTCGACGGGGACTCCGCGGAGGCGACGAGCAGCCCGGGGTCGAACGGCCCGTCGACCCGCCCCAGCAGCTCGACCGGGCTCGCCGCGGTGGCCTGCCCCGGCGCGAGCGCGGGGTCGGGCTGGTCGAGGACGGGCTCGGTGGGCTGGAGCCGGCCGCTCACGAGCACCTCTCCGGCGGGCGCGGGCGGGGCTGCGACGGGGGTGCCGGCGACCCAGCCCCGGACGACGGTGACGACCGCGCCGCTGTCGAGCCGCAGCGCCGAGAGCACCCAGGACCCGCGCCGGCCGTGCAGCGCGCGGGCCGGGAGGACGAGCTGCCCGGCCGCGAGGTAGTGGCCGCGGGCCGTGACCGACCGGCCGGCCGCCGCGTCGGGGAGCTCGGTGGAGGGCTGCAGCAGCGTCGTCACGACCACGGGCGGCTGCGGGCGCTCGAGCAGCGAGCCGCGGCGCTGGGACTCCCAGCGGTCCCACTGCCACCAGCCGAGCGCGGCGCACGCGGCCAGCGCCACCAGCAGGGCCAGGTGGAGCGGCAGCGCTCGGGTTGTCCACAGGTCGCGCCGCACGGCTGCCACGCTACCGCCGCGGGCCGCACCATCTCCTGCGATGCGCATCACCCTGACCGTCCTCGACCCCGCCGCGCGGACGCGCGCCGACCTCGTGCTGACCGCCCCACCGGGCACGGGGGCTGCCGAGGCCGCCGAGCTCCTGCGCGCCGCGTTGCGCCCGGGCACGCCGCCCGCTCCCACGACGGTGTACGCCGGGCAGCGCCCGCTCCCCGCCTCCGGGCCGCTCGACGCCTGGCGGCTGGCCGAGGGCGCCGTCCTCTCGCTCGACGCGCCGGCCCGCTGGGGGCGCGCCCCCGCGGGGGAGGTCCCGCTGCTCGACGCCCCGCTCGCCGCGGACGGCACCCGGACGGTGTCGCGGCCACCGCGCCTGCTCGGCCCTGGCGTCGCGCCGAGCGTGCGGCTGCCCGCGCCCGCCCAGCCGCGCGCGCCCCGGCCGCTCCCCTGGCTGGTCGCGGCCGTGCCGGCGCTCGGCTCGCTGGGCTTCGCGGCCGTCTCGCGCAGCTGGGGCTTCGTCCTGCTCGGCGTGCTCGGCCCGGTCGCCCTCCTCGGCAGCGCCGCGCTCGACCGCCGGCGCGACGGGCGTGCCGCGGCGGGCGAGGCGGCGGCCGCGGCGGCGCGGCAGCGTGCGGTGGCGGCTGAGGTGGCCGGGCTCGCGGCCGCCGAGGCCGAGGAGCGGCGGGCGGCGCACCCGGGCCCGGACGAGCTCGCCGCCGTCGCGGCCGGGCCGGGCACCCGGCTCTGGGAGCGGCGGCACGACGACCCCGACGCCCTCGTGCTGCGCGTCGGCTCGGGTGGGCTCCCGGCCCGGCTCACCGTCGTCGCGCCGGACGGCGAGCCCGGGCACCCGCTGCTGGCGGACGTCCCGGTCACGCTCGACCTCGCGCGGGCGGGCGTCGTGGGCGTCGCCGGCCCGGGTGGCCGGCGCACCGTCGAGCAGCTCGTCGTCACGGCCGCGGTGCTGCACGCCCCCCGCGACCTCCAGGTCGTGGTCCTCTCCGCCGCAGTCGGCTGGGAGTGGGTGCGGTGGCTGCCGCACGCACGAGCCGGCGCGGGCGGGCGGCTCGCGGGAGGCAGTGCGGTGCTGGCGCACCGCATCGCCGAGCTCACGGCGCTCGTCGCGCAGCGGGCCGAGGACGACGGGGCCGCCCCCGACGTGCTCGTCGTCGTCGACGCAGCCCGGCGGCTGCGCGCGCTGCCCGGGCTGGCCGCGCTGCTCCGCGACGGCCCGGCGCACGGCCTCCGGCTCGTCTGCCTCGAGGCCGACGCGCGGGCGCTGCCGGAGGAGTGCGCCGCCACCGTGGTCGCCGACGGTGCCGGGCTGCTGCGCGTCGCCGAGGCGGGGCGGGACCCCGTCGACGGCGTACGCGTCGACCCCCTCCCGCCCGGCTGGGCCGAGGCGGTGGCCCGCTCGCTGGCCCCGCTGCGCGACGCGACACCGGACGACGAGGACGCCGGGCTGCCACCCGCCGCGCGCCTGCTCGACGTGCTCGGCACCCGGGCCACCGCGGAGGACGTGCTCGCGGGCTGGCAGCGGACGGGCGGGCGCAGCACGCGGGCCGTGCTCGGGGCGGGGCTCGACGGGCCCTTCGCCGTCGACCTCGCCGTCGACGGGCCGCACGCCCTCGTCGCGGGCACGACCGGCGCAGGGAAGAGCGAGCTGCTCCAGACCCTCGTCGCGAGCCTCGCCCTCGCCAACCGGCCGGAGGAGCTCGCCCTCGTGCTCGTGGACTACAAGGGCGGTGCCGCCTTCCGCGAGTGCGCGGCGCTGCCGCACACCGTCGGCGTCGTCACCGACCTCGACGGCGCGCTGGTGGAGCGGGCGCTCGCCTCGCTGCAGGCCGAGCTGCGGCGCAGGGAGCACGTCCTCGCGGCGGCCGGCGCGCGCGACCTCGACGACCACGTGCGCCGCTGCGGGCGAGGGGAGGCAGCCGGTCCCCCGCTCGGGCGGCTCGTCATCGTCGTCGACGAGTTCGCCGCGCTCGTGCGCGAGCTGCCGGAGTTCGTCACCGGGCTCGTCGACGTGGCCCAGCGCGGCCGCTCGCTCGGCGTCAGCCTCGTGCTCGCGACGCAGCGCCCCTCCGGCGCCGTCTCGCCCGAGATCCGCGCCAACGCCTCGCTGCGCGTCGCGCTGCGCGTGTCCGACGCCGGCGAGAGCACCGACGTCATCGACGCCCCGCACGCGGCACGCATCCCGCGCACGCTCCCCGGCCGCGCGTACGCCCGCCTGGGTCCCGGTGTCCTCGTGCCCTTCCAGGCGGGCCGGGTCGGCGGTCCGGCGCCGGGCGCGCTCCCGGCACCCCGCGCCACGGTCACGCGCCTGGACGAGGCCGGGCCCACCGCCCCCGCTGCCGAGGAGCACGCCGCCACCGACCTCGCGCAGCTGGTGAGTGCCGTGCGCGAGGCCGCGGCCCGCTGCGGTGCCGCCCCGCCGCCGCGCCCCTGGCTGCCGCCGCTGCCGCCCGCCCTCGCGTACGCCGCCGACGGCGCGCTCGGCCTGCTCGACCTGCCCGAGCTCCAGGACCAGCAGCTCCTCCGCCTGCCGCTCGAGCCGGCGCGCCACCTCGCCGTCGTCGGCTCCCCGCGCTCCGGCCGCAGCACGACCCTGCGCCTGCTCGCCGTGGCCCTCGCCGACAGCCGCTCGCCGGACGACCTGCACCTGCACCTGCTCGACTGCGGCGGCGGGAAGGGGCTCGCCGCCCTGGCCGCGCTCCCGCACGTCGGCGCCGTCGTCGGGCGCGACGAGCCCGAGCGCGCGGCCCGCCTGCTCGACCGGCTGGTCGCGGAGGTGCAGCAGCGCCAGCGCACTGGCGTCGCGGGCCCACGCACGGTGCTCCTGCTCGACGGCTGGGAGGGCTTCGACGCGACGCTGGGCGAGCTCGACGGCGGCCGGCTGGGCGACCTCGTGCACCTGCTGCTCCGCGAGGGCCCGTCGGTCGGCGTCTCCGTCGTCGTGTCCGGCGACCGCGCGCTGCTCGCCGGGCGCCTCGGCAGTGCGCTCGAGGCGCGGCTCGTGCTCCGGCTCCCGGAGGGGTCGGACTGGTCGCTCGCGGGCGTACCCCGCTCGGCGGTGCCCGGTCCGGGAGCGCCGCCTGGCCGGGCCGTCGCCGTGGGCCTCGGCCCCGGGCCGCCGCGCCACGCCCAGCTCGCTCGGCTCACGGACGAAGAGGCCCGCCGGTCCCGCGGTCGCCCGCTGCGTACGCCGCCGTGGCGGGTGGACCCGGTGCCCCGGCGCTCCTCGTTCGCCGAGGCGTGGGCGCTGCGGCCGGAGGCCCCCTCGCCCGCGTGGGTGCCCCTCGGGCTCGGCGGCGACGAGCTGGCCGCGCTGGGGCCGGACCTCTCCGCCGGGGTCGGCACGTTCGTCGTCGCCGGCCCGCCGCGCTCGGGGCGGACGACGGCCCTGCTCACCGCCGCGGTCGGCGCGCTCCGCCGGGGGCTCGGGCTCGTGGTCCTCGGACGGGCGCCCGCGCTCGCGGTGCTCGGGACGCCGGCCACGCTGCTGGCCGACCCCTCCGCCGACGAGCTCGCGACCGCCCTGCTAGCGCTCCCCCCCGGCCGCGGAGCGCTGCTCGTCGACGACGCGGAGACCTACCGCGACGCCGCGTGCCGGGACGTGCTGCTCGCCGCCGTCCGCGCGGCCGCCCAGGGCGGTCCACCGGTGCTGGCCGCGGGGGACGCCGAGGCGCTCGCGTCGGGCTTCACCGGCTGGCACGCCGAGCTGCGCCGGGCCCGGCGCGGGCTGCTGCTCTGCCCGCAGGGCCTGGCCGACGGCGACCTCGTCGGCACCCGCGTCCCGCGCAGCGCGACCGGCGGCCCGCTGGACCCCGGCCGCGGGCTCCTCCACCTCGGCGACGGGCGGCTCGTGCCCCTCCGCGTCGCGTCGTCCACAGGCGCCGACCTGCCTGTGGATGACGCGAGCGGGCCTGGTGCCGCCCGGTCCACGATGCACCCGTCAGCACCCCACCCCCTCGCGAGGAGCACCCCATGACCAACCTCAACGTCACCTACGACCAGATGCGCACCGCGGCGACCTCGCTGCGGACGGGCCAGGCCGACATCGAGACGACGCTCACCCGGCTCAAGGGCCTCGTCGACACGCTCGTGAGCGACGGCTACACGACCGACGGGTCCAGCGTCGCCTTCCAGTCGTCCTACGAGGAGTTCACCACCGGCGCGAAGAACGTCATCGAGGGGCTCACCGGCATGGGGGCCTACCTCACCGGGGCGGCGGACACCTTCGACGCCGCCGACCGCCAGCTCGCCGCCGCGCTCAAGCGCTGAGCCCGAGGGCCGGGGAGCCGCCAGGCTCCCCGCCCGCGCGGCTGCTCGTCGCTTCCTGCTGCCCAGCTGCTCGCAGCACAGGTCACGGTCGCGTCACGAACCCCGCCCGCCCTGCTCAGCACCCTTCCCACGGCCGCCGCAGCGCCGTACTGTGCGGGGACCCGTGGGCGGTCCTCGCCCGCGGCCCTCCACTCGGATCGTCCGGCACGTTCCTGCCGGTGAAGGGGAAGCTCATGGCAACCGTGTCCTTCCGCAAGGCCTCCCGGATCTACCCGGGCACTGAGAAGCCTGCGGTCAACGCCCTCGACCTCGAGATCGGCGACGGCGAGTTCCTCGTCCTCGTCGGCCCGTCCGGCTGCGGCAAGTCCACCTCGCTCCGCATGCTCGCGGGCCTCGAGGAGGTCAACTCCGGCAACATCTTCGTCGGCAACCGTGACGTCACGGACCTGCCCCCGAAGGACCGGGACATCGCGATGGTGTTCCAGAACTACGCGCTCTACCCCCACATGACGGTCGCCGAGAACATGGGCTTCGCGCTCAAGATCGCCGGCGTCCCGAAGGAGGAGCGCGCCCAGCGCGTCCGCGAGGCCGCCAAGCTGCTCGACCTCGAGCAGTACCTCGACCGCAAGCCGAAGGCGCTCTCCGGCGGTCAGCGCCAGCGCGTCGCCATGGGTCGCGCGATCGTCCGCTCGCCGCAGGTCTTCCTCATGGACGAGCCGCTCTCCAACCTCGACGCGAAGCTCCGCGTGCAGACCCGCACCCAGATCGCCTCGCTGCAGCGCCGCCTCGGCGTCACCACGGTCTACGTCACGCACGACCAGGTCGAGGCCATGACCATGGGCGACCGGGTCGCGCTGCTCAAGGACGGCGTCCTCCAGCAGGTCGACACGCCGCGCCACATGTACGAGAAGCCCGCCAACGTCTTCGTCGCCGGCTTCATCGGCTCCCCGGCCATGAACATCACCCAGTTCCCGCTGGTGGACGGCGGGGCCGACCTCGGCCACGGCGCCCACTTCCCGGTCGCCCGCGCGGCCGTGGACCAGGTGGCCGGCGAGAGCTCGATCACGGTCGGCTACCGGCCCGAGTCCCTCGACGTCGTGTCGCAGGGCACCGAGGGCTCGTTCCCCGTCGTCGTCAACGTCGTCGAGGAGCTCGGCGCCGAGGGCTTCGCGTACTGCTCGTTCATCGACGCCAACGGCCAGCCCACCGGCCTCACGGACGTCATCGTCCGGGTGCACCCGCAGGCGGTGCCGATGAAGGGCGAGCGCATCTACCTGCGCATCCGCGCCGGCCAGGAGCACCTGTTCTCGACGTCGACCGGCCTGCGCCTCAACGTCTGAGCAGCCCCGCACCACCAGGAGGGCCGTCCCCGTCGGGGGCGGCCCTCCTGCCGTCGGCAGCGGACCCGGCGCGCGGTGCGCGGCGCGGGAGCCCGTGGCGCTGCCACACTGGGCGCGTGGCGCTCGAGATCACCGCCGTACGCGACGGCCAGCTCCTCCTCGACCTCCCGTGGTCGGTCCCGCTGGAGGAGTGGCCGGAGGAGCGGATCGTCGCGCTCCCCCGCGGCATCTCGCGGCACACCGTGCGGTTCGTCCGGCTCGCCGGCCAGGTGTACGCCGTCAAGGAGGTGACCGACCGCTACGCGGAGCGCGAGTACCGGCTGCTGCGCGACCTCGAGCGGCTCGAGGTCCCGAGCGTGGAGCCGGTGGCCGTCGTCACCGGGCGCACCGACCGGGACGGCGAGGAGCTGCTCGCCTGCCTCGTCACCCGGCACCTGCAGTTCTCGCTGCCCTACCGCGCGCTGTTCTCGCAGACGCTGCGCCCGGACACCGCCAACCGCCTGCTCGACGCGCTGACCGCGCTGTTCGTCCGGCTGCACCTCGCCGGGTTCTACTGGGGTGACTGCTCGCTGTCGAACACGCTGTTCCGGCGCGACGCGGGAGCGTTCGCCGCGTACCTCGTCGACGCCGAGACGGGTGACCTGCACGACGCCCTCACGGACGGGCAGCGGGCGATGGACATCGAGGGCGCGCGCATCAACATCATCGGCGAGCTCATGGACCTGCAGGCGGGCGGGCTGCTCGAGGAGGACGTCGACCCGATCCACCTCGGCAACGCCATCGAGCGCCGCTACGTCCGGCTCTGGCAGGAGCTGACCGGCAGCCAGGAGCTGGACTTCGACGAGCGCTACCTCATCAACGCCCGGGTGGAGCGGCTGAACGAGCTCGGCTTCGACGTCGGTGAGCTGCAGATCGTCACCGACTTCGACGGCTCGACCGTGCACATCCAGCCGAAGGTCGTCGACGCGGGCCACCACAGCCGCCGCCTGCTCCGGCTCACCGGGCTCGACGTCGAGGAGAACCAGGCGCGGCGGCTGCTCAACAGCCTCGACCAGTACGCCGCGGAGACCGACCGGCAGAACGACGACGAGGAGCTCGTCGCGCACGACTGGCTGGCCCGGGTCTTCGAGCCCGTCGTCCGCGCGGTGCCGCGCGACCTTCGCGGGAAGCTGGAGCCGGCCGAGGTCTTCCACGAGGTGCTCGAGCACCGGTGGTTCCTGTCGGAGCAGGCCCGCCGCGACGTCGGCCTGCAGGCCGCGCTCGAGGGCTACCTGCGCGACATCCTGCCGAAGAAGCGCGACGAGCAGGCCGTGCTGCCGCAGGACGACGACATGGCCGCGCTGCTCGGCAGCGGGGACGACGACGAGCTGGGCGACGACGAGCTCGAGGACGGGGAGCTCGAGGACGGGGAGCTCGAGGACGGGGAGCTCGACGGCGGCGGGCTGGACTCACCCCTGCCCCGGTGATCATGCAGATCCTTTGGGCGAGGGTGCGGGCCTGCCCCCTCACGCGGTGATCATGCACTTCCTGGGGAGGTACGGGACGCCCTCCCGGGTGATCATGCACATCCCGGGGCTCCTGCTGTGGTGCTCGTCCGCGGACGCGCGGGCACCCGCCCCTCCTCGTGATCATGCACATCATGGGCCTTCCTGACGTCGCGATCATGCAGATCCTGAGCGGCCGAGCGCTTCAGGTCGTGCGTGATCACGTCAGGAACTGGCCCCAAGATGTGCATGATCACGCTGAGGTGGGGTCCCCGGGATGTGCATGATCACGGCGAAGCGGGGTCTTCGAGATGTGCATGATCACGAGGCTCGTGGGGTCCCCGAGATCTGCATGATCACGGGGGGGGTGGGGCGTCAGGCGGCGCGGCGGCGCGCCACCTCGTACAGCGCGATCGACGCGGCGATGCCCGCGTTCAGCGACTCCGTGTCGTGCGCGATGGGGATGCGGACCACGAGGTCGCAGGTGTCGCGGACGAGGCGGGAGAGCCCCTTGCCCTCGGACCCGACGACCAGCACCAGCGGGTCGGACGCGACCTCGAGCTCGCCGACCTCGACGCTGCCCTCGCCGTCGAGCCCGGCGACGAAGACCCCGCCGTTCTGCAGCTCGCGCAGCGCGCGGGTGAGGTTGGTGACCCGGGCGACGGGGAGCCGGGCGGCGGCGCCGGCCGAGGCCTTCCAGGCGCCCGCGGTCATGCCGACCGAGCGGCGCTCGGGGACGATGACGCCGTGCGCGCCGAAGGCGGCGGCGGAGCGGACGGCCGCGCCGAGGTTGCGGGGGTCGGTCACGCCGTCCAGCGCGACGAGCAGCGGCGGGCGGCCGCTGTCGTGCGCGCGCTCGAGCAGGTCCTGCGGCGTCGCGTAGCGGTAGGGCGGCACCTGCAGCACGAGGCCCTGGTGCAGCGTCCCGTCCGTCATCCGGTCGAGCTCGGGACGCGGGCCCTCGAGCACGGGGATGTGCAGGTCGCCCGCGAGCTTGAGCGCCTCCTTGACCCGGTCGTCGGACTCGATGCGCTCCGCGACGTACAGCGTCGTGGCGGGGACGCGCGCCCGGAGGGCCTCGACGACGCTGTTGCGCCCGGCGACGAGCTCGGTGCCCTCGCCCTTCGGGCCGCCACGCCGCGCGGGCGGACGGGATCCCGAGGGACGGGACGACCCTGCGCCCTGGCTGCTGCCCCCGGAGGCGGCCCGCTTCGCGGCGCTCGCGGCCCGGCGCGCGGCAGGGTGCGCCTTGCGCTCCTCCGCCGGCGGCGTCGGGCCCTTGCCCTGCAGCGCACGACGGCGCTGGCCGCCCGAGCCGACGGTCGGGCCCTTCTTGGTGCCCTCCTTGCGGCGCGCGCCGTGGCGCTTGTCGTTGCCGGCCATGTGCAGCTCCCTGCTCAGCTTCCGAGCAGGGACCAGCGCGGCCCCTGCGGAGTGTCCTCGACCGCGACGCCTGCGGCGGTGAGGCTGTCGCGGATGGCGTCCGCGGCGGCGAAGTCCTTGCGCGATCGGGCTTCCTGGCGCTGGGCGAGGGCCAGCGCGACGAGGCCGTCGACGGCCCCGCGCAGCTGCTCGTCCTCGCCGGTCGCCGCGCCCGACCAGACCGGGTCGGCGGGGTCGAGCCCGAGCACGGCGAGCATGGCGCGTACGGCAGCGGCGAGCTCTGCGAGTCCCGCACCGGTCCCGTCCAGCAGGCGGTTGCCCTCGCGCACGGAGTCGTGGAGGACGGCGAGCGCGGCGGGGACGCCGAGGTCGTCGTCCAGGGCGGCGGTGAACGCGGCCGGCAGCTCACCGAGCGCCACAGGGGCTCCCAGCCGGTCGGCTGCGCGCGCGAGGAACCCCTCGACGCGGCGCAGCGACGTGCCCGCCTCGGTGAGCGCGGCCTCGCTGTACTCGATGTGCGAGCGGTAGTGCGCGCCGATGAGGTAGTAGCGCAGCTCGACGGGGCGTACGCGCTTGACGACCTCGGTCACGAGCAGGGAGTTCCCGAGCGACTTGCTCATCTTCTCGCCGGCCGTGGTGACCCAGCCGTTGTGCAGCCAGTAGCGCGCGAAGGCGTCACCCGCGGCCCGCGACTGGGCGATCTCGTTCTCGTGGTGCGGGAAGACGAGGTCGAAGCCGCCGCCGTGGATGTCGAACTCCGGCCCGAGGTAGGCCTCCGCCATCGCCGAGCACTCGAGGTGCCAGCCGGGCCGGCCCTGGCCCCACGGCGTAGGCCAGGCGGGCTCGCCCGGCTTCGCGCCCTTCCACAGCGCGAAGTCGCGCGGGTCGTGCTTGCCCCCGCCCACCTCGCTGTCGGTGCTCGCGAGCATCTCGTCGGGACGCTGCCCGGACAGGGCGCCGTACGCGGGGTAGCTCGCGACGGAGAAGTAGACGTCCCCGCCGGCGGCGTACGCGGCGCCGCGCTCGACTAGCCGCTCCATCAGCGCGACCATCTGCGTCACGTGGCCGGTGGCGCGCGGCGCGACGCTCGGCGGGCGGCAGCCCAGCACGGCGTACGCCTCCTCGAAGGCGCGCTCGTTGCGGAACGCCACCTGCCACCACGGGACGCCCTCCTCCGCCGCCCGGCGCAGGATCTTGTCGTCGATGTCGGTGACGTTGCGGACGAAGGTGACCTCGAGCCCCTTGTGCTCGAGCCACCGGCGCAGGACGTCGAAGGCGAGCTGCGAGCGGACGTGGCCGACGTGCGGCGGTGCCTGCACGGTCGCGCCGCACAGGTAGATCCCGACCGCGCCGGGCCGCAGGGGCGCGAAGGGCCGCACCTCCCGCGTCGCGGTGTCGTAGAGGCGCAGACCGGTCACGGTCCCAGCCTATCGGCGTACGGGGCCTCCCCCCGCCCGTCCCTTCCTCGTGATCATGCACGTCCTGGGCCCAGGACGTGCATGATCACGAGGAGGGGGACTGGGGAGGTCAGCGCAGCGGCAGGTCAGCGCCGCGCTCGGCCTCGGGGCGCGGACCGAGGATGCACCGGTCCGCCGCCGCGATCTCGACGTCGTTGATGCTCGCCTCGCGCCGCCGCATGAGGCCGAGCTCGTCGAACTCCCACAGCTCGTTGCCGTAGGAGCGCCAGGTGCGGCCGTCGGCGTCGTGCCACTCGTACTGGAAGCGCACCGCGATGCGGTCGTCGCCGAAGGCCCAGAGGCTCTTGCGCAGGGCGTAGTCGCGCTCGCGCTCCCACTTGCGGGTGAGGAAGGCGACGACCTCGGCGGTGCCCTGGAGGAACTCGTCGCGGTTGCGCCACACGGTGTCGGGCGTGTACGCCGCGGCGACGCGCTCCGGGTCGCGGGTGTTCCACGCGTCCTCCGCGGCCTGCACCTTCTGGCGGGCGCTGGCCTCGTCGAACGGCGGGAGGGGCGGGCGGGCGGCGGGCGGCATGCGCCGCATCCTGCCAGCCCGCCCGCCGCCCCGCAGCGCGCTCAGACCTCGAGCGGCTCGCCGTCGATGCGGAGGAAGCGGCCCTTGCCCTGCAGGCCCAGGCCCTCGACGGTGTCGTCGTAGATCGGGCGGGCGCCCTCGACGATGATCGCGTCGTGGATCGGGAACACCGTCCCCGCGCCGACGGCCCGGACGAAGTCGATGGTCTCCCGGATGCTCGACCAGGGCGCGACCACCGGCACGGCGAGCACCTCGACCGCGAAGTCGGGGACGGTCAGCGCGTCGCCGGGGTGGAACAGCCGCCCGCCGATGAGGTAGCCGGTGTTGGGGATCGTGCCCGCGTCCTCGTGGAACAGCGCGTGGTCCCTGCCCGAGCCGCGCACCTCGACGCCCTTGACGTCGACGGTCTCGCCGGCGCCGAGGACCTTCGCCCCCTGGACGCCCTGCTGGCCGAGGACCTCGGCGGTGCCGGGGTCGACGACGAGCTGCGCACCGGGGTTCCTGTCGAGCAGCCCCTGGACCTTGTCCGGGACCACGTGGTCGAAGTGCTGGTGGGTCACGAGGACCGCGTCGAGGCCGTCGAGGTCGTCCCAGGCCGAGAAGGCACCGGGGTCGACGAGGATGCGGGCGCCCGCCTCCTCGACGAGCAGGCACGAGTGTCCGAGCTTGGTGATCTTCATGGACTCGTTCCTACCCCCTCGGCAGCGCTCCCACCAGCGGGAGTCAGTCCTCCTGCGGCACGACGAGCGCCACGGCGAGCGCGGCGACGCCCTCGCCGCGCCCGGTCAGCCCCAGTCCGTCGGTGGTCGTCGCCGAGACGGTGACGGGCGCTCCCGCCGCCTCGCTCAGCACCCGCTCCGCCTCGGCGCGCCGCGGCCCGACCTTCGGGCGGTTGCCCACCACCTGCACCGACACGTTGCCGATCGCGAAGCCCGCAGCACGTACGCGGGACGCCGTCTCGGCCAGCAGCGCGGTCCCGCGCGCGCCCGCCCACTTCGGCTCGGAGGTGCCGAAGTTCGACCCGAGGTCGCCGAGGCCGGCCGCGGAGAGCAGCGCGTCGCACGCCGCGTGCGCCGCCACGTCGCCGTCGGAGTGGCCGGCGAGGCCCCGCTCGCCCGGCCAGTGCAGGCCGGCGAGCCACAGCTCGCGGCCCTCCTCGCCCAGCGGGTGCACGTCGACGCCGTTGCCCACGCGGGGGGTGCTCACCGGCCGGCTCCTCTCCTGCGCAGCAGCGCTTCGGCTGCCTCGACGTCCTCGGGGCGGGTGACCTTGAACGCCTCGGGCGCGCCCGGGACGACGAGCACGGGCAGGCCGAGCGCCTCGACGAGGCCCGCGTCGTCGGTGACGAGCAGCTCAGCGGGCAGCGCGTGGGCCCGCTCGAGCACGACGCGGGCGAAGCCCTGCGGCGTCTGCACGGCGCGGAGCAGTTCGCGCGGCGGCGTGGCCACGACGTGCCCCGTGCCGTCGACCTGCTTGACGGTGTCGGCGACCGGCAGCCCGGGGACGACCGCGGGCGCTCCCGCCGCGACCGTCGCGACCACGCGCTGGACGAGCTCGACGGGCACGAACGGGCGCGCCGCGTCGGAGACCAGCACGACGTCCACCTCGGGCGGCAGGGCGCGCAGCGCCGCGGCGACGCTCGCCCGCCGGTCGGTCCCGCCTGCGACGACGAGCGCGCCGGTCCCCGCGCAGGCCGCCTCGGTGGCGGCGAGGTCCCCCGGCGGGCCGGCGACGACGAGCAGGTCGACCTCCGGCGCCGCGCCCAGGCTGCGCAGCGCGTGGCGCAGCAGCGGCTCGCCGCCGACCTCGCGCAGGGCCTTCGGCGCCCCGGGGCCGAGCCGCTCGCCGCGGCCGGCGGCGGGGACGAGGACGGCGACGCTCACCTGCGCGACCCTACTGCTGGCCGCCGACGGGCGGCGCAGACGCACGTCGGGCCCGCCACCGGGAGGTGGCGGGCCCGACGGACGAGCGGGTGGTGCTAGCTGGCGAGGACCTCGTCGAGGACGGCCTCGGCCTTGTCCTCGTTGGTCTGCTCCGCGAGCGCGAGCTCGGAGACGAGGATCTGCCGGGCCTTCGCCAGCATGCGCTTCTCGCCCGCCGACAGGCCGCGGTCCTTCTCCCGGCGCCACAGGTCGCGGACGACCTCGGCCACCTTGATCACGTCGCCGGAGGCGAGCTTCTCGAGGTTGGCCTTGTAGCGGCGCGACCAGTTGGTCGGCTCCTCCGTGTGCGGGGCGCGCAGCACCTCGAACACCCGGTCGAGCCCGTCCTGCCCCACGACGTCGCGGACGCCGACCAGGTCGCAGTTCTCCGCGGGGACGCGCACCGTGAGGTCACCCTGAGCGACCTTCAGGACCAGGTAGGTCTTGTCGACCCCCTTGATCTGCCGCGTCTCGATGGCCTCGATGAGGGCCGCCCCGTGGTGGGGGTAGACGACAGTCTCGCCGACCTTGAACGTCATTAAGATCCCCTTTCCACTGTCGAGGTTAACACGCAGGGACGCCCGGCGACAGCCCCGAGACCCGCGTTCCCGCAGGTCAGGGCCTTGACAAGTGCCCAGGAGCATGCATGTCGGAGCCGGGTCGGAGGGCCCAGGACACCCCGGAGGGGCCCGTGAGCAGCAGGTCAGCACGGAGCGTGACGAGAGGTCTCGCCCTGTCGTGCCACCCGCTGCCCACGCTGGCGGTCACCGGGTTGGCCGCCGGCCTGGCGGGTGCGGCCGGCGCCCCGCCCCGCCGTACGGGCCTGCTGGCGGCCGCCGTCCTCTCCGGCCAGCTGGCCATCGGCTGGGCCAACGACACCCTCGACGCCGGCCGCGACGCCGCGCGGGGACGGGCGGACAAGCCGGTCGCCACCGGGGAGGCCCCCCGTCCCCTCGTCGCCGCGGCCGCCGTCGTCGCCGCGGCCGCGACCGTCCCGCTCTCGCTGCGGCTCGGCCGGGTCGCGGGCACTGCGCAGCTCGGCCTCGTGGCGAGCGGGCTGGCCTACGACCTCGGCCTCAAGCGCACGGCGCTGTCCGCGCTGCCGTACCTCACCGGCTTCGGCGCGCTGCCCGTCGCGGCGCACCGCACGGCGGGTGCCGGTCCGGTCCCGCTCGCGCTCCCGCTGGCCGGCGCCGTGCTCGGCTGCGGGGCCCACCTGCTCAACGCGCTGCCGGACCTCGCCGACGACGCCGCCACCGGGGTCCGCAGCCTGCCCGTGCGCCTCGGCCCGGACCGCACCCGGCGCGGCGGGGCCCTGCTGCTCGCCGTCGCCGCCGCCCTCCCGCAGCAGGGCCCGCGGTCGCCTGCCGGCAGCGCTGCGCGGGTCGCCGCCGGGGGGCTCGCGCTCGCCGCCGCGGGCCGCTTCCCCGACGGCCCCGGAGGCCGGCCCTCCCGCCGCCCCTTCGCGTACGCCGTGGCGAGCGCCGCCGCCGACCTCGCGCTGCTCCTCGCGCGCAGCCGCGCCGCGCGTACGGGCCGGCAGGCAGGGGAACGGGGTCGGTCGGTACGCTTGCCGGACCTCCCGACCGACAGGCACCGGTCACCAGCGTCCTAGAGGAGCCCCTCCGTGAGCCGTCCGCGAAGCACCCCCGGTCCTCGCCGGCAGCGCCAGCGGGGCCCCGCGCTCGCCGTCGCGGCGCTCGGGCTCGGGGCGCTGCTCGCGGGCTGCGGCTCCGGGTTCGGGGCGCAGACGTACGACGTGAAGAACCCCGGCGACGGCACCGACGCGACCTCCGGGCCGCTGCGCGTCCTCAACGCCGTGGTCGTGGGCACCGGCACGAGCGCCGAGCTCTCGCTGACGGTGGCCAACACGGGCGGGCAGGCCGTCTCCCTCCGCTCGATCAGCGTGGCCGGCGCGCAGGCGCGGATCTCCGGCTCGACGAGCGTGCAGGCCGAGAGCACGCTGCAGATCGGCGGCTCGGGCGGCACGACCGCGAGCGTGCAGACCACGTCGCAGCTGCGCGATGGCGCCCTGGTGCCGATGACGGTCACCCTCGACGCGGGCAGCCTCCAGCTGCAGGCGCCGGTGCTGCCGGCCACCCGCTACTACGCCTCGCTGACGCCCGGCGCGGTGCCGAGCCCGAGCGTCACCCCGAACCCCACGGCCGCGGCCTCGAACTCGCCGGCCTCGAGCCTCGAGCCGACTCCCGGCTCCACACCCGGTGCGGCGGGCAACGGCGCGGGCAACGGCAACGGCAACGAGAACGGCAACCCGAGCCTGCAGCCCACGCCCTCGGCGAGCTGAGCTCCCGCCCTCCTGCGAACGGGGTGCCCCAGTAGCGGTCGGACCGCTGCTGGGCACCCCGTTCGCACGTGCGGGCCCCGCGCAGCAGCGAACAGGGGCACCCAGTGGTCCTCGGGGCGGCACTGGGGCGCCCTGTTCGGAACCCGGCGAGCACTGGGGCGCCCTGTTCGGAACCCGGGAGAGGAACCCGGACCAGGACACGGGCGGCCCGCCGGGGCGCGCCCGGCCTACGGCTCGAACTTGTAGCCCAGCCCGCGCACCGTCACCAGGTGCCGCGGGGCGGCGGGGTCGGGCTCGATCTTCGAGCGCAGCCGCTTGACGTGGACGTCCAGCGTCTTGGTGTCCCCGACGTAGTCCGAGCCCCAGACGCGGTCGATGAGCTGCATCCGCGTGAGCACCCGGCCGGCGTTGCGGAGGAGCATCTCGAGCAGCTCGAACTCCTTGAGCGGCAGCGGCACGACCCGGCCCTCGACCGTCACCACGTGGCGCTCGACGTCCATGCGCACCGGCCCCGCCTCGAGGGCGGCCGTGACGGTCTCCTCGGGCTCGCCGCCGCGGCGCAGCACGGCGCGGATGCGCGCGACGAGCTCGCGCGAGGAGAACGGCTTGGTCACGTAGTCGTCGGCGCCGAGCTCGAGGCCGACGACCTTGTCGATCTCGCCGTCCTTGGCGGTCAGCATGATGACGGGGACGCCGCTGCGCTGGCGCAGCGCGCGGCACACCTCGGTGCCGGGGATGCCGGGCAGCATGAGGTCGAGCAGCACGAGGTCGGCGCCGGAGCGGTCGAACTCCTCGAGCGCCAGCGGCCCGGTCGGGGCGACGGCGACCTCGTAGCCCTCCTTGCGGAGCATGAACGAGAGCGCGTCGCTGAACGACTCCTCGTCTTCGACGACAAGGACGCGGGTCACGGGGCCTCCTGCGGAGTGGGGGTGCCCGCCTCGGCGGACGGGGCGTGCGTGGACTGGTCCGCGCCGGTGGGGCCAGGGCTGGGGGGTACGCGGTCGCGCTCGTCGCGCTCACCGTCGACGTCGTCGTCGTCATCGAGGTCGTCGACGTCGTCGTCGATGTCGTCGTCGTCGATGTCGTCGTCGTCGAAGCCGTCGTCGAGCGCCTCCTCGCCGCTGCCCGGCGCGCGCG
Source organism: Motilibacter rhizosphaerae (assembly GCF_004216915.1). Classification (NCBI taxonomy): domain Bacteria; kingdom Bacillati; phylum Actinomycetota; class Actinomycetes; order Motilibacterales; family Motilibacteraceae; genus Motilibacter; species Motilibacter rhizosphaerae. Next base: position 912,192 of record NZ_SGXD01000003.1, read on the forward strand.
GCAGCCGGACCGTGAACGTCGAGCCCGAGCCCTCGACGCTCCAGACCACGACCTCGCCGCCGTGGTTCTGCGCGATGTGCTTGACGATGGAGAGCCCGAGCCCGGTGCCGCCGGTCTCGCGCGAGCGGGCGGGGTCGACGCGGTAGAAGCGCTCGAAGATCCGCTCGAGGTCGCCCTCGGGGATCCCGATCCCCTGGTCGGTCACGCTGATCTCGACGAGCCCGTCGAGCCGGCGGACGCCGACGGCGACGCGGGTGTGCGGCGGGCTGTAGCTGATGGCGTTGTCGACGAGGTTGCGGACCGCCATGACGAGCTGGCCCTCGTCGCCGATGACCTGGAGGCCGTCCTGGCCGCCGCTGACGACGACGATGCCCTTGGCGCCGGCGGCCAGCGAGCAGCGGTCGATCGCCTCGACCACCACCTCGTCGACATCGACGGGCGTCGCGGCCGCGAGCGGGTCGTGGCCCTGCAGCCGGGAGAGGTCGATGAGCTCCTGGACGAGGTCGGCCAGCCGGCCCGCCTCGCGGTGCATCGAGCGGGCGAAGTGGCGTACGGCGTCCGGGTCGTCGCTCGCCCCGACGACGGCCTCGGCGAGCAGGCTCAGCGCGCCGACGGGGGTCTTGAGCTCGTGGCTGACGTTGGCGACGAAGTCGCGGCGCACGGCGTCGATGCGCCGGGACTCGGTGCGGTCCTCGACGAGCACGAGCACGAGGCGGCCGGAGTCGAGCGGGGCCACCCGCGCCGTGACCGCGAGCTTCTCGCCGCCGAGCGGGCCGCGCGGCAGCTCGAGGTCCTGCTGGCGGATCTCGCCGTCGCGCCGCACGCTGCGCACCAGCGCGAGCAGCTCGGGCGAGGCGAGCCGGTCGTCGCGGACCAGGCCGAACGCGTACGCCGTGGGGCTCGCGCGCAGCACGTCGTCCGAGGGCCCGACGAGCACCGTGGAGGCGCGCAGCACCGACAGGACGTCGACGACGCCCTCGGGCACGACGTCGCGCGGGCGCGCGACGAGCGCACCGCGCTCCCCGCCACGCCGCCCCGGGTACCAGGCCACGCGGCGATCGTAGGGCGCGCCGCGCGCCCGCCCGGCCGTGGAGGGGGCCGCTCGGGGGACGCGGGGGGCACTGTTCACCGTACAGTCGGACGTGGTTCACCTGGGCGCGGGACGGTGGGGTCCCCCCATGAGGAGAGGCAGGGCTGCACGTTGCGGGACGCATTCCACGAGGAGCTGGACGCGCTGAGCGACCAGCTGGTCGAGATGACCGGGCTGGTGCACTCGGCGATGACCCGGGCGACGACGGCCCTGCTCGACGCCGACCTCGGCATCGCGGAGAGCGTCATCGCCGCCGACGAGCGGCTCGACGCCCTCCACCACGACCTGGAGGAGCGGGCGTACGACCTGCTCGCGCGCCAGCAGCCCGTGGCGACCGACCTGCGCATCATCGTCGCGGCGCTGCGCATGAGCGCCGACCTCGAGCGGATGGGCGACCTCGCCCGCCACGTCGCCCAGGTCGCCCGCATGCGCTACCCGAGCGTCGCGGTCCCGGCTGACGTGCGCGCGACGCTCGTCCAGATGGGCCAGGTCGCGACCCGCATCGTGCTCAAGGCCGGCAGCATCGTCGCGGACAAGGACGTCAAGATCGCGCTCGAGCTCGAGCGCGACGACGACGAGATGGACCGGCTGCACCGCGACCTGTTCACGCTGCTGCTCGCCGACGACTGGGACCACGGCATCGAGGCCGCGATCGACCTCACGCTGCTGGGCCGCTACTACGAGCGCTTCGCCGACCACGCCGTGGCGGTCGCCCAGCGCGTGGTCTTCCTCGTCACCGGCGAGCACCCCGGGACGGCGTCGGCCTCGCCGCTCCCCGCCTGACGGCCGCCTGCTCCGGCAGGCCCTCGACGCACGCCGTGCCGCGACCCACCCAGGTCGCGAGCACGGCGTCGTCGTCCAGCACCTCGCCCGTCACGCGCACCCACCCGCGGACGGCACCGCGCCGGCCCATCTCGAACTCGCTCGCGCCGGGCTCCTCGAGCAGCTCGGCGGTCCGGTCGGGGTCGACCCGCACCATCAGCCCGCCGCTGCCGGACGCCGCCACGGCGAGGTGGCCGCGCAGGAGGAAGGCCAGTCCGCCGAACATCCGCTGCTCGACGACCGGCCGCCCGGAGAGCAGCGCGCGGACGCGCTCCGCCAGCTCCTCGTCGTACGCCACAGTGCCTCCCCGCGGGGGTGGACCTACTTCTTGCCCTGGTTCTTGACCGCCTCGATGGCCGCGGAGGCCGCGTCGGGGTCGAGGTACTCCCCGCCGGGCTGCAGCGGCACGAGGTCCTCGTCGAGGCGGTAGACGAGCGGGATGCCCGTGGGGATGTTGAGCCCGGCGATCGCCTCGTCGGAGACCCCGTCCAGGTGCTTGACCAGCGCGCGCAGCGAGTTGCCGTGCGCGGTCACGAGGACGACCCTGCCGAGGCGCAGGTCGGGGACGATCGCGTCGTACCAGTAGGGCAGCAGGCGCGCCACGACGTCCTTGAGGCACTCCGTGCGCGGCAACAGCTCCGGCGGCAGGTCGCTGTAGCGCAGGTCGCCGAACTGCGAGAACTCGTCGTCGTCGGCGATCGGCGGCGGCGGGACGTCGTAGGACCGGCGCCAGAGCATGAACTGCTCCTCGCCGAACTCCGCCAGCGTCTGCGCCTTGTCCTTGCCCTGCAGCGCGCCGTAGTGGCGCTCGTTGAGCCGCCACGAGCGCTTGACCGGCAGCCAGTCGAGGTCGGCGCGGCCGAGCGCGATCTGCGAGGTGCGGATCGCGCGGCGCAGCACCGAGGTGTGCACGACGTCGGGGAGGATCCCGGAGGAGGCGAGCAGCGCGCCGCCGCGCTCGGCCTCGCCGCGGCCCTTGTCGGAGAGGTCGACGTCCACCCAGCCGGTGAACAGGTTCTTCGCGTTCCACTCGCTCTCGCCGTGGCGCAGGAGCACGAGGGTGTGGGTGGCGCCGCCGCCACCGAGCAGGTCGTCCGCCGGCGCGGGGATCTCGTCAGCCATGGCGCGAGCCTAACGGGGGCCGCCGACGGTCTGGTCGACAGGGAGCTCAGCACCGCCCCCGAGCGCTGGCGCGCTCACCGCACCGCGCGCAGCCCCGGCACCGCTGAGAAGCGCGCGCTGGTCACGGCGTCGGCGTAGACCTCGGCGACCTGCTCGGCGGTCCGCGTCCAGCTGAAGCCCGCCGCGTGGCGCAGCGCGCCGTCGCCCAGCGCCAGCCGCCGGTGCGGGTCGAGGAGCAGCTCGCCGAGCACGCGGCCCCAGCGCTGCGGGTCGTGCCCGTCGACGAGCACCCCCGAGCTGCCGTCGGCGACGGCGGTGCGCAGCCCACCCACCCGGGCGGCGACGACCGGGGTCCCGCAGGCCTGCGACTCGATCGCGACGAGCCCGAACGACTCGCTGCGCGACGGGATCACGGTGAGGTCGGCCGCGGCGTACCAGTCGGCGAGCTCGCGGCGCGGCACCGGCGGCTGGAAGGACACCACGTCGGCGACGCCGAGCTCGTCGGCCAGCCGCTCGAGCGCGCCGGGCTCGGCCAGCCCCGCCCCGCTCGGGCCGCCGCAGACGACGGTGCGCAGGCGGCTCCGCAGCGCGGGGTACGCGGTGAGCAGCTCCGCCGTCGCGCGCACCAGCACGTCGGGGGCCTTGAGCGGCTGGACCCGGCCGACGAAGAGCAGGACGAGGGCGTCGGCGGGGAGCCCGAGCCGCGCGCGCACGGCGGCCCGTGGGCGCGGGTGGAAGGTCTCCAGGTCGACGCCCGGGGCGACGACGGCGACGCGGCCGGGGTCGGCGCCGTAGAGCTCGACGAGCTGCTCGGCCTCCTCCCCGGTGTTGGCGAGCAGCCGCTCCGCAGCACCCACGACCTGGGCCTCGCCGACCTCGCGGGAGCGCGGCTCGGGCAGCTCGCCGGGGCCGAGGGAGAGGTTCTTGACCCGCGCCATCGTGTGCATCGTGTGGACCAGCGGGACGCCCCAGTGCTCGGCGGCGACCCAGCCGACCTGCCCCGAGAGCCAGTAGTGCGAGTGGACGAGGTCGTAGCCCGCGCCCTCCGGCGCCGCGGAGATGAGCGCCGCGGACAGCGCGCACAGCTGGCCCGGGAGCTCCTCCTTGGTGAGCGGCCCGCTCGACCCGGTGGACAGGTGCCGCACGGCCACGCCGTCGCCGAGGCGCACCACCGGTGGGGCGTCCTCCTGCACCGCGCGGGTGAGGATGTCGACCTCGATGCCGAGCGCGGCCAGCCGCCGGGAGAGCTCCACGACGTAGACGTTGAGCCCGCCCGCGTCGCCCGTCCCCGGCTGGTCGAGCGGCGAGGTGTGCACGCTGAGCATGGCGACCCGGCGCGGCCCGCGGGGACGGCGTGCGGGCCGCAGGGGGCGTACGGGCTCGCGGGTCACGGGGTCCATCCTCCCCGATGGCGCGGGGAGCACGCGTGCCACCCTTCGGGCATGCCCGCGCCGCCGCGACCCGCTCGCCCGGTCGGCACCCCGACGCGGGGCACGACCGCACCGAACCGGCTGCGCCGCGTGGACCGCTGGCTCGTCGCGACGCACGGGCGGCTGCTGCGGACCTGCGCGGACCCGCTGGTCGTGGACCTCGGGTACGGCGAGACGGGCGTGACGCCGCTCGAGCTCTGGACGCGGGTGCGCGCCGTCCGCCCCGACGCCCGCGTCGTCGGGGTGGAGATCGACCCGGCCCGGGTGGCCGCCGCCGCCCCCCTGGCCCGGCCAGGGCTGGAGTTCGTGCGGGGCGGGTTCGAGCTCCCGGTCGCGGGCGACCCCGTGGTGGTGCGGGCGCTCAACGTGCTGCGCCAGTACGCCGAGGACGAGGTCCCCGCGGCCTGGCAGCGGCTGCTCGACCGGCTGGCGCCCGAGGGGATCGTCGTCGAGGGGACGTGCGACGAGCTCGGTCGCCTCGGCGGCTGGGTGACGCTCGACCGCACCGGCCCGCGGACGCTGACCCTCGCCGCGCGCCTCGCGGGGCTCGAGCGCCCCTCGGTGCTCGCCGAGCGGCTGCCCAAGGCGCTCATCCACCGCAACGTCCCCGGCGAGCGGGTCCACGCGCTGCTCGCCGACCTCGACGCCGGCTGGGACGCCGCCGCGGCGTACGCGGGCTACGGGCGGCGGCAGCGCTGGGTCGCGGCGGTCGAGGCGCTCGCCCGGCGCGGCTGGCCGGTGCTCGACCGGCCCCACCGCTGGCGGCAGGGGGAGCTCACCGTGGCCTGGGACTCGGTCGCGCCGTCCTGACGCGCAGCGAGTGCGGCAGATCCCTCCATCCGGCCGTGGTGCGGCCGATGCTCAGGACATGACCCTCGACCTCAGCGTCCTCACGGGCGCCGTGCTCGGGGTGGTCGCGAGCCCGTCCACGGACGCGGAGCTGGTGCTCGCGGCCGCGCGCCGGGAGCTCGCCGACGCGTACCCCGGGCTGGTGCTCGAGGTCGGTGCGCCCGGGGGTGCCGGCATGCCGCTGCTGCTGGCGGGCCGGGAGTACGGCGTCCTGCGCACGAGCGGACCCGCCCTGCCGGCGGACGCGGTCCGCATCCTCGCGCACGCGCTCGCGGTCGCGCTGGCCGTCGACGTCGAGCGCGCCCGGCGGCGGTACGGCGCCGCCCGGGAGGAGGCGCTCAGCCGGCTGCTCCGCGAGGGCATCACCGCCACCAGCGTCGAGGAGGCCGGCGAGCTGGTGGCGCGCGTGACCGCCGACGTCTTCGCCACCGAGCGCGCCGCGGTCTACCTGCTCGGCGACCGCGGGGTCATCCGGCACGTCATCGGCGTCGGGCTGGACGAGGAGCTGGGCGAGCGGCTGCGCTCCAGCCTCGTCGGCCTGGTCGCCGCCGACTCCCCGGTCTTCCGCCGCACGCAGCTGTCCGGCGGACCGCTGCTCATCGGCGACGTGGCCGCGACGTCCGTCCGGGCGGGCGGGTTCGTGCGGACCCTCGGGCTCAGCGCGTTCGTCGCGATGCCGCTGCTGTCGGCCAGTGGCCAGGCGGGGCTCGTCATGTGCGGGGAGACCGGCCCCCGCCAGTGGACGCCGGACGACGAGGCCCTCGCCCGCCAGCTCGCGCTGCAGGCCGCGGTCGTCGTCGATGCCGCCCGGCTGCGCCAGGCCGAGCAGCACCACCTCGCCGACCTCACGCACCGCGCCCTGCACGACGCGCTCACCGGGCTGGCGAACCGCGCGGCGCTGCTGGACGCGCTCGACCGCGCCGTCCTCGGCGGGGAGGCCGACGCGGGCCAGGTCGCGCTGCTCCTCGTCGACCTCGACGGCTTCAAGGCGGTGAACGACGAGCACGGGCACGGGGCCGGCGACGTGCTGCTCCAGCACGTCGCGGCGCGCCTGCGCCACGCGGTGCGCGACGACGACCTCGTCGCCCGGCTCGGCGGCGACGAGCTCGCCGTCCTGCTGGCACCCGGCACGGACGGGGAGACCGCGCTCGAGGTCGCCCGCCGCGTCGACGCGCGGTTGCGCGAGCCGTTCGACATCACCGGGTCCGCGGTGCGGATCAGCGGGGCCGTCGGCCTCGCCGTGCTGCCCCGCTGCGCCACCGACGCCGCCGGGCTGCTCGCCGCGGCGGACGCGGCGATGTACCGCTCGAAGCGGGAGGGCGACGGGCCGGCGGTCGCGCGGCCCGTCCCGGCGCCGCGCGCCGGCTAGCCCACCAACGGCCGTACGGGCCGGCTCACCAGGGGCCGTACGGGCCCATGCGCGTGCCGCCGCCGCCGCGCCCGCTCATGCCCTTGACCGCGGGCCGGACGTCGGCGAGGTAGACCGCACCGGCGACGACGGCCGCGATCCCGATGAGCGACGAGGCGCCCGACCACCCCGCCAGCAGCACGAAGAGCAGCGCGATGCCGAGGATCGCGACCCACTTCTGCTTGGTGAGCTTGCCCGCGGCGGCGTACGCCCCGGGCTTCCAGCGCAGCGAGTCGACGGCGGCGACGAGGACGATGACGACCTCGACGCCCCAGAGGAGCAGGTACACCCAGTCCATGAAGCCCATGTGGTGCTGGGTCTGCTGCAGCATCAGCGCTCCTGGAGCAGGTCGCTGACGTCGGCCCGCCCTTCCTTGTAGCGGCGGCCGATCTCCGCGGTGCAGGCGTCGACGACGGCCTGGACCGAGCGGCGGGAGCGCGAGACGTCCTCCTCGAAGGCGACCAGGCGCTCGAGCGCGGAGGCGAGCTCCCCGTCGTCCATCCCGGAGAGGTCGGAGAAGCCGACGTCGGCGGCGAGCTGCTCGACGCGGCGGCGGTGCTCGCCGACGCGCGAGGGGTCGACGTGCGGGAGGCGCGCGTGGCTCCAGTCGGCGCGCGGGCCCGAGTCGGTGAGGGTACGGGCCAGCCGGGCCACGAAGTCCTCCTCGCTGCCCTCCTCCAGCGACGGGCCCCCGTCGGCGCGGCGGGACTGCTCGGCGCGCAGGATGTCGAGCCGGCCCTGCAGCAGGCGCCGGACGTAGGAGAGGTCGGCCTCCTCCTGCTCGACGTCCTGGCGCATCGCGCGCACCTCGGCCAGCGGGCGCTCGGCCAGCCCCGCGAGGAAGTCGGGCGCGAGCACGCGGTCGATGCGGCGCCGGCCGCCGTCCAGCGGGCCGGACGCGCCGGTCGGGTCAAGCCCTGCGTCAGTCACCCCTGCATCGTGCCAGACCAGCGGGCAGGATGGGCCCGTGCGCGCCCTCCTCCAGCGGGCCCTCGGCGCGGAGGTGCGCGTCGCGGGCGAGGTCGTCGGCGCCCTGCCGGGCCCCGGCCTGCTCGTCCTGCTGGGCGTCGCGACGACCGACACCGCGGCGGACGCCGCCGCCCTCGCCCGGCGCGTCCACGAGCTGCGCGTCCTGCGCGACGAGCGCAGCGCTGCGGACGAGGGCGCCCCGCTGCTCGTGGTCAGCCAGTTCACGCTGTACGCCGACACCCGCCGCGGCCGCCGGCCCAGCTGGTCCGCGGCGGCGCCCGGGCCGGTGGCCGAGCCGCTGGTGGAGGCGTTCGTCGCCGCCCTGCGCGAGCGGGGCGCGCACGTGGAGACCGGCGTCTTCGGCGCCGACATGCAGGTGTCGCTCGTCAACGACGGGCCGGTGACGCTGCTGCTCGAGGAGCCGCGGTAGCGCTCGGGGTGCCGTCAGCCGCGATAGCGCTCGACCCCGCAGCGAGCCGCAGCAGCGGCTACTCCCCCACCTCGCCGTCCACGCGCTCGCGCAGCAGGTCCGCGTGGCCGTTGTGCCGGGCGTACTCCTCGACGAGGTGGACGAGCACCCAGCGCAGCGACACGGTCCCGACCTCCTCGTCCTCGCCCGTCGCGCCGAGCGGCGTACGGGCCACCGCGTCGTCGACCGCGGCGCACTCCGCCCGCCACGCGGCCCAGGCGGCGTCCGCCACCGCCTGGTCGGGGACGGCGCCCTCCCACGAGTCGGCGCCGTGCACGCCGGGCACCTCCTCGTGCCCGACGACCCGGCGCACCCAGTGCCGCTCGGCCTCCGCGAGGTGGCGGAGGAGACCCAGCAGCGAGAGCGACGACGGCGGCACCGCCCGCTCGGCGAGCTGCGCCGCGGACAGCCCGTGGCACTTCACTCGAGCGTGCCGCGCTGCCAGCGGAGGAACCCCACCAGGGTCTCGCGCTCCGCCGCCGTCGTCGGGGGTTACCTGCGCACGCGCACCTCCACCTCTCGTCCGTCGCAGGAGGTGACGCCAGCCGCTCGCGCGGCTCATCGGCGCGGACGGAGCTAGTACGCGCCGGAGCCGTGGAAGACTGCGGCGAGGGTCTTCCACAGGATGAGCATGTCCGCCGTGAAGGACCAGTTCTCGACGTAGTACAGGTCGAGGCGGACCGTGTCCTCCCACGAGAGGTCCGAGCGCCCGCTCACCTGCCAGAGCCCCGTCATGCCGGGCTTCACGAGCAGGCGGCGGCGCACGTCGGACGCGTAGTTGGCGACCTCGCTCGGCAACGGCGGGCGCGGCCCGACGAGGCTCATGTCGCCGCGCAGCACGTTGATGAGCTGGGGCAGCTCGTCGAGCGAGTAGCGCCGCAGCCAGCGCCCCACGGACGTCACCCGGGGGTCGGCCCGCATCTTGAACAGCACGCCGTCGTGCTCGTTCTCGAGCGTGAGGTCGGGCAGCATCGCCTCGGCGCCGGTGACCATCGAGCGGAACTTCACCATCGTGAAGGTGCGCCCCTCGCGCCCGACCCGCTTCTGCCGGAAGAGCGCAGGACCGGGGCTCGTGGCGCGGACGGCGACCGCGATGCCGAGCAGCAGCGGCGACAGGGCGGCCAGCAGCCCGAGCGCGACGACGCGGTCGACGATGCCCTTGACGATGCGCATCGGGCCCTCGTACTGCGGGGCCTCGACGTGGAGCAGCGGGAGCCCGGCCACGGGGCGCACGTGGATGCGCGGCCCGGCGACGTCGGTCAGCGCGGGGGCGACGACGAGGTCGACGCCGGTGCCCTCGAGCGCCCAGCCGAGCCGGCGCAGCGCGCTCGGGGTGAGCCCGACCGAGGGGACGACCGCGACGGTGTCCGCGCCGGTGTCGAGCACGGCGTGCGGCACCGAGGCCAGCGAGCCGACGACGGGCAGCGCGAGGTCGCCCTCCTCGTCGAGGCCGCCGGGCAGGCAGGCGCCCACGACCTCGTAGCCGGCGTAGGCCTCGCGGGTCAGCTCCGCGGCGAGGTGCCGGACATTGTCCTTGCTGCCGACGAGCAGGACGCGGTGGCTCCAGCCGCCGCGCCGGCGCTGGCGGTGCAGCCACTTGCGGGCGAGCCAGCGCTCGAGCACCAGGCCGGCGAGGCCCACGGGGAAGGCCAGCGCCACGAGCCCGCGGCCCGACTCCAGCCGGCCGAGGTAGGCGAGGATCGAGAAGACCCCGAACAGGCGGACGGTCGCGGTGACGACCCGCTTGTACTCGTCGGGGCCCACCCCGACGACCCGCCGGTCGCGCGAGACGTGCAGCGAGAGGCTCGTCATCCAGCCGACGACGAGCAGGGCCCCCACCGACAGGGTGGTGCTGAGCGGCGGCGTCAGGGCGCCGCCGGTGACCTGCTCCGGGACGAGCCGGCGCCCCCAGGCGAGGGCGCTCGAGACCGCGGCGAGGATGACGAGGGCGTCGAGGACCCACAGCGTGGTCTCGAGCCGGCGGGCCCAGCCGGGGGCGCGGACGGCATCGCCCGGGACGAGCGTCGGAGCCGGCGCGGAGGCGCGCTCGAGCTCGACATCCGCCTCGAGCATGCGATCCCCCTTCGCGCGTGGGCAGGGCCAGCCGCTCAGGCTACTGCCTGGGAGCGGTCCTGGACAGCCGTGCGCGGCTCCGGAGGGAGGGCTGCGGGCAGCCGGTGGGCAGCCGGGTGGGCAGGGTCAGGCCGGGCGCAGGCCCGCCTGCGCGCGCCGGCCGGCACCTCCGCCGGGAGCCGCAAGCAGCAGCGCCGGCACCTCCTGCGCCGCGCTCGCGGCACCGGCGACCAGCGTCGCGGCCGGGTCGACCGACCGCTTGACCAGCGCGAGCGCGACCGGCCCGAGCTCGGCGTGCTGGGCGACGCTGGTGAGCAGCCCGACCTCGCGGCCCGCGTCGAGCACCGCGGTCCCGGGCTCCGGCAGCTCGGCCGAGCCGTCGAGGTGGAGCAGGACGAGGCGCCGCGGGGGCTTGCCGAGGTTGTGGACGCGGGCGACCGTCTCCTGGCCGCGGTAGCAGCCCTTGTCGAGCGCGACGGCGGTCGCCATCCAGCCCACCTCGTGCGGGATGGTCCGGTCGTCGGTGTCGACGCCGAGCCGCGGCACGCCGGCCGCGACCCGCAGCGCGGCGTGGGCCCACGATCCGGCAGGCGCCCCTGCCGCAGCGGGGAGGGCGGCGAGCTCGGCTCGCGGCACGAGCGACAGCGCGCCGCCGAGCGGGTCGCCCGGGGCCGGCCGCCACACGACCTCCGCCGGGAGCGGCTCCCCCGGCGACCAGACCACGGCGTACGCGGCGGTGGCGTCCTCGACCTCGACCTCGGTCCAGAACCGCATCCGCAGGAGGTACGCCGTGAGCGCCGCCGCCGTCCCCGGCTCCACGACCATCCAGGCGGAGGTACCGTCGTCGACGAGGCGCAGGTGGTGCTCGACGCGGCCGTTGGGGTCGAGCACGAGCGCCTCGGTCGACGCGCCGGCCGGGAGCCCGCGCAGCGCCTGGCTGGTGAGGTCGTCGAGCCAGCCGAGCCGGGCAGGGCCGGTGACGCGGACGACGCCGGAGGTGGACAGGTCGACCCAGCCCTCGCCGTCGAGCAGCCGGCGCTGCTCGCGCAGCGGGTCGCCGTAGTGCCACGCCACGCCGGCGTCGACGCCCTCCGCGGGCACCGCCCCCGGGAGGGCGAGCAGGGGCGAGGGGTCAGTGCTGGTGCTCATGCCGCTCCTGCTGGTGCTCGTGCTCCGGGTCGCGCGCGTCCGCCTCCTGGCAGGACCGGCAGCGGCCGAAGATCGCGAAGTGCGCGACGTCGGTCGCGAACCCGTGCTGGGCGGCGATGCGGGCGACGAGCTCGTCGGCGACGCCGATGTCGGCCTCCCCGACCGTCCCGCAGTCGCGGCAGACCAGGTGGAGGTGGTCCGCCTCCTGCGCCGGGTGATAGGTGGGGGAACCGTGCCCGAGGTGGGTGTGGGTGACGAGGCCCAGCTCCTCGAGCAGCTCGAGCGTCCGGTAGACCGTGGAGAGGTTGACGCCGGTGGCGGTGCGCTGGACCTGCGCGTGCACCTCGTCGGGCGTCGCGTGGCCGAGGGTGGAGACGGCCTCGAGGACGAGCTGGCGCTGCGGCGTCAGCCGGTAGCCCCGCTCGCGGAGCAGCTCCCTCCAGTCCCCCACGTCCGCCTCCTCAGGCCCGGGGCGCGACCTCGGGCGGGTCGAGCCGCCCGGGGGCCACGACCGTGCCGGCCGGTCCTGGCGCGAGCGCCTCGGCGGCGTCGACGCGCTTGAGCCGTGCGCTGGCGTGCGGCGCCATCGGCTGGCCGTACGCCGCCTTGTCGTAGGCGTAGAGCAGGTCGCCCTGGACGAGGCCGTAGAGCCGGTGGCCGGCCTGGTGCTCGTCGGCGTGCAGGGTGCGCGCGACGACGTCGGTCGTCATCTCGACCCGCGCGGGCGCGATGGAGCCGACGTAGACCTCGACGACGCCGCCGGGCTGGGCGATGATCGCCTCCACCTCGGTGCCGCCCATGACCGGGCGCCAGTAGCCGGTCTCGACGGTGATGACCTCGCCGACCGTGCCGTCCTCGCCGAGGGCCCAGAGCCGGGAGTCGAAGGTGAGGTAGTCGCCCCCGTGGTGGCCGAAGACCACCTGCTGGCCGAACTGCGCCTCGGGCTGGCCGGGGTAGCCGATCACCCCGGCGCCCTGCCACGTGCCGAGCAGCCAGGCCACCGGCACGAGGACGGACGGGAGGTCCGGGGTCAGCTCCACCGCGACGTCACGAGCCCCGGCTAGGCCTGGGCCTTGAACAGCCGGTAGACCACGTAGAACGCGAACCAGGTGATCGCGACGGCGGCCACCGACAGCAGGCCGGTGTAGAAGTACTCGAGCACGCCTCGATCCTATCCGCCGACTAGGGTCCCGGGCATGGCGGACGTCGCGCGCACGCTGGTGGTCAAGGTCACGGCCGGGGCGGACGCGCCCGAGCGCTGCTCGCAGGCCTTCACGGTCGCGGCGACGGCGGCGGCCTCGGGGGTGCCGGTCTCGCTGTGGCTCACGGGCGAGTCCGCGTGGTTCGCGCTCCCGGGTCGCGCCGCGGAGTTCGCGCTGCCGCACGCGGCCCCGCTGCCCGACCTGCTCGACGCGGTGCTCGACGCGGGCAGCGTCACGCTCTGCACGCAGTGCGCGGCCCGCAGGGGCATCACCGGCGCCGACGTGCTGCCGGGCGTCCGGATCGCCGGGGCGGCCGCGTTCGTCGAGGAGGCCCTGCAGCCGGGGGCGCAGGCGCTCGTCTACTGAGACGGGGGCTGCTCGGGGAATCGGGCCCCTCCCCCGTGGGGTTGCGCGGTTCCCGACCCGACCTGCTGGAGGACGCATGACGACGTACGCCGTGACCGGAGCGAGCGGACCCTTCGGGCGCGCCGCGGTGGGAGCGCTGCTGCAGCGCGTCCCGGCCGCCGACGTCCGTGCGCTGGCCCGGACGACGGAGCGCGCGTCCGACCTGGGGGTGGAGGTGCGCGCGGTCGACTACTCGCAGCCCGAGACGCTCGCCCCCGCGCTCGAGGGGGTCGACCGGCTGCTCCTCGTCTCGGGCTCGGAGGTCGGCCGGCGCACGCCGCAGCACACCGCCGTGGTCGAGGCGGCCGTGGCCGCGGGGGTGCAGGTCGTCGCGTACACGTCGATCCTCGGCGCCGACGCGAGCCCGCTGCCGCTCGCCGTCGAGCACCGCGAGAGCGAGGCGGTGCTGCACGCGAGCGGGCTGCCGGTGCTGCTGCTGCGCAACGCGTGGTACGTCGAGAACTACACCGGCCGTCTGCAGGAGTGGGCCGGACGCGGCGAGATCGTGTCCGCGACCGGCGAGGGCCGGGTGTCGACCGCGCCGCGGGCGGAGTACGCCGAGGCCGCCGCCGCGGCGCTCGTGGGCGCCGGGGACGAGAGCGTGACGTACGAGCTCGGCGGTCCCGCCTTCTCGTACGCCGAGCTGGCGGCGGCCGTCGCCCGCACCACCGGCCGCGAGGTCCGCGCCCGCCTCGTGAGCCCCGAGGAGCTGACCCGCGAGCTGCTCGCGGCGGGCCTGGACGAGGGGACCGCAGGGTTCGTCGCCGCGCTGGACGCGGGCACCGCGGCGGGCGCGCTGGACACCTCCAGCCGCGACCTCGCCACGCTGCTCGGGCGCGAGCCCACGCCGTGGGAGGACGCGCTGCGCGCCGCCTGGCAGGGCTGAGGGTCCCGACGTCGTGGGCCCGGGGGGGGGGCCCCCCCCCCCCCCCCGCCCCCCCCCGCGGGGGCGGGGGCGCCCCCCCCCCCCCGGGGTGGGCCGCGCGGGGGGCGGGTGGGCGGGGGGTTTGTTGGGGGTGTGGCTTCCCGCCG
>NZ_SGXD01000004.1:300000-375902 GCF_004216915.1 Motilibacter rhizosphaerae
GGCACCGCGTCACGCACCCGGGAGCGGGCGGGGCACGCCCAGCGCGTCCTCGACGACGGCGAGGAAGGCCGCGCCGTCGCGGAGCAGGTCGTCAGCGTCGCGCTCGGAGACGCTGCGGCGCAGGCCGGCCTCCGCGGCGGCGCGCTTCGCGGCGCCCGCGGCGAAGAAGGCGGCCCACTCCTGCATCTCCGGGGCCACCCCGGCCAGCAGGTCCCACGCGCTGCGCACGCGGCGCCGGCCGTCGGGCCGCGCGCGGACGGCGAGGACCGCCGCCGCGGCGTGCAGCGCGCCGCGGTGGGCGGCGGCGTAGCGCTCCGCGGGCACGGCCGCGCCGCGCGCGGCGGCGAGGTCGCGGTGGGCGGCCGCGACGAGATCGAGCGCGCCGCCCGGCACGGGGGCCCCGGAGGGCCGGGGGGCGCGGGTGCCGCTGGACGGGCGGGAGGGGGAGGTCGTGGCGGTGGGGGCCATGGGTCCGCTCCCCTAGTCCAGCGCCTGGACGAGCTGCCAGGAGCCGGGGCCGCACTCGCGCAGGTCGTAGACCCCGCTCCCGGCCCAGCGCCCCGGGCTCGCCTCGACGCGCCAGGTCACGGTCTCCGCCTCCACGGCCAGCGGCTCCGCCCGCCGCTCGGCGGGGGTCGCGGGGGCGGCGGGAGCAGAGGGGTCCGCAGCGGGAGCAGCGGGAGCAGCGGGAGCAGGGGCCGCAGCGGGCAGCGCGTCGACCCGCTCGCCGCGCGCCAGCTCGGCCGCCGGGCTGCGCCACCAGGGGCTGGTCTCCACCCAGCACGAGAGCACGTCGCGCACGAGGTAGAGCCGCCCCCTCCAGAGGAACTGCTCCGGCACCGCCGCTCCCGCGGCCGGCACCGCCGGGCGTCCTGCGGACGGTGCTGCCGGGTGTCCTGCGGACGGTGCTGCCGGGTGTCCTGCGGACGGTGCTGCCGGGTGTCCTGCGGACGGTGCTGCCGGGTGTCCTGCGGACGGTGCCGCCGGGTGTCCGGCTAGGCGCACCTGCACGGGCTCGTCGTAGCGTCGCACCGGGCCTCCCCCTTCGTCGTGCACGGGCCGCAGCGCGACCGGCGCACCGGCGTGCTGCAGCGGGACCGCTCGTCGTCCGCGGCGGGGGAAGGCGCCACGGGCGGCGTGCCCCGTCCGCCGGCTCCCGCTTCCCCACGGGAGCCGACGGACGGGACGCCAGGACCGGAGGGTGCAGGTCGAGGTGCACCCTCCGGAGCCCGTCGTCCGAACGCGTGTTCGAACAGGACCAGCGTAAGCGGGTGGCCGCCCGTCGCGCAACGCCGGTCGTGGACCCGCCAGGAGGGGCCCCGGGGGGCCGCCCGTGAGCGCCCCGCCGAGCGCCCCGGGTCGTGCGGGGAGGAGCGCGGCGCCGCCTGGCGGGGGCAGCGGGGCGGGGCTAGGGTCCGAGCACGATGGAGCCCTCCGCCGCCGTGCCCAGCGGCGCCCCGGCCGCGCCGGGCGCCCCCCACACCACCGTGCACGTCTGGGGCGTGCGCCCGCGCGACGTCCCGGCGGCGCTGGTCCGGGTGGGCACCGACCGGCGGGTCCTCGGGCGGGCCGTGCGCACCGGGACGACCACCAGCGGCGCGCCCGCCCCGCTCTTCGCGACCCTGCTCGGCACCTCCTCCGCGGGCTTCCGCCTCGTCGACAGCGACCCGGCGCACTGGGCGCTGCTCGCGACGTGGCCCGACCGGGAGGCCGCGGAGGCGGGGACGGCCACCGGCCCGTACGCCGCCTGGCGCCGGCTCGCCGTCGAGGAGCTCCGCCTCGACCTGCGCCCGCTCGCGAGCCGCGGGCGCTGGGGCGGCGCCGCGCCCTTCGGGGACCCCGAGCCCGTGCGGCACGACGGCCCCGTCGCCGCCGTCACCCGCGCCCGGCTGCGGGCGCGCACCGCGCTGAGCTTCCGCCGCGCGGTGCCCCCGGTGGCGCGCGAGCTCGCCGGCGCCCCGGGCCTGCGGCTGGCGCTCGGCGTCGGCGAGTGGCCGGTGGGGCTGCAGGGGACGCTCTCGCTGTGGGACGCCAGCCCCTCGCTCGTCGCCTTCGCGGGCCGCACGGCCGCGCACGTGGAGGCGGTGCGGCGGACGGCCGCCGAGGGCTGGTACGCCGAGGAGCTGTTCGCGCGCTTCGCCGTCCTCGGCGTGGCGGGCACGCTCCACGGGCGCACGCCGTGAGGGACGCGCTCCTCCGCCCCGCGCTCCTGCTCGCCGCGGCCACGGTGCTGTGCCAGGTCGCGTACCCGCTGACCAGCGGTGCCGCCCGCGACCGGCTCACGGTCGCGACGGTCCTGGTCGCCGCGCTGGCCGTGCTGCTCGACCTGGCGTCCTCCCGCGGCCCGCTCGCCGCCGCCCGGGCCGCGGCCGCCACCTGGGTGCTGACGTTCGCGGTGGAGGCGGTCGGCACGGGGACGGGCCAGCCGTTCGGGCCGTACTCCTACGCCGGCTCCCTCGGCCCGCGCGTGCTCGGCGTCCCCCTGCTCGTCCCGCTGGCGTGGGGCATGGTCGCCCTCCCGCTGCTGATGGCGGTGCGCCGGCTGGCCGCCTCCCCGGCCGCCCGCGCCGCGCTGGGCGGCGTGGCGCTGACCGGCTGGGACCTCTTCCTCGACCCGCAGATGGTCGCCGCCGGGCACTGGCGGTGGGCCGACCCCTCCCCGCACCTGCCGGGGGTGCCGCACGTGCCGGTGCACAACTTCGCGGGCTGGCTCGTCACCGGGACCGTGCTCGTGCTCGTGCTCGACCGGGTCGTGCCGGAGGGGCCGGCCGACCCCCTCGTCCCCGCGGTCCTGCTCGGCTGGACGTGGCTCGGCGGGGTCGTGGGCGCGGCGGCGTTCTTCGGCCGCCCGGCCGTGGCGGTCTGGGGCGGGGTCGTGCTGGGCGCGGTCGTGGTGCCGTGGCTGGTGCTGGTCGCCCGCGACGCCGCCGTCCCGCAGCGCGAGCCGGTGCCCGCGTGAGCCGGGCCGGTCGGGCCCTCGTCCGGGCCGGCACCGCGCTCGCCGTCGCGGGGACGGCCCACACCGCGCTCAACCTGCGCCTGCTGCGCACCCCGCGGGTGGACCCTCCCCCGCTCGGCGAGCGCACGAGCCTGCTGCTCCCGCTGCGCGACGAGGCGCACCGGGCGGGCCCGTGCCTCGACGCGCTGCCGGCCGTGCTCGCCGCCGACCCCCTGCTCGAGCTGGTCGTGCTCGACGACGCGTCCACCGACGGCACCGCCGCGCTCGTGCGCGAGCGGCTCGCGACCGAGCTCGCGACCGGCCGCGCGCGCCTGCTCGCCGGCGAGCCGCCGCCCCCCGGCTGGCTCGGCAAGCCGTGGGCGTGCGCGCAGCTCGTCGCTGCGGCCGCACCGGGGACGGGGGTGCACGTCCTGCTCGACGCCGACGTGGTGCTCGCGCCGCACGCCGTGCGCGCGACCGTCGACCTGCTCCGCCGCCACGGCCTCGACCTGGTGAGCCCGTACCCGCGCCAGCTCGTCGGCTCCCCGGGGGAGCGGCTCGTCCAGCCGCTGCTCCAGTGGTCCTGGGCGACGACGCTGCCGCTGCGGCTCGCGGAGCGCTCCCCCCGCCCCTCGCTCGCCGCCGCCAACGGGCAGCTGCTCGCGGTCGACGCCGCCGCGTACGCCCGCTGCGGGGGGCACGCCGCCGTCCGCGGCGAGGTGCTCGAGGACATCGCGCTCGTCCGGGCCGTCAAGGCGGCCGGCGGGCGCGGCACGGTGGCCGACGGCACGGCGCTCGCGACCTGCCGGATGTACGCCGGCTGGACCGAGCTGCGCGACGGGTGGGCGAAGTCGCTGTGGGCGGCGTTCGGCTCGCCGGCGGGGGCGGCGGGGGCGACGGCGCTCCTGCTCACCGCGTACGTCGTGCCGCCGGCCGCCGCCCTGCGCGGCTCGCGCACGGGAGCGGTCGGCACCGTCGCCGCCGTCCTCGGCCGCGTGCTCGTCGCGCGCCGCACCGGCGGACGTCCCGCGGACGCCGTGGCCCACCCCGCCTCCGTGCTGGCCCTGGCCTGGCTGACCGCCCGCTCGGTGCGCCGCCACCGGCGGGGCACCCTGTCGTGGAAGGGTCGAGGAGTCGGGTGACCGCCCGCCTGGACGGGCCACCCGCTCAGGTCCGCACCCCGTTCAGCCGAACGGGTCGCGAGCATCGACGTGGGGCATGATCAGTCGTACGTTCGGTGAACACACCAGCACGATGGGTGCACATGCGCCCGAGTGGCGGAAGGTGGGGGACATGGCGGGAGTCGGACGCGGCGCGGAGGCTGCGCAGGGGCGCGCAGCGGCCGACGGCGGCGACACCGCCCAGCCGGAGCTGCTCATGCTCATGCTGCAGCAGGTCGTCGACGTGGCCCTGCTGCCGCTGCCCGCCGAGCAGGCGCTGGTGGAGCTCGCGGCCCGGCTCCGCGACGCCCTCGGCGGCGACGTCGCCTCGATCTACCTCTCCGCCGGCCAGGACCTCGTCGTCCAGGCCAGCATCGGCATGCACGACGAGCCCGTGCAGGAGCGCGTCACCCGCGGGGACGGCCTCGTCGGCCGGGTGGGCGCCGAGCGCGCCCCGCGGCTGGTGAGCGACACCGGGGGCGACGGCTCCGGCCTGCGCAGCCTGGTCCTCGCCCCGCTGGTGCTCGCGGGGACGCTCACCGGCGTCGTCCAGGTCGGCTCGTACGTCCCCGGCCGGTTCGCCGAGAGCGACCTCACGCTGCTGCGCATCGTCGCCGACCGCGTCGCGCTCGCCGTGGAGCAGCTGCAGAGCCGCGAGCGCGAGCGGCGCGCCGTCGAAGCGCTCCGCGAGTCGGAGGCGCGCGTCCGCGCGGTCTTCGACTCCGCCGCCGACGGCATCCTCATCGTCCAGGAGGACGGCAGCGTCGAGAGCGCGAACCCCACCGCCGAGCGCATGTTCGGCTTCCCCTCCGGCGGGCTCGTCGGCGTCTCGCTCGACGTGCTGGTCCCGGGGGACGAGGGGGCCTCGCCGCCGCCGGTGCTGGCGGTCTTCACCCGCGGGTCGCGCGACCCCGCCCTGCTCGGGCGCGGGCACGACGTCGTGGCCCGGCGCGCCGACGGGTCGGAGTTCCCCGCCGAGGTCAGCGTCACGAGCATGGACGTCCGCGGGCGCCAGCTCGCCTGCGCGGTCGTCCGCGACACGACCGAGCGCACCGAGCTCGACCGCAAGCTGACCTACCTCTCGCGGCACGACACCCTGACGGGGCTCGGCAACCGCGCCCTGCTCGACGACCGGCTGGGCCACGCGCTCGCCCGCGTGCGCCGCCACGACACCCGGGTCGGGGTCATGCTCTGCGACCTCGACCACTTCAAGTCGGTCAACGACAGCCTCGGCCACGGCGCGGGCGACGCGCTGCTCGTGACGATCGCCGGCCGGCTGCGCGACGCCGTCCGCCCCGAGGACACCATCGTCCGGCTGGGCGGCGACGAGTTCGTCATCGTCTGCGAGGACATGCCCGACGTGGAGTCGCTCGCCGGGCTCGGCCGCCGCATCGTCGAGTCCGTCCGCCAGCCGCTCCTGCTCGACGGCACCGAGGTCTTCCCGACGGTGAGCATCGGCGTCGCGCTCAGCCGCAGCGCGTCGACCACCTCGGAGCAGCTGCTGGGCGACGCCGACCTCGCGCTCTACACCGCGAAGGACGCCGGGCGCGGGCGCTGCCACGTCTTCGACGACTCGATGCGCGCCCGGTCCCAGGGCAAGATGCGGCTCCGCTCGGAGCTGCACCGGGCGCTGGAGCGCGACGAGATCGTCGTGCACTACCAGCCGCTCTACGACCTGCGCACCGGTGTCGTGCGCGGCGTCGAGGCGCTCATGCGCTGGCAGCACCCGACGCAGGGGCTGCTGACGCCGGAGGCGTTCCTGCCGCTGGCGCTCGAGTCCGACCTCATCCTCGACCTCGACGGCTACGTCGTGCGCCGGGCGTGCGCCGAGGTCGCGCAGATGTCGCGGGTCACCGGGCGGCGGATCGACGCGTGGGTCAACTACTCGGCGCGCACGCTCGCGAGCCCCGACCTCTGCGACGAGACGAGCCGCGCCGCCCGCGAGGCCGGCCTGCCCGCCGAGAACCTCACCATCGAGGTCACGGAGAGCGCCCTGCTGGAGGACCTCGCCACGACGGGCCGGGCGCTGCAGGAGCTGCGCCGGCAGCGGGTGCGCCTCGCCATCGACGACTTCGGCGCCGGCCACACCGCGCTCACCTACCTCACCCGGCTGCCGGTCTCCGCGGTGAAGCTGGACCGCACCTTCACCCAGTCCATCGACACCTCCCCGGTCGACCGCGCGGTCGTGCGCAGCGTGGCCGACCTGGCCCGCGCGCTCGGGCTGGTCACCGTCGCCGAGGGCGTCGAGACGAGCTCGCAGCTCGACCTCGCCGCCGCCAGCGGCTGCAACCTCGGCCAGGGCTACCTGCTCGCGCGGCCGGTCGCGTACGACGTCGTGCTCGACCTGGCCGGGCGCCCGGCGATCGACCTGCGCCACGGCTCTGCGGGGGCGCGGGGCGTGCGCAGCGCCTAGGCTCCTGGCCCGTGTCCAGGGTCGTCGATGCGTAGGGTCGCTGGTGCCTAGGGTCGTGGTGGTGGGGGCCGGCATGGGCGGCCTCGCCGCGGCCGCCCGGCTCCGCGCGCTCGGCCACGACGTGGTCCTGTGCGAGCGGGCGGGGAGGACCGGCGGCAAGCTCGCCGGCTGGTCGCGCGACGGCTTCGCCTTCGACACCGGGCCCTCGCTGCTGACGCTGCCGGCGACCTACCGCGACCTGTTCCTCAAGACCGGCGCGCCGCTCGAGGACGTCGTCGACCTGCAGCCGGTCGACCCGGCCTTCACGTACGCGTTCGCCGACGGCACGCGGCTCGTCCTGCCCAACACCTCGCGGGCGCGCACCCGCGAGGCGGTCGGCGACGCGCTCGGCGGCGCGGCTGCCGACGACTGGGACGCGCTCATCGCGCACGCCGCGCGGGTCTGGGAGCGCACCCGGCGCCCGTTCCTCGAGCAGGGCCTCGCGCCCCGCGAGCTGCTCGCCCTCGGCCGCGACCCGCGCGCGGTGCGCGACGTCGCGCCGTGGCTGACGCTGCGCGGGCTGGGGCGCCGGCTGCTGCGCGACCCGCGCCTGCGCCTCGTGCTCGACCGCTACGCGACCTACGCCGGGTCCGACCCGCGCCGCGCGCCCGCCGCGCTGTGCACGATCCCGTTCGTCGAGCAGGCCTTCGGCGCCTGGCACGTGGCCGGCGGCCTGCAGCGCCTCGGCAACGCGCTGGAGCAGCGCGTGCTCGAGCTCGGGGTGCAGCTCCGGCTGGGCGCGGAGGTCACCCGGGTGCTCGTCGAGGGCGGGCGCGCGGCCGGGGTGGAGCTGGCCGGCGGCGAGCGGCTGCCGGCCGACGTCGTCGTCGCCGACGCGGACGCCGGGCTGGTCTACGGCTCGCTGCTGCCGCCGCTGCCGCAGACACGCCGCGCGCTGCGCCGGGTGCGGCGCGCCGACCGGTCCTTCGGCGGCTTCGTCCTGCTCCTGGCGCTGCGCGGCCGGACCCCCGGGCTGACCCACCACACCGTGCTGTTCCCCGCGGACTACGACGCGGAGTTCGACGCGGTCTTCGCCGGGCGCACCGCCGCCGACCCGGCGGTCTACGTCTGCTCGCCCGACGACCCGGCGATGCGCCCCGAGGGCGGCGAGGCGTGGTTCGTCCTCGTCAACGCACCGCTCCACTCCCCCGGCAGTGGCTCCGCGGGGACGGACTGGCGCGCGCCGGGCGTCGCCACCGCGTACGCGGACCAGGTGCTGGACCTGCTCGCGGCCCGCGGGCTGGACATGCGCCAGCGGCTGCTGTGGTCGGAGGTGCGCACGCCGGCGGACCTCGAGGCTGCCGCCGGCGCGCCCGGGGGCTCGATCTACGGCAGCGCGGCGCACGGGCGGGCGGCCCCCCTGCTGCGCCCCGCCAACCGGAGCCCGCTGCCGGGGCTGTTCCTCGTCGGGGGCTCGGCGCACCCCGGCGGCGGGCTGCCGCTGGTGGCCCTGTCGGCGGCGATCGTCGCGGAGCAGGTCGGCGCCGCCTAGCGGTTAGGGTGGTCGGGAGACGGCCCGCTGCTGGAAGGACCCGCCGCCGCATGCGCCTCCCCCGCCCGAGCTACCGCCTCCCGTTCCGCCGCCGCGCGGCCGCCGCCCCCACCGAGGGGGTCGTCGCCGCGACCCCGGTGCCCCCCTCGACCACGCGCCGCGCCGCCCGCGCGGTCCTGGCCGCCGGGCTCGCGGTCCTCGTGGCGGCGCTCGTCGCGGTGGGGGCGGGACTGGCGGGGGGCGAGCCTCGCGGGGCGTCGGCCTCGGTGGAGTCCTACAGCGCGAGCCCCGGCTGGCTGACCGCGTCGGGCGGACCGCTGGCGGGGCTCAGCCCGCTGCCGGACTACGCCCTCCCCTCGACGCCGCCGCTGCCCCCGCCGCCCGCACCGAGCACGCCCGTCGTGCCCGTGGCCGTGCCTCCGGCGACGACGACCACCCCGCCCGCCGCCGCTCCCGGGACCACCGCGCCGGCGCCGGGCGGGACCACGTCACCGGGCAGCAGCAGCCCGACGCCCTCCGCGCCCTCGTCAGGTGACGTCCAGCCGCCGAGGCAGACGGCGACGACCGTGCCGGGGACGCTGTTCGGCATCCACGACGCCGAGCTCGCCGCAGGCAAGGTGCCGGGCGTGCCCGTCGGCGAGGTCCGCCTCTGGGACACGGAGGGCACGACCTGGCGCGACCTGCAGCCGACCTCGCGCACCTGGGACTGGACGAGGCTCGACACCGCGGTCGCCACCGCGCAGAAGGCCGGTGAGCGGGTCCTGCTCGTGCTGGGCCAGACCCCGCAGTGGGCGGCGTCGGACCCGAGCGACCCGGCGTACGCCAGCAGCACCGGCTACGGGCCGTCGGTCCCGCGGTCGGTCGGCAGCTGGACGACCTACGTCAAGGCCGTCGCGACCCGCTACAAGGGCCGCATCGCCGACTACGAGGTGTGGAACGAGCCCAACGCCAAGCAGTTCTGGACGGGCAGCATGAAGCAGCTCGTGCCGTTCGCGAAGGCGGCCTACACCACGATCAAGGCGGTGGACCCGGAGGCCACGGTGACCACCCCGGGGTTCGTGGTCCGCCGCAACGCCCAGCGCGGCGACTTCACCCGCTACCTGGACGCCGGCGGGGCGCAGTGGGCCGACGTCGTCAACGTCCACCTCTACCCGGAGCCCAAGGGCACTCCCGAGGACATGGGGACGATCCTCGACGACGTGCAGACCCGCCTCGCCAAGGTGGGCGCGAGCAGCAAGCCGATCTGGAACACCGAGGTCAACTTCGGCCTGCCCACCGGTGGCGCCACCGACGGGGCGACCTTCTCGGCGGCGACGCAGGCGGCCTACGTCGCCCGCAACTTCCTCGTCACCCAGGACCTCGGCGTGCGCCGGTCCTACTGGTACTCCTGGACTACCACGTCGCTCCCGGTCAGCCTGGTCGGCAAGGACCAGAAGCCGACGGCTGCGGCCGCGGCCTGGACGACGATCCGGTCGTGGATGGTCGGGCCCGGCTGGCGCGGCTGCACCACCAGCGACGACGGCACCTGGACCTGCTGGGTCGGCAGCGGCCGGATCGTCTGGAACCCCTCGCGGACGGTCGACTACCCCGTGCCCAGCGGGACCCGGACTGCGGTGAGCCTCACGGGCGCGAGCACGCCGGCCAAGGGCGGCGACTCGGTGAAGGTCGGCGGCAGCCCGCTGCTCCTGCGCACCTCGTGACCGGCGCGCGCGGGACGTCGTTCGGCGTCGTCGCGGACCTCTACGACCGGGTCCGTCCGGGCTACCCTGACCAGGCCCTCGACCGGCTGCTGCCGGCGCACCCCGTGCGCGTGCTCGACCTGGGCGCCGGCACGGGGAAGCTGACCCGGCAGCTCGCCGCCCGCGGCCACGACGTGGTCGCGGTCGAGCCGGACGCCGGCATGCGCGCGGTCCTCTCCCGCTCCGCAGGGCGCCCGGTCGAGGTCCTCGCCGGCACCGCGGAGCAGCTCCCCGTGCCGGACGCGAGCGTCGACGTCGTCATCGCGGCCCAGGCCTGGCACTGGGTCGACCCGGAGCGCGCGGTGCCGGAGGCGGCCCGCGTGCTGCGGCCCGGGGGCGCGCTCGCCCTGCTGTGGAACGTCCGCGACGAGTCCGTCGGGTGGGTCGCCGAGCTCGGCAGGCTCATGGAGCCCGACGTGCGGCAGGACGAGGCCTACGCCCGGCCCGGCGTCGGCGCGCCCTTCGGCCCGGTGGAGCGGTTCGAGGTGCCCTGGCAGCACGAGCTCGCCCCCGGCGACCTCGTCGAGCTCGCCGCCTCGCGCAGCTACGTCATCGCCGCCGCGCCCTCCGACCGCGAGCGCGTCCTGGCCGCGGTGGCCGAGCTGGCCCGGACCGCCCCCGAGCTGGCCGGCCGGGAGCGCGTCGCCCTGCCCTACGTCACCCGCTGCAGCCTCGCCCGGCTGCCGGTCTAGCTAGCCGCGCAGCTCGCGGCGCGCCCTCAGCAGCAGCTGGGCGCAGCCCGTCGCCCCTCCCGCGACGAGCGCCGCGGCGCCGGCCGTCCCCCAGGCCGGCGCCGGGCCGGGACCCACGGCCGCGCCGACCGCGAACAGCGCCACGACGACCACGCGGGTCGCCCGCTCCCCCACCGGGTACGCGGGCAGCTCGGTCCCCCCGGCCGCGGCGCGGGCCCGCGCGTACTCCTGGAGGGAGGCGAGCACGAGCGCCGCACCGGCGAGCAGCGGCGGCGCGCCCAGGACGGCGAGCGCGAGCACGAAGCACGCGTCGGTGACCCGGTCCACCACGGAGTCGAGCAGCCACCCCCACCGCGTCGTCCGCCCGGTGAGCACCGCCACCGCCCCGTCGAGCCCGTCGACGAGGCCGGTGAGACCGGTCAGCGCGGCGCCCGCCAGCGGCCAGGCGGCCCCGGGCAGGCAGGCGACGGGGACGAGCGCGCCGAGCACGAGCCCGGCGAGCGTGACGGCGTCGGGCGGGACGCGGCGCACGGCGAGCGGCCGGGCCAGCGCGTACGCGACGCGCAGCCAGCCGCGCACCATCCCCGTCGGGACGATGCCGGCGTGGAGCCGCGACCAGGCGGCGAGGTACTCCTCGAGGGTCACCGGCGGCAGCGTCAGCGGGAAGCGAGCCCCAGCGCGGCGTACGCCTCGCGCGTCGCCGTCGAGCGGTTGAGCGTGTAGAAGTGCAGGCCCGGCGCGCCCCCGTCGAGCAGCCGCTGGCCGAGCTCGACCGCGATCTCCACGCCCACCCGGCGGACCCCCTCCGGGTCGCCGTCGACCGCGTGCAGGCGGGCGGCGAGCTCGTCGGGGAACGCCGCGCCGGACAGCTGCACCATCCGCTGGATCTGCGCGACGTTGGTCACCGGCATCAGCCCGGGGATGACCGGCAGGCGGCAGCCGAGGGCGTCGAGGCGGTCCACCAGGCGGAAGTAGTCCTCGGCGCGGAAGAAGAACTGGGTGACGGCGTACTCGGCGCCGGCGTCGGCCTTGCGGACCAGCACCTCGGCGTCCGCCGCGAGGTCGACGGCCTCGGGGTGCTTCTCGGGGAACGCCGCGACCCCGACGGAGAAGTCGCCGAGCGAGCGGACGAGCTCGACCAGCTCGACGGCGTAGCGCAGGCCCTCCGGGTGCGGCTGCCACTCGGTGCCGGCACCGGCGGGCGGGTCCCCGCGCAGCGCGAGCACGTTGCGGATGCCGGCGTCGGCGTACTGCCCGATGACGCTGCGCACCTCGGCGCGCGAGGCGCCGACGCAGGTGAGGTGGGCGACCGGCAGCAGCGTGGTGTCCTCGGCGATGCGCCGGGTGATGCGGACGGTGCGGTCGCGGGTCGACCCGCCGGCGCCGTAGGTGACGGAGACGAACGTCGGCTGCAGCGGCTCGAGCTCGCGCACGGCGCGGAACAGCTGGCGCTCCCCCTCGTCGGTCTTCGGCGGGAAGAACTCGAAGGAGTACGACGGCCGGCCGGACGCGAGCAGGGCACCCACGCGCGTGGGCGCGCTGGCGGGGGCGGTGGGAGCAGCAGTCCCGGCGGGCGCGGCAGGCGCGGCATCGAGCGAGGAGGGCACGCACCCAGGGTAGCCAGCGGGGCGGGGAGCGCTCCCTGGGCGACGAGCACCTCGGGGAGCCCGGATGATCTCGGACTGCCGAGCGCTCCCGCTGCCCCTACGCTCGAAGCGCATCCCCGACGCGCTGGAGGTCCCGTGGCCCGCTCCCTGCCGACCGCCCTGGACGGTACGGACCTGCTGGCCCGCGTCGAGAAGGCGCTGGCCGAGTTCCTCGACGCGCAGGCGCCGGCACTGGACGCCGTGGCTCCGGACCTCGCGCCCGTGATGGGCACGGTGCAGGACTTCCTGCTCGACGGCGGGAAGCGGCTGCGGCCCGCCTTCGCGTACTGGGGGTGGCGGGGCGCCGGCGGGGCCGACGGCGAGGAGGTCGTCCGCGCGGCCTCCGCCCTCGAACTGCTCCACGCCTGCGCGCTCATCCATGACGACGTCATGGACGGCAGCGACACCCGTCGCGGCAAGCCCGCCGTGCACCGGCGCTTCGCGGCGCTGCACCGCGGCGAGCGCTGGCAGGGCGTGCCGGAGCAGTTCGGCACGGCCGCCGCCGTGCTGCTCGGCGACCTGTGCCTCGTCTGGTCCGACACGATGCTCGCCCGCTGCGGCCTGCCGCCCGAAGCGCTGCGGCGCGCGCAGCCGGTCTACGACACGATGCGCCTCGAGCTCATGGCGGGCCAGTACCTCGACGTGCTCGAGCAGGCCGTCGCCAGCACGGAGGTCGACCGGGCGCTGCGGGTGGCCCGCTACAAGACCGCGAAGTACACCATCGAGCGCCCGCTGCACCTCGGCGCCAGCCTCGCCGGCGGGGACCAGGCCGTGCTCGACGCGCTGTCGGCGTACGGCCTGCCGCTGGGCGAGGCCTTCCAGCTGCGCGACGACGTGCTCGGCGTCTTCGGCGACCCGTCGGAGACCGGCAAGCCGGCCGGCGACGACCTGCGCGAGGGCAAGCGCACGGTGCTCGTGGCCGAGGCGCTCGCGGCCGCGACGCCGCGCCAGGAGGCGGTGGTGGCGAGGCTGCTCGGCGACCCGAGGCTCGACGCGGACGGCGTGGCCGCGCTGCGCGAGGTCCTCGTCGACACCGGTGCGCTGGAGGCGACCGAGCAGCGCATCACGCGCAGCCTCGACGAGGCGCTCGGCGCGCTCGACGCGGCGGCGGGGTCGGGCACGCTCGACGCCACGGCCTGCACCGCGCTGCGCGAGCTGGCCGTCGCCGCCACCGCGCGGACGGTCTGACGTGCGCACGCTCAAGGGACCCTCGGACTCCGTCGTCGTCGTCGGCGCCGGGCTCGGCGGCCTGTCCGCCGCGCTGCGCCTCGCCGGCGCCGGGCGCCGCGTCACCGTCATCGAGCGGGAGGCCGAGCCCGGCGGCCGGGCGGGCGTCCTGCGCGACGCGGGCTGGTCGTTCGACACCGGCCCGACGGTGCTCACCATGCCCGAGCTCATCGCCGACGCGCTCGCCTGCGTGGACGAGGAGCTCGAGGACTGGCTCGACCTCGAGCCGGTGCGCCCGCTCTACCGCGCGCGCTACGCCGACGGCTCCGTCCTCGACGTGCACGCCGACACCGAGCAGATGGCCGAGGAGATCACGCGCGTCTGCGGCGCGGGCGAGGCAGCGGGCTACCGGCGCTACGTCGAGTTCGTCTCCGAGCTCTACCGCCTGCAGATCCGGCACTTCATCGACCGCAACATCGACTCGCCGCTCTCGCTGGTCTCCCCCAGCCTGGCCCGGCTCGTCGCCATCGGCGGCTTCCGCAAGCTCACCCCGAAGGTCGGGCAGTACCTCCAGGACCCCCGCACCCAGCGGGTCTTCTCCTTCCAGTCGATGTACGCCGGGCTCGCCCCGCAGGACGCGCTCGCGATCTACGCCGTCATCGCCTACATGGACTCCGTGGCGGGGGTCTACTTCCCGCGCGGCGGCATGCACGCCGTACCCCGCGCGCTGGCGGGTGCCGCCGAGAAGGCGGGCGTCGAGTTCCGCTACGGCACCACGGTCTCCCGGGTCGAGACCCGCGGGAAGCGGGCGGTCGCCGTCATCACCGCGGACGGGGAGCGCATCCCCTGCGACGCGCTCGTCCTCAACCCCGACCTGCCCGTCGCCCACCGCGACCTGCTGGGGTCGGTGCCGCGCCGGGTGGAGCGCCTCTCCTACTCACCGTCCTGCGCGCTGCTGCTCGCGGGGAGCACCGCGACGTACCCCGACCTGGTGCACCACAACATCTTCTTCGGCGATGCCTGGGAGGGCGTCTTCGACGAGATCATCGACCAGGGCAGGCTGATGAGCGACCCGTCGTTCCTCGTGACCCGCCCGACGGCGAGCGACCCCTCACTCGCGCCGGCGGGCAAGGAGTCGTACTACGCGCTGTTCCCGACGCCCAACCTGCGCGCGGGGATCGACTGGCGCGGCGAGGGTCCGCGCTACCGCGACGCCATGGTCGCCTCGATGGAGTCCCGCGGTCTCAGCGGCTTCGGTGACTCCATCGAGGTCGAGCACCTCACCACCCCGCTCGACTGGGAGGAGCGCGGCATGGAGGCCGGGGCGCCCTTCGCCGCCGCCCACACGTTCCTCCAGACCGGTCCGTTCCGGCCGCGCAACACCTGGGGCGACAACGTCGCGTTCGCCGGCAGCGGGACCCAGCCGGGCGTCGGCGTGCCGATGGTGCTGCTCAGCGGGCGGCTGGCGGCCGAGCGGATCACGGGGCCCGACAGGGCGTACCGGTCGCGGGCGTGGCGGTGAGCCGGCTGCAGCTGCAGGGCGGCGCGCGCGACCTCGACGCCGCCGGCATCACCGACCCCGCGCTGCGCGAGTCCTACGAGGTCTGCCGACGGCTCAACGCCGAGCACGGCAAGACCTACTACCTCGCGACGCTGCTGCTGCCCTCGCACAAGCGGCCCTACGTGCACGCGCTCTACGGCTTCGCCCGCTACGCCGACGAGTTCGTCGACTCGCTCACGGACCCGCACCCCGACGCGCTGCTCCCCTGGGCCCAGCGCTTCCTCGCCGACCTCGAGGCAGGCTCCTCGACGGACCCCGTGGGGAGCGCCATGGTCGACACCGTGCGCCGCTGGGACATCCCGGTCGAGCACGTGGTCGCGTTCCTCGACTCGATGGCGATGGACCTCACGGTGACGTCGTACGCGACGTACGACGACCTCCGCGGCTACATGCACGGCTCGGCGGCGGTCATCGGGCTGGAGATGCTGCCGATCCTCGAGCCGCTCGACGACGCCGCCGCTCCCGCCGCGGCTGCTCTGGGCGAGGCGTTCCAGCTGAGCAACTTCCTCCGCGACGTCGCCGAGGACCTGCAGCGCGGCCGGGTCTACCTGCCGCAGGAGGACCTCGACCGCTTCGGCGTCACGCGCGCCGACCTGGCCGTCGCCCCGGCCCTCCCCCACGTGCGCGAGCTCATCGCCTTCGAGGTACGCCGCTGCCGGGAGATCTACGCCGTCGCCGAGAGCGGCATCGACCACCTGCACCCCACGAGCCGGGACTGCATCAGGACCGCGCTCGTGCTCTACGGCGGCATCCTCGACGAGATCGAGCGGGTGGACCACGACGTGCTCTCCGCCCGCGTCTCGGTGCCCCTGCCCAAGCGGCTCCGCGTCGCGGTCCCCGGGCTCGTGCGGGCGGCGGCGGCGCGGCGCGAGGCGCGGTCGTGGCGCCCGCTCCCCGGCGCCGCCTGAGGAGGGTCAGGCGACCGAGCCGCCGTCCCGGCGGAGCAGCTCAGCGACGAGCAGCAGCGCGAGCGACGTCGTGCCGCAGAGCAGCCGCCCGGCGACGGCGTCGTCGACCGCCTCGTCCAGCGCCACCCAGCGCTGCTCCATCCCCTGCTCGTCGTCCTCGCGCTCGGCCTCGCCCGGTGCGAGTCCCGTGGCGAGGTAGAGCTCGGTGCGCTCCTCGCTCACGCCGGCCGCGGGGGCGACGGTGCGCAGGTGCCGCCACCGCTCGGCGGACCAGCCGGTCTCCTCGTGCAGCTCGCGCCGCGCGGCCTGCTCCGGGGGCTCGCCCTCCCGGTCCTGGAAGCCCATGGGCAGCTGCCACAGGCGCTGCTCGACGGCGGGCCGGAACTGCTCGACGAGCAGCACCTGCCGGTCCTCGCGCAGGGCCACGACCGCCACGCCGCCCGGGTGGGCGAGGACGTCGTACGCCCGCTCCTCGCCGCCGTCGGGCACGACGGCCCGGCGCACGCCCACCTTCGGCCCGTCGTAGACCGGCTCCGAGCGCACCACGTGCTCCGCGTGCTCCTGCTGCTCTGGCATGGCGCAGCCCCTGCCCGCCCCCGGCCGGCCGCACGCGCGGGGCGGGAGGTCGGACGCGGGGCCAGCGCGCGGGTCGGCGCGCCGGGGTCAGAGCGCGAGCGCCTGGGCGCGCCGCTTGACCTCGGTCCCACGGTTCTCGCGCAGCGCCTGCACGGGGGTGCCGGGCAGCGAGTCGTCCGGGGTGAACAGCCAGCGCAGGGCCTCGTCGTCGTCGAAGCCCGCGTCGCCGAGCACGGTGATGAGGCCGGGCAGGCCCTTGACCACAGCGCCGTCGAGGACGAAGGCCGCGGGGACGCTCAGCACGTTGCGCTCGCCGCGGCGGGCGGCCAGCAGGGCGCGGTCCTTGATCAGCGAGCGGACCTTGACCACGTCGACGCCGAGCGCCTCGGCGACGTCGGGGACGGTCAGCCAGCTGCTGACGAGGGTGTCGACCTCGGGGGCTGCGTTGCTCACGGGCGCACTCTAGCGAGCCGCGGGGCGGCTGGGCAGGTCGTCACTCTTGTCACAATCGCCACAACACTACTAGCGTGCCCCTCCAGCACCAGGAGCGACACGCCGACACAGCTGTCGTGACGACGAGCGGCTCGCCGCTCCCCCGCAGCAGGCGGAAGGCCGCCGAGGAAGAGGCACGATGAGCGAGGCCACCCCGGGTCGAGCGGCAGGGCCGCGCCCGCGGCGAGCCGGCGCGCTGCGCGCGCTCGCGGTGCCGCTGCTCGTCGCGGTGCTCGGGACGGCGGCGGCGCCGGGATGGACGACGGTCCGCGTCCGCCAGGGCGACACGCTCTCGGCGATCGCGCACCGCTACCACACGAGCGTGGCGCGCCTCGTGCGCGCCAACGACCTCCCCGGCAACGGGCACGTCATCATCGCGGGCGCCGTGCTGAAGGTGCCCACCGCTGCGGCGCAGGCGAAGATCGCCGCGAAGCGGTCGGCGGGCTCCCGCGCGCACCGCACCACGGCCCGGCGCACGACCGTGCGCACCACCACCGTGCGCTCGACCCGGGTGGTCTACGTGCGCTACGTCGTGCGCCCCGGCGACAGCCTGCAGCGGATCGCCCGCCACTACGGGACGCCGGCCAGCGCGATCCGGCTGCGCAACTCGCTGCCCGGCGACAGCATGGTGCGGATCGGGCAGGTGCTCCGGATCCCCGTCCACCGCACGACGGCCGTCCGGACCACGACGCGCACCCCCAGCAGGACGCCGACCCGGCGGAAGGCGACGAGCCGCCCGCTGCGCACCACGGGGTCGAACTCGTTCGCCGGGCGGACCTACCCGAGCGAGACCGTGCGCCGCGCCGCGGTCAACCGCGCGAAGCTCGCCTCCCGCTCGCTGCCCTCGCGCGACCGGATGCGCGCCATCATCGCCTCCACCGCCCGCAAGCACGGCGTGAGCCCGTCGCTCGCGCTCGCCGTCGCGTACCAGGAGTCGGGGTGGAGCCCGCGCGTCGTGAGCGTCGCCGGGGCCATCGGGGCACTGCAGGTCATGCCCGCCACCGGGGAGTGGGCGTCCGGCATCGTCGGGCGCCGGCTCAACCTGCTCGACCCGTACGACAACGCCACGGCGGGCGTCGTCCTGCTGCAGGTGCTGACGCGCACGGCGGCCACCACCGAGCAGGCGGTCGCGGGCTACTACCAGGGGCTCGCCTCGGTGCGCAGCCGCGGGATGTTCTCCGACACCAAGCAGTACGTCGCGAGCGTGATGGCCCTGCGCGGGAGGTTCGGCGCCTAGACTCCACGGGTGGACTCTGCGGTCGCCGACCCGCTGGTCGGGCAGGTCGTCGACGCGCGCTACCGCGTCGAGCGCCGCGTCGCGAGCGGCGGCATGGCGACCGTCTACGACGCGCTGGACCTGCGGCTCGAGCGCCGCGTCGCGCTCAAGGTCATGCACCCCTGGCTGACGACGGACCCCGACCTCGTCGCGCGCTTCGGCCGCGAGGCGAAGGCCGCGGCGCGGCTCTCGGCCCCGACCATCGTCGCGGTGCTCGACCAGGGCGAGGACGCCGGGCGCGTCTGGCTCGCGATGGAGTACGTCGAGGGCGGCACCCTGCGCGACCTGCTGCGCGAGCGCGGCCGGCTCGACCCCGCGCAGGCGCTCGACGTGCTGCTGCCGGTGCTCGAGGCGCTGGGCGCTGCGCACGCAGCGCAGTTCGTCCACCGCGACGTCAAGCCCGAGAACGTCCTGCTGCGCGCGGACGGCGCGGTCAAGGTCGGCGACTTCGGCCTCGTCCGCGCGGTCACCGCGGCGAGCACGACGCGGGCCGACGGCGTCCTCGGCTCGGTCGGCTACCTCGCGCCGGAGGTCCTCGAGCGCGGGACCGCCGACGAGCGGGTCGACGTCTACGCCGCAGGGGTCGTGCTCTTCGAGGCCCTCACCGGGGAGCGCCCCTTCGCGGGCGAGACGCCGATCCAGGTGGCCTACCAGCACGTCCACAGCGCGGTGCCGGCGCCGTCCTCGCTGCGGCCGGAGCTGCCGCCCGCGCTGGACCGGCTCGTGCAGGACGCGACGCGGCGCGACCCGTCCGCCCGGTTCCGCGACGCCGCCGCCATGCTCGCCGCCGCCCGCGCGGTCCGGGCCTCGCTCGGGGGCCAGGCCACCGAGGTCGTCGCTCCCCGCTCGCCCACGGCGACGCGGCCGGTGCCGCCGCTGCCCGCTGCCCCGCCCGCGGCACCCCGCCGCCCCTCCCCCGGTCGCGTACGACGTCGCCGCCGCGCGCTCGCGGCCCTCGTCGTCCTGCTCGCGCTCGTCGGCGCGGGCGCGTGGTGGGGACCGCTCCGCTACGCGAGCCCGCCGTCGCTGGACAGCCTCCCGACCGCGCAGGCGACGCAGGTCGCGCGCGCCCACGGCTTCGGCGTCGCGGTGGCCGAGCGCTACGACGACCACGTCCAGCGGGGCCGCGTCATCGACAGCACGCCCCACGACCCGTGGCTGCGGCGCGGCAGCACCCTGCACCTCGTCGTCTCCCGCGGGCCCGAGGTGCACGACGTCCCGCAGGTGGCGGGCAAGAGCGTCGCGGACGCGCGTGCGGCGATCGCGGCCGCGCACCTCACGGCGGGCGCCGTCAGCGGGGCGTGGAGCGACACGGTGCCGAAGGGGATGGTCGTCTCGACCACGCCCCCCGCGGGCGAGTCGCAGCGCGCGGGCACCGCCGTCGCCCTCGTCGTGAGCTCGGGGCCGCGCCCGGTCAAGGTCCCTCGGCTGCTCGGGCTCAGCGCGGACGACGCCACCGCGGCCCTCGCCGCGGTGCGGCTCGAGATCGCGACCAGCAAGGACTACAGCCTCACCGTCCCGGACGGCGAGGTGATGAGCCAGGGCACGTCGGCCGGCACCTCGGTGCTGCCCGGCACGACCGTCCCGGTCACCGTCTCGCAGGGCCCGCCGCTCGTGAAGGTCCCCTCCGTGGTGGGGATGCGCACGGGGGCGGCGCGCGGCCGGCTCGAGGCGGCTGGCTTCCGCGTCACCACCGGCGGGATCGACATCCTCGGCCGGGTGCTCTACCAGAGCAAGCACGGCTCGGCGCCGCAGGGCTCGACGGTCCACCTCACCACCACGTGACGCGGCGCAACCCCGTCGGCGCGCACATCCGCACGCCGGGCGGACTCGCGCGCGGCGGTCTGGCGTACGCCGACGCCCTGGGCGCCGAGGTCGTCCAGGTCTTCGTCGGCAACCCGCGCGGCTGGGCCGCGAGCCCCGGCGACCCGGCGCAGGACGAGGCGTTCCGCGCCGGCTGCGCCGAGCGCGGGCTGTCCGTCTTCGTGCACTCGCCGTACCTCGTCAACTTCGGCTCGCCGACGCCGACGACGCTGGAGGGCAGCCGCCGCATCGTGCGCCACAACCTCGAGCGCGCGGCGCAGATCGGCGCCCGCGGCGTCGTCGTCCACACCGGGTCGGCGGTCGACGGGACCCCGCGCGACGCGGCGCTGCGCCAGGTGCGCGAGGCGGTGCTGCCGCTGCTCGACGAGCTGGGCGACGACGCCCCCGACCTGCTGCTCGAGCCCACGGCCGGCCAGGGGCAGTCGCTGTGCGCGCTCGCGGCGGATCTCGGCCCGTACCTCGACGCGCTGGACCGGCACCCCCGCGTCGGCCTCTGCCTCGACACCTGCCACGCGTTCGCCGCCGGCCACGACCTGGCCGCCCGCGGCGGCGCGGCCCGCCTGCTCGACGAGGTGGTCGCTGTCGCCGGCCCGGGGCGCCTGCGCCTCGTGCACGCCAACGACAGCAAGGACGTGTGCGGCGCGGCGAAGGACCGCCACGAGCGCATCGGCGCCGGGCACATCGGTGAGGCGCCGTTCCGCGCGCTGCTGCGCCACCCGGCGACGAGGGGCGTGCCGTTCGTCCTCGAGACGCCGGGCGAGCAGGCGGAGAACGCCGCCGACGTGGCGCTGCTGAAGTCCCTGCGCCGCTGACCCCTCCTGGGGTCTGAGGGACCACCCCTCTCCCCGTGATCATGCACGTCCTGGGCCGGCGCGCCCCAGGATGTGCATGATCACCGCGGAGGGGCGGGCGGGCGACCGCAGGGTCAGCGGG
The DNA here is from genome assembly GCF_004216915.1 of Motilibacter rhizosphaerae. Classification (NCBI taxonomy): domain Bacteria; kingdom Bacillati; phylum Actinomycetota; class Actinomycetes; order Motilibacterales; family Motilibacteraceae; genus Motilibacter; species Motilibacter rhizosphaerae. The sequence continues at coordinate 320,857 of NZ_SGXD01000004.1, forward strand.
CGGGAGGCCGGGCCGGTGGGGTACAGTCCTGCCCGTGCAGCGACAGTTCTATGGCGTCGGCGACGCGCCCGGCTGGGTCCGGGCGGGGCGTCCGGCAGCCGCTGCCTAGCCCCGCACACCGACCCCCCAAGCCCCGGCGCTCGTCGAGCCCGGGGCTTCCTCGTGTCCCGGCGGGCGGGCGCGGAACCCCTGAGAGGACACCCCATGGTCGTGGTCATGGCCCCCGAGGCCACCGAGGAGCACGTCGCCGCCGTCGTCGAGCGCGTCGAGGCGGCGGGCGGCGAGGCCTTCGTCAGCCGCGGCGTCTCGCGCACCATCGTCGGGCTCATCGGCGACGTCACGGCGTTCGGCGACCTCGAGCTCCAGGCGCTGCCCGGCGTCAGCGACGTCGTGCGGGTCAGCACGCCGTACAAGCTGGTGAGCCGCGAGCACCACCCCGAGAAGAGCACGGTCGTCGTCGGCGGCGTGCCGATCGGCCCCGGCACGTTCACCCTCGTCGCCGGTCCGTGCGCGGTCGAGTCGCCCGAGCAGACCCTCGCCGCTGCGCAGATGGCCAAGGCCGCGGGCGCGACGCTGCTGCGCGGCGGCGCGTACAAGCCGCGGACCTCGCCGTACGCGTTCCAGGGCCTCGGCCAGCGCGGCCTCGAGATCCTCGCCGACGTGCGCGCGGAGACCGGCCTGCCCGTCGTGACGGAGGTCGTGGACGCGCACGACGTCGAGCTCGTCGCGTCGTACGCCGACATGCTGCAGATCGGCACCCGCAACGCCGGCAACTTCGGCCTGCTCCAGGCCGTGGGGGCGGCCGGCAAGCCGGTGCTGCTCAAGCGCGGGATGAGCGCCACCATCGAGGAGTGGCTCATGGCCGCGGAGTACATCGCCCAGCGCGGCAACCTCGACATCGTGCTCTGCGAGCGGGGCATCCGGACGTTCGAGACCGCGACGCGGAACACCCTCGACATCGCTGCCGTGCCCGTCGCGCAGGGGCTGAGCCACCTGCCGGTCATGGTCGACCCCTCGCACTCGGGCGGACGGCGCGACCTGGTGATCCCGCTGTCGCGCGCGGCGATCGCCGTCGGCGCGGACGGCATCCTCGTCGACGTGCACCCGCACCCGGAGACCGCGCTCTGCGACGGGCCGCAGGCGCTCGTCGAGTCCGACCTGCGCGCCCTGGCGGCGGTGTGCCGGCAGCTACCGCCCCTGCTGGGCCGCGCGCCGGTCGCGGGCTAGGAGCCGGGGCTAGGAGCGGAGCCTAGGCGGCGGTCGCGGGCTGGGCGCGCTCCACGCGGGCGCGCCCGGCCCGCTTCGCGGCGTACAGCGCCTGGTCGGCGCGGTCGACCAGCGCCTCGGGCAGCTCGCGCCCGTCCCACTCCGCGGCGCCGGCGGAGAACGTGCGACCCTCCGGCGTGACGCGCGTGAGCCGGCCGAGGAGGACGACCGCCTGCTCGGCGCTCCTCCCGGGCAGCACGACGAGGAACTCCTCCCCGCCGTAGCGCGCGAGCGTCGCCGACCGCGGCAGCTGCTCGCGCCAGGCGGCGGCGCAGCCCACGAGCAGCCGGTCGCCCGCCTGGTGGCCGCGGCTGTCGTTGAACTGCTTGAAGTGGTCCAGGTCGACCATCGCGACGGCCAGCGGTGCGCCGGCCGCGCGGCACGCGTGCAGGGCGCGGTCCAGCTCGGCGTCGCCGCTGCGCCGGTTGGGCAGCCCGGTGAGAGCGTCCGTGCGCGACAGCCGCTCGAGCCGCACGGCCTGGTCCTGCAGGCGGCGGAGCAGCCCGGCCATGCGGGCGACGACGAGGAGGAAGAGCACCGCCGAGCTCGCCGCCACCGCCCACCCGTCGAGCGACCGGCCCAGCGCGAGCTCGACCGCGAGCGTCACCGGGGAGAGCAGGCTGGCGGCGGTGAGCGCCAGCAGCCGGCGCCGCGGGAGGGGCTCGGCCGGCGGGGGCTGGGGGTCGGTGAGCGCGGCCGCGTCGGGGTGCAGCGCGGCAGCTCCCAGCAGGAGGTACGCCGCGAGGAACGGCAGGCTGGCGGCGAGCGCGAGGACGTCGCCCCCGCTGTCCCCGAGCTGCGCGAACCAGACGTCGCTCAGCAGCGTCGCGACGAGCCCGCCGAGGAGCATGCGCAGCGACGTGCTCCGCCGGCCGCCTCCCGCCCAGAGCCGGGCCGCCGTGGCGAGCAGCAGCACGTCCCCGACGGGGTACGCGAGGGAGACCACCGTCCCGAGGCCGGGGTCGGCGTCGGCGAGGGCGGGCCGCACGACACCGACCCACACGAGCAGGCCGAGCCCGACGGTGAGGACGGCGCTGTCGAGGTGCGCCTCGCGCCCGTGCAGCCCGCCGCGGCGACGGGCGAGGACCACGAGCGCGGCTGCCAGCAGGGGGTACTGCGCGAGGTAGGCCACGTCCGCCACCGACGGGAACGGCGAGCGGTGGAGCACCGTCAGCAGCAGCGTCCAGGTCGCGTCCCCCACGGCGGTGGCGAGCATCCCCAGGGCGAGCAGCAGCCAGGTGGAGCGGGCGCGTCGCGGCGAGCGGGCCGCTCGCCACCCGAGCGCGACGACGGCCGTGGCGTCGACGGTGAGGTACGCGAGCTGGCCGACCAGCGGGCCCCACGCAAGCTGGGCGAGGACGTGGGCGACCACGAGGAGCACCCCGACGCCGAGGTACGCCCGGTGCGCTCGGTTCGCCTGGTGCACCGGGAGCGCCTGGTGCGCCCCGCTGCCGCCTCTCCCCCTCACGCCTCCCCCATCGGCGGTGCCCGGGCGCCCTTGACCCCTCCTCGTGCGGGTGACCCCGACCGGCCGAGATCGACAAAGCGGGCGCGGCTGCCTAGCGTGGGGGGCGATGGCTGATTCGCCAAGGCAACAGTCCCTCCCGGTCACCCTCCCGGGAGCGGCGACGTCACCCGGCGAGGGGCTCCCCGGGCTGCCCTCCGAGCTGCGGACCGACGTCGAGGCCGCCCTCACCGAGGCGCTGCTCGCCGAGCGCGAGCGCTCGTCGTTCCTCTCGGAGGCCAGCAGGGCGCTCGCGGGCTCGCTCAACCTCTCGCGCACGATCGCCCGCACCCTGCACCTGCTCGTCCCGCGCTTCACCGACGACGCGCGCGTCGTGCTCGTCACCGGGCGCTCGGCCCGCGTGTCGCTGCTGCGGGCCGACGGGGAGTCCCACGGCCTGGACCCGGTGGTCCTGCCGAGCATCCCCAGCGACGTCGAGCACGTGCTGCGCAGCGGCCGGCACCTGCGCGCGGGCACCGCGCTGCACCTGCCGCTGGTCGCGCGCGGCACGGCGTTCGGGACCGTCACGCTGCGCACTGCACCCGAGGACGAGGGCGCGCTCGCCGTGCTCGAGGAGCTCGTCGGCCGGGCGGCTCTCGCGCTGGACGCGGCGCGCCTCTACGGCGAGCGGAGCTCCGTCGCCAGCGTGCTCCAGGCGAGCCTGCGCCCACCGCGGCTCCCCGCTGTGCCCGGTGTGCGCCTGGCGGCCCGCTACCGCGCCGCGCTCGAGCACAGCGAGCTCGGCGGCGACTTCTACGACGTGCACGGCGCGGGCGACGACTGGACCGTCGTCGTCGGCGACGTCTGCGGCAAGGGCGTCGAAGCCGCGGTGCTCACCGGCCAGTCCCGCCAGTCCGTCCGCACGGCGGGGCTCGTCGACCGCGACCCCGCCCGCGTGCTCGCGCTGCTCAACGACGTGCTCGTCGGCTCCGAGATCGACCCCGGCAAGTTCGTCACCGCGGTGGCCGCGCGGCTGCGCCCCCTGGCCGCCGGGGGGCTGCGCGTCGACCTCGCCAGCGCCGGCCACCCGTTCCCGCTCCACCTCGGCCCCGGCGGCGTGCGCGCCGTGCCGGTGACCGGCATCGTCGCGGGGGCGTTCCCGGGGGCGGCGTACGACCGGCAGACGCTCGTCCTCGCGCCCGGCGAGACCCTGCTCCTGCTGACCGACGGCGTGCTCGAGGCCCGTGGGCGCGACGGCGACTTCGGCGAGGAGCGGCTCCAGCGACTGCTCGACCAGCTCGCCCGCCGCCCCGGTGGCCGCCACCCCGACGCCGTCGTCGACACCGTGCTCGAGGGCGTGCTCACCCACCTCGACGGCCGCCCGCACGACGACATCGCGCTGCTCGCCCTGCAGGCCGGCGACGGCGCGTGACGGGCGAGGCCGAGCGCTACCTCGACCTGCTCGGCCGTCCCGACCGCGCGGCCGCCGTGCGCCTCGCGCTCGACCTCGTCGAGCAGGGCGTCCCGGCGGCCGAGGTGCTGACCGGGCTCGTCTGCCGAGGCCAGGAGCAGGTCGGTCGGCTCTGGCAGGCCGCGAGCTGGGACGTCGCCCGCGAGCACGCGGCGACCGCGGTCAGCGACGCGGTCGTCAGCGCCGTCGGACTGGCGGCGCCGCCGCGGACGCGCACGGCGGGCAGGGTCATCGTCTGCTGCGTCGAGGCCGAGTGGCACGCGCTGCCGGCGCGGATCGTCGCCGAGGTGCTCGAGCTCGCCGGCTGGGACGTCACCTTCCTCGGCGCCTCCGTGCCGCCGGCGCACCTCGCGCAGTACCTCCACGACACCGGGCCCGACGCCGTGGCGCTGAGCTGCTCGCTCGCCTCCGCCCTGCCGCGTGCCCGCCGCATGGTCGAGGCGTGCCGCGAGGCGGGGGTGCCCGTCCTCGTCGGGGGCCGTGGGTTCGGGCCGGACGACCTGCGCGCCCGGCGGATCGGCGCCAACGCCTGGGCGGCGGACGCCGCGGGCGCCGTCGCCGTGCTGCAGGGCTGGGCGCCGTTCGCGAGCCCACCGCCGCCGGTCGCGTCGGCCTGGCTCGACGAGCACGCCCGGCTGGCCGAGGCGCGTCCGGCGGTGCTGGAGGGGGCGCTCACCGCTCTCGCGGGGGCGCCGTGGACCAGCGCGTACGGCGCGGAGCAGTGGGAGCGGACCCGCGAGGACCTGGGCCACCTGGTCGACTTCCTCGCCGCGACCCTCTACGTCGACGACGAGCGCATCCTCGCGGACTACCTCGCCTGGTGCCGGGAGGTGCTCACGGCCCGCGGAGTGCCGTACGCCGCGCTGCTCGCCGGGCTCCGGGCGGTGCGCGACGCCCTGCCCGTCGGGCTGGACCACGCCGCGGCCCTGCTCACCGCGGCCATCCCTCTGGCGTGATCATGCACGTCCTGGGGCCCAGGACGTGCATGATCACGGGGGACTGCGGGAGTCAGTGCCGCCGTGACGGAGTCAGTGCTGCGCGAGCATCTCCGCGACGAGGAACGCCAGCTCGAGCGACTGCTGGTGGTTGAGCCGCGGGTCGCACGCGGTCTCGTAGCGCAGCACGAGGTCGGGCTCGGCCAGGCCGCTGGCGCCACCGATGCACTCGGTGACGTCGTCGCCGGTGAGCTCCACGTGCACGCCGCCGGGGACGGTCCCCAGGCCGCGGTGGACCTCGAAGAACCCGCGCACCTCGTCGACGACGTCGTCGAAGCGCCGCGTCTTCACCCCGGCGGCCTCGATCGTGTTGCCGTGCATGGGGTCGCAGACCCACAGCACCTGCGCGCCGCTCGCGGTGACCTTCTCGACCAGCGGCGGCAGCGCCTCGCGGATCCGGCCGGCACCCATGCGCGTGATGAAGGTGAGCCGCCCGGGCTCCCGGTCGGGGTCGAGCCGGTCGATGAGGGCCAGCGCGTCGTCGGCCGAGGTCGTCGGGCCGAGCTTCACCCCGATGGGGTTGCGGACGCGCGCGGCGAGGTCGACGTGCGCGCCGTCGAGCTGCCGGGTGCGCTCACCGACCCAGACGAAGTGCGCCGAGGTGTCGTAGGGCAGCCCGGTGCGGGAGTCGATGCGGGTGAGCGCGCGCTCGTACTCGATGAGCAGGGCCTCGTGCGAGGTCCAGAAGTCGACCCGGCGCAGCGACTCGGAGTCCGCGCCCACCGCCTGGAGGAACTCGATCGCGCGGTCGATCTCGCCGGCGAGCTGCTCGTAGCGCGCAGTCGCCCCGCCGTCGCGCAGGAAGCCCTGGTTCCAGGCGTGCACCTGGCGCAGGTCGGCGAACCCGCCCTGGGTGAAGGCGCGGACGAGGTTCAGCGTCGCGGCGGAGGTGTTGTAGACCTGCAGCAGGCGTCGGGGGTCCGGGACGCGCGAGTCCTCCGTGAACTCCAGCCCGTTGACCGCGTCGCCGCGGTAGGCCGGGAGCACCACGCCGTCGCGGGACTCGTTGCCCGAGGAGCGCGGCTTCGCGAACTGCCCCGCGATGCGCCCGACCTTGACCACCGGCACGCTCGCGCCGTAGGTCAGCACGACCGCCATCTGCAGCATCGTCTTGAGCTTGGCCCGGATGGCGTCGGCGGTCGCGCCCGCGAAGGTCTCCGCGCAGTCCCCGCCCTGCAGCCAGAACGCCTCACCGCGCGCCGCCGCGGCCGCCTGCGCCTTGAGCGCGTCGCACTCCGCGGCGAACACGAGCGGGGGCAGCGTGCGCAGCTCGCGCTCCACGGCGCCCAGCGCCGCACGGTCCGGCCACTCCGGCTGCTGGGCCGCGGGGAGCTCGGGCAGGTCCAGCGCCGGCTGGGGCGAGGGGGTGCTCACGAGGGTCCAGCGTACCGACCCGCGCGAGCGCGCCGGTCAGGTCTCGCGTGCCCGGAGCACCGCGACGCACTCGACGTGCGAGGTCATGGGGAACAGATCGAACGCGCGCAGCCCCGCCAGCTCGTAGCCCGCCTCCGCGAAGGTCGCGAGGTCACGGGCCAGCGCGGCCGGGTCGCAGGCGACGTACGCGACGGTGCGCGGCGCGAGCCGGGCCACCGCCTCGACGACCGGCCGGCGCGCGCCGGTGCGGGGCGGGTCGAGCACGACGAGGTCGGCGCGCTCCAGCGCCAGCCACCCGGGCTTCGCGAGGACCTTCTCCACCGAGCCGGCCTCGATGCGGACGTGCGCGTGCTCGTGGAGGTTGCGCCGCGCGTCGGCGGCGGCGCGCTTGTCCCCCTCGACCGCGACCACGCGCCCGTCCTCGCCCACCAGCGGCGCGAGCGCGCCGGCGAAGAGCCCCGCCCCGGCGTACAGGTCGACGACGGTGTCACCCGCCCGCGGCCGCAGGGCCTCGACGACGGCGGCGACGAGGGTGTCGGCGGCGCCCGGGTGCACCTGCCAGAAGCCGGCCGCGGAGACCCGCCAGTCGCGCCCGGCAGCGTGCTCGCGCACCCACGACCGCCCGCGCAGCGGGGACTCGTCGCCGACGACGAGCGTGGAGGTCACCCCCGGCAGACCGGGTACGCGCGGCCGCCTCGTCCCCGCGGGCTCGACGAGCAGCGTGCGGTCGCCGGTCGACGACGCGACGACCTCGACCTCGGCGGCACCGGGCCAGGTGACGCCGGTGGCGCCGACCTCGTCGACGCCGGGAGCGGCGATGGGGCAGGCAGCGACCTGCACGAGGTCGTGGGAGCGGTGCTTGCGCAGCGCGAGCCGCCCCTCCGCGTCGACCGCGAAGCGCACCCTGGTGCGCCAGCCGAGACCGTCCTCGTCACCGGGGACCGCCTCGACGACGACCTCGCGGTCGAGCCCGGCGAGCCGGACGAGCTGCTCGCGCACGGCGGCGGCCTTCAGCCCGCGCTGCGCGGGCAGCGAGGCGTGCTGCCAGTCGCAGCCTCCGCAGAGCCCGGGCCGGGCGTACGCGCACGGCGGCTCGACCCGGTCGGGCGAGGGGCGCAGCACCTCCACGGCGTCGGCGCGGAGGAACCGCTCGCCGTCGTCGGTGATGCGGGCGCGCACCCGCTCCCCCGGCAGGGCGTGGCGGACGAACACGACGCGGCCGTCGGGGTGGCGCGCCACGCAGGACCCCCCGTGGGCGACGCGCTCGACCTCGAGCTCGAGCGTCGTCACGCGTCGGACTTCAGCGTCGGGACGTCGGCAGGCGCGTCGACCAGCGGCTGCTCGCCCGGGTAGCGGGTGGGCGGCGCGATGACGCCGGCCGCGATCGCGGCCTTGACGCGTGCCTTGTGGGCCTCGATGACGCGGGCCTCGAGCTCCTCGGAGGAGCGCAGCTGCCACGGGACGCTGATGACCATCACGCCCGGGGTGAACAGCAGCCGTGTCTTGAGCCGCAGCGCGCTCTGGTTGTGGAGCAGCTGCTCCCACCAGTGGCCGACGACGTACTCCGGGATGTAGACGGCGACGACGTCGCGCGGGCTGGAGCGGCGCACCGAGCGGACGTAGCGCACGACCGGTGCGGTGATCTCGCGGAAGGGGCTGTCGAGGACCTTGAGCGGCACCGGGATGCCGCGCCGGTCCCACTCGGTCTGCAGCGCGTGCGTCTCGTCCGGGTCGACGCTCACCGTCACGGCCTCGAGGGTCGAGGGCCGGACCGCGCGGGCGTAGTTCAGCGCACGCAGCGTCGGCTTGTGGATCTTCGACACGAGGACCATCGCGTGCGTCCGCGCGGGGAGCGTGACCTCCTCGTCGGGGTCGGGCTCGAGCTCGCGCGACACCGACTCGTAGTGCGAGTTGATCTTGCGCATGAGCAGGAAGATGACCGGCATCGCGACGACGACGATCCACGCCCCGGCGAGGAACTTCGTGACGAGCACGATGACGAGCACGGTGCCCGTGCAGGCCGCCCCGATCGCGTTGATGATGCGCGAGGTCCGCATGGTGCGGCGGACAGCCGGGTCGGTCTCGAGCGGGATCGTGCGGTTCCAGTGCCGCACCATCCCCGTCTGGCCGAGGGTGAAGCTGCAGAACACCCCGAGGATGTAGAGCTGGATCAGCCGGGTCACCGAGGCGTCGAAGCTGACGATGAGCAGGATCGCGAAGCCGGCGAGAACGAGGATGCCGTTGGAGAACACCAGCCGGTCGCCGCGGGTGTGCAGCTGGCGCGGCAGGAAGCGGTCCTGGGCCAGCACCGAGCCGAGCAGCGGGAAGCCGTTGAAGGCGGTGTTGGCCGCGAGGATGAGGATCGCGGCGGCGAAGGCGAGCAGCAGGTAGTAGAGGACGTTCTCGCCGAAGACCGCGGAGCCGACCTGCGCGATGACCGTGCGCTGCACGTCGGTCTTGCAGTCGAAGCCGCGCAGGTCGCAGGCGCGCAGCGGGTCGACGTAGTGCACCTTGCTCAGCACCGCGAGCGCGGTGATGCCGCCGAACATCGTGATCGACAGCGTCGCCATCATGAGCAGCGTCTTGCGGGCGTTCTCGATCTTCGGCTTCTTGAACGCCGGGACGCCGTTGGCGATCGCCTCGACGCCGGTGAGCGCCGTGCAGCCGGAGGAGAACGCGCGCAGCACGAAGAACACCAGCGCGAAGCCGGAGAGGTGGCTGACCTCCGGGGCGATCGAGTAGTGCGCGCTCTCGGCGACCGGGCGGGAGCCGAACGCCGTGCGCAGCAGGCCGGTCCCGACCAGGGCGAGCACGAGGACGATGAACGCGTACGTCGGGGTGGCGAACGCCGCGCCCGACTCCTTGAGCCCGCGCAGGTTGAGCGAGGTCAGCAGCAGCACGAACAGCACGGCGAGGACGACGCGGTGCGGGTCGAGGCCCGGGAACGCCGAGATGATGTTGTCGACGCCGGAGGAGACCGACACCGCGACCGTGAGGACGTAGTCGACGAGCAGCGCGCTCGCGACCGTCAGGCCCGCGGTGCGCCCGATGTTCTTGCTGGCGACCTCGTAGTCCCCGCCGCCCGTCGGGTACGCCCGGACGAGCTGCCGGTAGGACGCGACGACGACGAGGAGCAGCAGCACGACCGCGAGCGCGAGCCACGGCAGCAGGTAGAGGTAGGCCAGTCCGCCGATGGCGAGCAGGACGAGGACCTCCTGCGTCGCGTACGCGACCGAGGAGAGCATGTCGCTGGCGAAGACGGGCAGCGCGATCCGCTTGGGCAGGAGCGTCTCGCCCAGCCGGTCGCTGCGCAGCGCCCGCCCGAGGAGGAGGCGCTTGGACAGGTCGGGGAGGACGGCCACGGTGCTCGATGGTAAGGGCCACACGGCCGGGGCGTGGTCCGGCGGCGCCCGCGCTGGGCTAGGGTCGGGGACCGGTGGCGAGCAGCGCGACGGCCCGCGGGGGCGGCTGCGAGCCGGGAGGACCTCCGTGCACTACGTGATCATGGGTTGCGGCCGGGTCGGCGCCACGCTGGCGCACAGCCTGGAGGACGCGGGCCACACCGTCGCGATCATCGACCGCAAGAGCGACGCCTTCCGCCGGCTCGGGACGCACTTCGCCGGCAAGCGCGTGGCGGGCGAGGGCTTCGACCGCGACGTCCTGCTGGACGCGGGCATCGAGGACGCCGCCGCCTTCGCCGCGGTGAGCAGCGGCGACAACTCCAACATCCTCGCCGCGCGCGTCGCGCGGGAGACCTTCGGCGTCGACCACGTCGTCGCCCGCATCTACGACCCCGGCCGCGCCGCGGTCTACCAGCGGCTCGGCATCCCCACGGTCGCGACCGTGCGCTGGACCTCGGACCAGGTCCTGCGCCGGCTGCTGCCGGCGGGCTCCGAGGTGGAGTACCGCGACCCCACGGGCACCGTGGAGCTGGCCGAGATGGCGTTCGCCGCGAGCTGGATCGGCGCTCCGCTCGTCCGGCTCGAGGAGGCGTCGGGCGCGCGCATCGCGTTCCTCACCCGCTTCGGCGAGGGCCTGCTCCCGACGCCCGAGACGGTGCTCCAGGACGGCGACCTCGTGCACGCCCTGGTCCGCGGCGCCGACCGCGCGAACGTCGAGGCGGTCTTCGCCGCCGGTCCCGAGAAGGAGGGCTGACGCCGTGCGCGTCGCAGTCGCCGGAGCAGGCAGTGTGGGCCGCTCGATCGCCCGCGAGCTGCTCGACAACGGCCACCAGGTGCTGCTGCTCGACCGCGAGCCGAGCGCCGTCAACCCCGAGCTGGTCCCCGAGGCCGAGTGGCTGCTCGCCGACGCCTGCGAGATGAGCTCGCTCGACGAGGCGGGCCTGCAGCGCTGCGACGTCGTCGTCGCCGCGACCGGCGACGACAAGGCCAACCTCGTCGTCGCGCTCATCGCCAAGACGGAGTTCGCCGTGCCGCGCACGGTGGCCCGCGTGAACAACCCGAAGAACGAGTGGATGTTCGACGAGGCGTGGGGCGTCGACGTCGCGGTCTCGACGCCGCGGCTCATGACCGCGCTCGTCGAGGAGGCCGTGAGCGTCGGCGACATCGTGCGGATCATGACGTTCCAGCAGTCCGGGACCGACCTCGTCGAGCTGACGATGCCCGAGGACTCGCCCTACGTCGGGTCGCGGGTCGGGGACGTCCCGTGGCCCGGCGACACCGTGCTCGTCGCCATCGTCCGCGAGGGCCGCCCCATCGCCCCGACCGCGGACGACCCGCTCGAGGCGCGCGACGAGCTGCTCTTCGTGACGAGCTCGGAGATCGGCGAGGACCTCGAGCGCGTCCTCGCGCCTCACGGCCGCTCGGCGTCCGCCTGACCCTCGCCCGCGAGCGCGTGCGGCTCGTCCTGCGGGGTCTCCCCCGTGGTGCCCTCGGCGCCGTCCTCGGGGCCGGCGCTGCGCTGCGCGGCGGCCTCCCGGGCCGCGCGGTAGCCGCCAGCGGGGCGCACGATGCGCAGCGTGGCGAGCAGCACCAGGGCGTACAGCGGGACGCCGAGCAGCACGTTGGCGGTGCCCAGCGCGTCGACGCGGTCGGCGAGGTAGAACGGCAGCTGCACGCCGAGGCGCAGCGCGAACATCCCCGCCCACAGCCAGGTGGCGAGCGAGTACGCCCGCACCCGGTCCGGGCGCTGGCGCCACTCGGTCGTCCCCTCGCCGAGCAGCGTCCCGCCGAAGAAGCCGAGGACCGGCCAGCGCGCCAGCGCCGACCCGGCGTAGACGACCGCGAAGGCGCCGTTGCGGACGAGGCCGGGGGCGTAGAAGTCGCGGGCGCTGCCCGTCCACCAGGCGACGCCGGCGCTGACGAGCACGCCCAGCAGGCCGCTCAGCGCGTACTGCACCGTGCCGCGGGCCGCGAGGCGCACCGCCGCGAGCAGCAGCGCGCTGCCGACGGCGACGACGAGGCTCGGCGTGAGGTGGTGCCCGCCGAGGGTGTAGACGAGGACGAACAGCGTCCCCGGGAGCGCGGACTCGACCAGGCCGCGGGGGCCGCCGATGGCGGCGGCGAGGTCGAGGCGCTGCGGGTCGGGACCCGTCACCGAGTCTGGGCGCGGAGCTCGTAGACGGGGTTGAACATCACGCGGCGCCCGGCGTCGATGGCGACGCGGCCGGTGGCGCGCACGGCCCGGCCCGGGTCGATGCCGGGGATCCGGCGGCGCCCGAGCCACACGACGTGCAGCGTGGCGGTCCCGTCGTAGACCTCGGCCTCGAGGGCGGGGACCCCGGCCCGGGGACGCAGGGTGACGGTGCGCAGGGTGCCCTCGACGGTGACGAGCTGGCGGTCGGTGCAGCGGGCGATGGAGTGGCAGCCGTGCTTCTCGACCGTCTCGCGCAGGGCCTGCGCCTCCACCTCCTCGTCGCTGGCGGTGAGGCGCTCGATCGCCCGACGCAGGAGCCCGCTCTTGGCGGTGGTGGCCATGGGTCCAGGCTACTCGTCGCCGGCGGCGTCCGGGGCGGGTACGCCGGGGTCCTGCGGGACGGGAACGACGCCCGCGGGGAGCGCGAGGGGCAGCGGGTCGCGCGGCGCCATGGGCTCGCGCCCGCGCACCACGACGGTGTCGCGGAACACGTCCTCGAGGACCGCCGCGGCGCCCTCCTCCATCGCGCCGCGGCCGGAGACCACGCCGCGGAGGAACCAGCGCGGGCCGTCGACGCCGATGAAGCGCAGCGGCTGGAAGCCCTGGCTGCCGTCGGGCAGCTGCGCGGGCAGCGCGGCCCGCAGCTCGGTGCCGAAGGGCCCGTCGCCCTCCTCGACGCCCGCGCCCTGCTCCTGCAGGCTGGCGAGCAGCTCGCCGCGCACCTCGTCCCAGATGCCCTCGGTGCGCGGTGCCGCGAAGGCGCGCACCTCGAGCCCGCTCTCGCCGTCGAGGAAGGTCGCGCCCTCGACGGTCCCGGCCTGCTCGTCGACCTGGAGCTGGAGCTCGACGCCCTCGCGCCCGGCGAGCCAGACGGAGCCCAGCGAGATCCGGCGGCCGCCGTCGGAGGGGTCCTCGACCTCGGAGGCGTCGAACGGCCCGTCGACGCGCCACCCGGACGGGCGTACCGCCGGCGCGCCGCCGGCAGCAGCGGGCGCGTCGTCCGCTGGCGCCTCCAGCTCCTCGCCCTGCTCCGCACCCTGCGACTGGGGGGCCACGAGCGCGCCGTCGCGCTCCTCGGCGTCCTCGGAGCCGGACCTCTTGCGTCGACCGAACACCTGGAGTCAGATCCCTTCGAGTGCAGCGGCAGCGCCGCTGGCGGGGGTAGGAGCGTCAGCGCCGCCGGAGAGGGCCGCGGAGCCGCCGGTCGAGCCGAAGCCGCCGGCACCGCGCGCCGCGCCGGGCAGGCGCTCGACCGCGACGAAGCGGACGCGCTCGACGCGCTGGACGACGAGCTGGGCGACCCGGTCGCCGCGCTGCAGGTGCACCGGCGTGCGCGGGTCGAGGTTGACGAGCACGACCTGCACCTCCCCGCGGTAGCCGGCGTCGATCGTGCCCGGGGCGTTGACGAGCGAGACCCCGCAGCGGGCCGCGAGGCCGCTGCGCGGGTGGACGAAGGCGGCGTAGCCCTCGGGCAGCGCGAGCGCGACGCCCGTCGGCACCACCGCGCGCTCGCCCGGGGCGAGCGTGACGTCGACGCGGGTCACGAGGTCGGCGCCGGCGTCGCCCGGGTGCGCGTACGCCGGGGCGGGCAGCCCGGGGTCGAGCTGCTGCAGCAGCACAGGCACCTCGTCGCCGACGAGCCCGTCGAGCCCAGGGACCACCTGCGCGCCTCCCCCTGCTGTGCCCACGGGAGCACGCTACCGGCCCGCGCGTGCTGCAATGGACGCGTGCCCCCGACCAGCGCGTACCAGGAGCGGCTGAGCGCTCCGCCGACCGTGTGGCTCGCGTGCGCGGTCGTCCTGCTCGGGATCCTCCCGGTGACCGTGGCCGTCATGCCGCTGGCGGCAGCGGGCGCCGTCACGGTCGTCGTGCTCGTCCTCGCCGCCCTGGCGCTGCGGCGCTGGGAGCCGGAGGTCGTCGTCGCCGGCGGCGAGCTGCGGGCCGGGCGGGCGCGGATCCCGCTCGCGCTCATCGGGCCGGCCGAACCGCTCGACGCGGCACGCGCCGCGCTCCTGCGCGGGCCGGGCATCGAGCCGCGGGCGTTCCACCTGCTGCGGCCCTGGACGACGACGGCGGTGCTGGTGCCGGTGCTCGACCCCGAGGACCCCACGCCCTACTGGTACGTCTCGACGCGCCGCCCCGAGCGGCTGGCCGAGGTCCTCGACGGGGTGCGCGCGGCGCACGAGGGCTAGGAGACGGCACGGAGGGCTAGGAGCCCGCGCGCCAGACCTTGCCCTCGAGGTCCTCCTGGATCCGGGCCGCGAGCCCGCGCGTGGCCTTGCTGTTGACGAGGGCGCCGGCCGCGGCGCCGCTGAGCAGCGGGCCGAGCGTGGTGACGCCCCGGGCGGCGCGGCCCATCATCCGCTTGCGGATCTGCGCCTTCGCCGCGGTGCCGAGGGTGCTGGCCATCCACTTGGGGTCGGTGGGGTCGATGCCGCGGCCCTGCGCCCAGGACGAGACGTACTGCTGGGTGCGCTCGACCGCGGTGCCGCGCGGCACGACCCCGTGCAGGGCGTGGAGCTCGGCGACGAGCTTGACCTCGACGGCCGCGACGGCGAGCGTCTCGGCGGCGAGCTCGACCGGCCCGCTGAGCAGCAGGCTCGGGGGCGCGGCCCACGAGGCGGCCGCCACGGCTCCCCCGGCGGCGCCGAGCAGGCCGGTGGTGCGGGAGGCCCCGCGCACGAGGGCCGCCGCGATGGCGCGGTCGTCCAGCCCCGGGTGGTGGGCGCGCAGCGTCTCGCGGTCGCGCAGCGGCAGGCGCGGCGCGACGTCGAGCAGCGTGTCGACGAGCCACCGCCCGCCGACGACGGCGCGGCCCCCGGCCTGGCGCGCGGAGCCGGCGAGCGCCCCCGCGACGTCGGCCAGCTGGCGGGCGCGCTCGCCGCGGTCCTCGCTCTGCGAGCCGGCGAGGCGCGCGAGCCGCTCCGGCAGCCCGTCGCCGTGCTGCTCGTCGGGGCTCTCCACGCGGGGCTGGTCCTCGGCGCGGGAGGCCCGCTTCGTCAGGCGCACGTGGGTCAGGCGCACTCGGTGCAGATCAGCTGGTTGCCGTCCTCCTTGGCCAGCTGGCTCTGGTGGTGCACGAGGAAGCAGCTCGAGCAGGTGAACTCGTCCGCGCGGCGCGGGATCACCTGGACGCTGAGCTCCTCGTTGGAGAGGTCGGCGCCGGGGAGCTCCAGGGACTCGGCGAGGTCCGCCTCGTCGATGTCGACGACGGCGCCGCCCTTGTCGTTGCGCCGGGCCTTGAGCTCCTCGATGCTGTCCTCGCCGACCTCGTCGTCGGTCTTGCGCGGCTGGTCGTAGTCGGTTGCCATGGTCCCCTCGGCCTCCCCTGGCGGCCTGCGTGCGGGCCACCTGCGTCGTGCGGCTGCCCTTCGGGCCTCCGTGCGGTTCCGCCAACGTCCCCGGCCCGCGTTTTGTGCCCGGCCGGCGACGCGCGTACCCCGTCGAGGGTGGGATGGTGCCACACCCGGGTGACAGGGTGGTACACACCGCACGCCCCTGCGTGTCCGCGCACGCCCGCTGGACGACCCCGACACCCCGAGGAGGAGCCGCGTGCCCGTCTACGCGCTCGACGACCTGGTGCCCGAGATCTCGCCCGACGCGTACGTCGCGCCCGAGGCCGTCGTCATCGGCGCCGTCCGCATCGGCGCGGGCAGCAGCGTCTGGCCGGGGGCCGTGCTCCGCGGCGACTACGGCACCATCACCGTCGGGGAGCGGACCTCGGTGCAGGACGGTGCGGTCGTGCACGTCGCGTCGGGCACGTCCACGAGCATCGGGTCGGAGTGCACCATCGGCCACGTCGCCCACCTCGAGGGGTGCGTCGTCGAGGACGGCTGCCTGCTCGGGTCGGGCTGCGTCGTCCTCCCCGGAGCCGTGGTGCGCGCCGGGGCGCTCGTCGGCGCGGGGGCCGTCGTGCCGCAGGGGCTCGAGGTGCCGCCCCGCGCGATGGCGCTCGGGGTCCCCGCCCGCATCCGGCCCGACGCCGTGG
Source organism: Motilibacter rhizosphaerae (assembly GCF_004216915.1). Lineage (NCBI taxonomy): Bacteria > Bacillati > Actinomycetota > Actinomycetes > Motilibacterales > Motilibacteraceae > Motilibacter > Motilibacter rhizosphaerae. Next base: position 336,990 of record NZ_SGXD01000004.1, read on the forward strand.
CCCCGGGGGCGTTCGCGGAGGGGGTCAGGGCGTACGTCGAGAACGGCCGGCGCCACGCGCGCGGGCTGCGGAGGCTGTGAGGACTCCGCAGGTCCGCTGAGCGCCACCTGTGAGGTTGGTGACGAACAGGTGGATGCACCCGCTACCTGCTTGTCAGGAGCGGGTCGCGGCGGGCAGTCTGACCGCGCCGGCCCCGGGGGGCCGGCGGACCGGCCCACCGCGGCGCCGGGCCGGAGGAGGAGGTGGACGATGGGCGAGTTCGTCAGCGGCCTGCGGGAGCGGGCCACCGGCACGGCGCAGTCGCTCGCAGCCGCACGCGACACCGGCGACGACTACGCGGTCGAGGTGCACACGGCCGAGCTGCTCGACCTCACCCGGCTCGCCTCCGAGCACGGGGTGGACCTGCGCTCCCTCGTCCCGGACGAGCTCGGCGGGGTGCTCATCGACCTGACGGCGCACGAGCCCGGCGCCCGCGACCTCGCGGAGCCGACGGCCTGCTGAGCCGCCCGCCGGACCGCGGGTCCGGCTAGTCGCTGTCGGCGCCGAGGCGCTCGAGCTCCGCGGCGAGCGCGTCGAACAGCGGGCGCGGCGCGGCGACGGTGAGCTCCGGGGAGTCCGTCGCCCCGCGCAGCCCCGCGACGTGGACGCCGGCCTCGCGCGCGACGAGGGCGGCAGCCGCGGTGTCCCAGCGGTTCACCCCGCGCTCGTAGTACGCGTCGAAGCGCCCTGCCGCCACGCCGCACACGTCGAGGGCGGCGGAGCCGTTGCGCCGGATGTCGCGCACGAGCGGCAGGAGGCCCGCGACCACGGCGCCCTGGGCGCGCCGGCGCTCCGCGGCGTACCCGAAGCCGGTCGCGACGAGCGCGCGGTCGAGCGCCACGTCCGGCGTGGCGCGCAGCCGCCGTCGGCCCTCGGCGGTCTCGACGAAGCCGCCCCCGCCGAGCGTCGCGCTGTAGACCTCGCCGAGCAGCGGCGCGGCCACGACGCCCGCGACGACCTGCCCGTCGAGCTCGGCGGCGATGCTCACCGACCACTGCGGCAGGCCGTAGAGGTAGTTGACGGTCCCGTCGATGGGGTCGATGACCCAGACGACCCCGCTCGTGCCGGCGCTGTCCGCGCCCTCCTCGCCGAAGAAGCCGTCCTCCGGGCGCTCGGCGCGCACGGTGTCGACGACGAGGCGCTCGGAGGCCCGGTCCATCTCGGTCACGGGGTCGGTGGGCGTGGACTTCGAGAGCACGCGCAGGTCGGCCGGGCGGTCCTCGACCAGGAAGCGCGTGGCGGCCGCGGCGGCCCGCAGGGCGGTGGCGAGCAGGTCCTCGGGAGCGGGGGTCACGACCCCATCCTCGCGGTCGCCCGCGAGCGGCGCGGGCGCGGGGTGGCAGGCCGTGGAGCCGGCCCGCAGCTCGCGCGCTCGTGGAACTCCGGGGGCAGCAGCCGCACCGAGGGCTGGGCCCGCCCCTCGAGCTGGTCGAGGACCATCTCCACGGCGAGCTCCCCGATGGTGGCGGCCGGGATCTCCACCGCGCTGAGCGGGACCGGGAACGACACCGCGACGTCGGCGGGGCACAGCGCGACGACGGAGAGGTCCTCCGGCACCCGGCGCCCGCGCGCGGAGAGGACGGAGAGCAGCGGGGCCAGGGCCGCCTCGTTGTGGACGACGAGGGCGGAGAGCCCCGGCAGCTCGGACTCCACCCGGTCGAGCCACGCGGCGACCCCGGCGAAGGACGGCTCGCAGGCGTGGGCGACGGCCCGGACGCCCTCCTCCTCGGCGGCCTGCTGGTAGCCGCGCAGGAAGCGCGTCGCGAAGCTCGTCCCCCGGTCGTAGACCGCGGGCGAGGGCCCCAGCAGGGCGAGGGCGCGGTGCCCGTGCTCGGCGAGGTGCCGGGCGAGCACGCGGCCGGCGGCGGCGAAGTCGAGGTCGACGCACCCGAGGCCGCGCGGGTCGTCCGGGAGCCCGATGAGCACGGCCGGCTGGCGCAGCCCCCGCAGCACCTCGACGCGCGGGTCCTGCGCCTCCACGTCCATGACGATGAGGGCGTCGACGAGCCCCGAGCCCGAGACGCGCTGCAGGCCCCCCGCGCCCTCGTCCTGCGTCATGAGCAGCACGTCGTGGTCGTGGGTCCGCGCGGTCACGACCACGCCCGAGGCGAACTGCATGATGACGGGCACGATGACGTCGCGGCGCAGCGGCACGACCAGGGCGAGCGCGCTCGAGCGGTTGCTGGCGAGGGCCCGCGCACTGGCCTGCGGGTGGTAGCCGAGCGAGCTGATGCTGCGCTCGACCCGCTCCCGGGTCGTCGCGCTGATGGGGCGCTTGCCGGACAGGACGTAGGAGACGGTGCTGACGGACACTCCTGCGTCCTTCGCCACGTCCGAGATCGTCACCACGCTGCGCCCGCCCCTCTCGCGGGCTCCGACACTAGCCAAGCCGGTCCAGGGGCGCGACCGTCCCGTCGAGCTCCACGGCGCGCCACCCGGCCGCACCCTCCGCCCGGAGGCCGTCGGGGAGGACCGTCACCACGGCCGCGGTGGCGCCCGCCGTGTCGACGACGCGCAGCTGCGTCCCCTCCGCCGGCTGGTTCAGCAGCAGCGTGAGGCCGTCGGCGTACGCGTAGTCGGGGCGGTCCTCGCGCGCGCCCAGGGGCAGCACGGCGCCGGGGCGCACCAGCACCGGCAGGCTGTCGTACCCGTGCACCTCGCGCCGCCAGCCCGGCCCCTCCACGCGCTCGCCGGTCAGCAGGGAGACCCAGCTGCCCGCAGGGACGTAGTAGTCGACGACGCCGTCCTCGGAGAAGACGGGGGCGACCAGCAGGTCGGGGCCGAGCATGTACTGCCGGTCGAGGTACGTGCAGGCCGGGTCGTCCGGGAACTCCAGCGCCATCGCTCGGAGCACGGGGGTGCCGCGCTCGTGCGCCGTCACGGCCGCGCCGTAGAGGTACGGCATCAGCCGGTTCTTCAGCCGCGCGAAGCGGCGCAGCACGGCGACCGACTCGTCGTCGACGAGCCACGGGACGCGGTAGGACCCGCTGCCGTGCAGCCGGCTGTGGCTCGAGAGCAGCCCGAACGCGACCCAGCGCTTGAAGACGCCCGCGTCCGGCGTGCCCTCGAAGCCGCCGATGTCGTGGCTCCAGAAGCCGAAGCCGCTGAGGCCCAGCGAGAGACCCCCGCGCAGGCTCTCCGCCATCGACTCGTACGTCGAGGAGCTGTCCCCGCCCCAGTGCACGGGGAACTGCTGGCCCCCGACCGTGGCAGAGCGGGCGAAGACGACCGCCCCGCCCTCCCCGTGCCGCCGCTGGAGCAGGTCGAAGACCGTCTCGTTGTAGAGCACGGAGTAGGCGTTGTGCATGCGCTGCGGGTCCGAGCCGTCGTGCCACACGACGTCCGTGGGGATCCGCTCCCCGAAGTCGGTCTTGAAGCACTCGACGCCCATGTCGAGCAGGGCGGAGAGCTTGTCGGCGTACCAAGCGCGGGCGGCGGGGTTGGTGAAGTCGACGAGCGCCATGCCCGCCTGCCACCAGTCCCACTGCCAGACGCTCCCGTCCGCCCGCTCCACCAGGTAGCCGAGGCGACGGCCCTCCTCGAAGAGCACGGAGCGCTGCGCGATGTACGGGTTGATCCAGACGCTGATGCGCAGCCCCCGGTCGCGGAAGCGCTGGAGCATCCCCTCGGGGTCGGGGAAGACCCGGCTGTCCCAGACGAAGTCGCTCCAGTTGAACTCCCGCATCCAGTAGCAGTCGAAGTGGAAGACGCTCAGCGGGATCTCCCGCTCGGCCATCCCGTCCACGAACCGGTTGACCGTCTCCTCGTCGTAGTCGGTCGTGAACGACGTGCTCAGCCACAGCCCGAACGACCAGGCGGGCGGCAGGGCGGGCCGACCGACGAGGGCGGTGTAGCGCTCGAGCACGGCCGCAGGGGTCGGCCCGTCCACGACGTAGTAGCGCAGGGTCTGCCCCTCCACGCTGAACTGCGTGGCGTTGGTGTTCTCGCTGGCGACCTCGAACGACACCCCGCCGAGGTCGCCCACCAGCACGCCGTACCCGCGGTCCGAGAGGTAGAACGGCACGCTCTTGTACGCCTGCTCGCTCGCCGTGCCGGGGTCGGCGTTCCAGCTCTCGACGACCTGGCCGTTCTTGACGAGCGCGGTGAAGCGCTCACCGAAGCCGTAGACGGCCTCCCCGACCCCGAGCGAGAGCCGGCCGACCATGTGGTGCGCACCCTCGGGCGTCTCGACGAAGCCGAGGGACTTCGCGGCGCTCGTCGTCAGCACGCGGCCGCCCGAGAGGAACTCGAGCTGCCAGGGCGCTCCGCGGGTGATGCGGGCGGTCAGGCTGCCGCTGCGGAGCTCGGCGTCCTTGTCGCCCACGCGCACCTCGGGGTCGGCGCCGTCGCTCGCCACCGTGACGTGCGGCCCGCGGTCCAGGGCTCCGGCGTGGTGGGTGACCTCGACTCCGATGACCCCCGGCAGCGGTGCGGTGAGGTGGACGGTGAGCAGCCCGACGTTGAGCACCGATCCGCGGTGCTCGATGCGGCGCAGGGGCGCGTGGACGAGCAGCCCGTCCGCCACCTCGGTGATGTCGTACGCCTCGGCGGCGTACTGCGGTCTCATCCCCTCCCGCACGAACCACATGCCGTCGGTGATCTTCATGGCAGACCTCTCTCGGTGGGCGCGGCTACTTCACCGCGCCCGCGGTCACACCGCGGGCGAGGGTCCGCTGGAAGAGCAGGAAGAACAGGATCGCGGGGATGATGCCCAGCAGCGCCGACGCGCTCGATGTCGTCGCGTCCATCATGCGGTCGCCCTGCAGGACACCGAGCGCCACGGGGACCGTCTGCTTGTCGTTGCTGATGAGCAGGACCAGGGGCAGGAAGAACTCGTTCCACGTCCAGATGAAGAAGAACGTGAACAGCACGGCGAGCGTGGGCCGGCTCACCGGGACGACGACGTTCCACAGCAGCCGGAACGTCCCTGCGCCGTCGATGCGCGCGGCCTCGAGGATCTCGCGCGGGAACTGGCTGAAGACGCTGGAGAGCAGGTAGGTGCCGAAGGCGCTCTGGATCACCGAGAAGACGATGATGACGCTGATCCGGCTGTCGTAGAGCCCGAGCTGCTTGCTGAAGTAGTACAGCGGGTAGGCCAGGGCCTCCTGCGGCAGGGTGTTGGCGACCATGAACAGCACGAGCAGCCACAGCCGGCCACGGACGCGGCCGATGCCCAGCGCGTACGCGTTGAGCAGGGAGAGGACGACCGCGGCCACCGCCACCGAACCGCTGATGAGCAGGCTGTTCCAGAGCTTCTGCGTGTAGTCGACGCGCTTCCAGAAGTCGACGATGCCCTGCAGATGGACGCCGTGCGGCAGGGCGAGCGGACCCGCGCCCGCGTACTCGGCCGGTGTCTTCAGCGCGTTCATCGTCACGATGACGAAGGGCAGGAGGACCGCGAGCAGGGCGAGCAGGAGCCCGCCGAGGAGCAGCCGCGCTCCGGGACCGCGCCGGGGCGGCCGCCGCTGCTCCTGCCGGGCTCTCGGGGACGTGGCCGGACGGGTGGCGAGGGCGGTCACGCGTCCCCTCCCTGCTCGCTGCGGGCCTGGTAGCGGAGGAACACCGCGGAGATCGCGATGATGACGACGGTGAGGACGGTGGCGATGGCCGAGCCGTAGCCGACGTCAGCCTTCTCGAAGAAGTTCTGGTAGGCGAAGTACGACGGCACGATCGTCGCGTCGCCAGGCCCTCCGCGCGTCAGCACGAAGATCTGCGGGAAGACCTTGAGCGCGGCGATGGTGGTCGTCAGCGTGACGACGAAGACCTCCGGCTTGATCAGGTGGATCGTGATGAGCCGGAAGCGCTGGAACCACGAGGCGCCGTCGAGCTGAGCGGCCTCGTGCAGCTCCGGGTCGACCCGGGCCAGACCGGCCATGAAGATCACGAGCGGGTAGCCGAGCTGGAACCACACCATGACGGCCATGACCGTCGCCAGTGCCGTGGACGGATCACCGAGCCAGTCGTGGGACAGGCTGCCCAGTCCCACCTTCTGCAAGGCCGCGTCGAGCGCGCCGTCGTCGGGATGGACGATCCAGCCCCACACGACACCGGCGACCGCGACGGGCAGCACCTGGGGGAGGTAGAACCCGGCGCGGAAGGCCGCCGAGGTCCGCTCCCCGAACCGCTTGCTCACCACGTCGAACAGCACGCTCGCGAGCAGCAGCCCGAGGGCGGTGGGGATGACGACCATGGCCACGATGATCGCGAGGCTGTGGCGGAACGACGCCCAGAACGTCGCGTCCCGGAAGAGCCGCTCGTAGTTGCTCAGCCCCGTCCACTCGGGGGTGCCCACGCCGGTCCAGGACGTGAAGCTGGTCCAGGTGTTCATCAGCAGCGGCAGGACGATGACCGCCGTGAAGAGGACGAGGCCGGGCAGGAGGAACCACCCGTGGCCCCGCTCCCCCACGGCGCCCTTCGAGCGACGTCGCGGCCTGCTCGGGGCTGGACTGGTGGCGCTCATGCCCGGCCTCCCCCTCAGCCCTTGACCTTGGCGAGGTTCTGGTCGTACGGCCCCTCGATGCCGCTGAGGAACTTGCTGACGCTGCCGCTGCGGATGAGGTTCTGCGTCTGCGCGACCAGGACGTCGTAGTAGCCCGGCGCTGGCCAGTCGGGGTAGAACGCGAGGCCGTCACTGCTGGCGAGCTGGTTGTAGTCCTCGATCAGCTTCTTGTTCTTCGGGTCGGTGATCTTCGCCGGGTCGGCCGCCACGGGCACGCCGCCGTTGTTGCCCAGCAGGTCCTGGATCTCCGGACGCATCGTGATGTCGATGAAGTCGTAGGCCAGCTGCTTGGCCTTCGAGTTCTTCGGCACGACCCAGAGGTTGCCGCTCGAGCCGGGCGCGAGCGTGTTGCCGGGGAAGAGGAACGTGTCCCACTGGAACTTCTTGATCTCCTGGGTGAAGCGGCCGTACCACCAGGAGCCGGAGATCATGATCGGGTACTTCGCGTTCTCGAACGAGACGCCCATGTCCTCGGCCTTGATGCTCGTGGAGTCCTTGCTGATGAAGCCCTTCTTCACCCAGTCGGCGAACGTCTGCGCACCCGAGGTCCACTCGGGACCCTTGAAGTCGACCTTCTTCGTGTAGGTCTGGTACGCGTTGACCCAGTCGCGGTCCGCCTTGCTCAGCGCGAGCTCGTAGACGATCTGCTGGGCGGGGTACTCCGCACCGCCCACCGCCAGCGGGGTGACGCCCTTGGACTTGAACGCGGCCATGACGCTCTCGAAGTCGGCCAGGGTCTTGGGGACCTGCAGACCGTACTTCGCGAACATGTCCTTGTTGTAGTAGACCTCGACGAACTCGGCGTAGTTCGGGACGCCGAACCACTTGCCGGAGCCCATCACGCCCTTGGCGTCGTACTTCGCGGTCGTCTGCAGGCCGGTGTTGAGCTTCTTGTCCCAGCCGCGCTTCGTGGCCTCCGCGGTGAGGTCGGTGAGGAGTCCCTGCGACGACAGCAGTCCGGCCGTCGCGTTGCCCTTGTTGTACTCCATGATGTCGGGTCCGCCGTCGGAGTTCAGGACCATCTGCGCGGTCTGCTGGATCTGCTCGAAGCCCTTCTCCTCGAACTTCACCGTCACCCCGGGGTGCTCCTGCTGGAAGACCTTGATGGCCTGGTTCCAGGCGACGCCCATGGCGCTCGTCGGACCCTCGTAGTGCCACAGCTTCAGCGTCTTCGGCTGCGAGCTCGGCGATCCTCCCCCGTTCCCTCCGCCGCTCCCCCCGCACGCGGCGAGCGCGAGCGGGGCGGCGGCGAGGACGGCGAGCAGGCGGCGGCGCTGCCACGTACGCGGCATGACTTCTCCTTCGGACGGGGTCCCAGCCCCTCGGGCGAGTGTCGAAGCGGTTCGTCGAAGCGCTTCGATGAGGGAGAAGGTAGCCCTGCTGCCACCGCGGGATCAAGTCACGAACAGGTCACGACGCCGCGGCCCCCAGCAACGAACAAGGGCACCCAGTGCGGCTCCGACGCGTACTGGGTGCCCCTGTTCAGAGCGAGGGCGCGCCCCGCACGAATGAACAAGGGCACCCAGTGCGGCTCCGACGCGTCCTGGGTGCCCTTGTTCACGAAGGACGGGCGAGAGGGAGAGCGGGCTCAGTCCTGGCCGCAGAGCGCGGGCTTGTAGCCCCGCAGGTTGGCGCAGCAGCCCACCGGGCACCTGTCCGGCCACGGTCCCACGGCCGAGAGCGCCACGCGCTCCACGTCCTCCCCCGCCTCGGTGGCGGCGCGCTCGCGGACCAGGTCGACCAGCCCGGCCACGAACTCCGGGTCGGTCCCGACGGTCGCCGCCCGGGCGTACGGCAGCCCCAGCTCCTGGGCCGTCTCCGCTGCCTCGGTGTCGAGGTCGAACTTGACCTCCATGTGGTCGCTGACGAACCCGATCGGCACGACGACCACGCCCGGGACGCCCTGCGCGTGCAGCTCGCGCAGGTCGTCGTTGACGTCCGGCTCGAGCCAGGGCTGCGACGGCGGGCCGGAGCGCGAGCAGTAGACGAGCTCCCACGGCACCCGACGCCCGGTCTCGTCCTCGACGCCGGCGACGACGAGCGAGGCGACCGCGCGGTGCTGGCGCACGTACATCTGCTCGCCCGGGCCACCGCTGACGTCGTTCATCGCGGTGGGGATGGAGTGCGTGACGAAGCGCAGCACGGAGCCCGCGGGCACCTCGCCGAGCGCGTCGATGACCGCCCGGACCGTCGGTCGCACGAACCCCGGCGAGTCGAAGTAGTGGCGCAGCTTGTCGATGCGCGGCGCGCGGTCCCCCAGGGGCTCGACGGCGGCGGCGAGGTCCTCGCGGTACTGCCGGCACCCGCTGTACGACGAGTACGCGCTGGTGACCACCGCGAGCACGCGCTGCACGCCCGCGTCGGCGAGCTCCGCGACCGTGTCGCCGAGGTACGGGCCCCAGTTGCGGTTCCCCCAGTGCACCGGCAGGTCGACGCCCTGCCGCGCGAGCTCCTCCTCGAGCGCCGCGATCAGCGCGCGGTTCTGCTCGTTGATCGGCGAGACGCCCCCGAAGTGCTGGTAGTGCTCGGCAACGCCGAGCAGGCGCTCGCGGGGGATCCCGCGCCCCCGGGTGACGTTCTCGAGGAACGGCATGACGTCGTCGGGCCCCTCGGGGCCGCCGAAGGAGACGAGGAGGAGGGCGTCGTACGGTCCGTGCACGCGAGGAGTCTGCCAAGCCCGGCCGCCCGCCGCCTCCCGACCGCCTCCCGATCGCCTCGGGACCGAGCGGAACTCGCGCGACTCCTGTCGGTGGCGCCACCTACGCTGCGGCGCGTGGTCCTCGGCACGCGCTACCGGCAGCTGCTCCGCACGCCGGGCGCGCTCGGCTTCAGCGGCGCGGGCATCCTCGCCCGCGCGCCGATGTCGATGGAGGGCCTCGCCGTCGTCTTCCTCGTCCACGCCGCCACCGGCTCGTACGCCGCGGCGGGCCTCGCGACGGGTGCCCTCAGCCTCGGCAGCGCGGTCGGCGCCCCGGTCCTCGCCCGGCTCTCCGACCGGCGCGGGCAGGCGTGGGTGCTGCGCCGCGCGCCGTTCTGGCGCACGGGCTGCTACGCGCTGCTGCTGCTCGCGGTCCACCTCGGTGCCCCGGACCCGGTCCTCCCGGTCGTCGCGGGGCTCGCCGGGCTGGGGACCGCGCAGCCCGGCGCCCTGGTCCGGGCGCGCTGGGCGCACCTGCTGGCGGACCAGCCGTCCCTGCTGCACACGGCGTTCTCGCTGGAGTCCGCGCTCGACGAGCTGCTCTTCATCGTCGGGCCGCCACTCGTCACCCTCGTCGCGACGCAGGGCTCGCCCACCGCCGGCCTGCTCGTGCCCGCCGCGGGGCTGCTGACCGGCGCGCTGCTGCTCGCGGCGCAGGGCGGCACCGCACCGCCGCCGGCGCCGCGCGAGCGGGGCGTGCACCACCCGCGGGTCCTCACGGGGCCGCTCGCGCTGCTCGCCGGGACCTACGTCCTGCTCGGCGGCGTCTTCGGCAGCGTCGAGGTCACGACCGTCGCCTTCGCCCGCGAGCAGGGCTCGCCGGGTGCCGCCGGCGGCATCCTCGCGGCGTACGCCGTGAGCAGCATGCTCGCCGGGCTCGCCTGGGGCGCGCTGCCGCACACCGAGGACGCCTCCCGGCGCTTCGCGCTCGTCGGGCTCGTCTTCGGCGTGCTCACGCTGGGCTACCCGCTCGCCTCCTCGACGGGCGGGCTGGCGGTGCTGCTCTGCCTGTCCGGGTTCGCGATCTCGCCGCTGCTCGTCACCGGGCTCGCGCTGGTCGACCGGGTGGCCGCGCCGGGGACCCGGACCGAGGCGATGACGTGGACCACGACCGGGCTCATCGTCGGGGTCTCGCTGTCCGGCGCCCTCGCCGGCGCGGTCATCGACGCCGCGGGCGCTCACCGGGCGCTGCTCGTGTGCTCCGCCTGCGGGCTGCTCGCCGGGCTCGCCGCCGTGCTCGGGGCGCGGCCGCTCGGGGAGGCGGCACGACACCCCGCGGCCCGGGCGGGTGCAGCGCCGGGGGCCCCGTCCGTGGCAGGCTGACGCATCATCGCCCACTGCTAGAGGAGGCCGCGATGCTGGACCTGCGGCTCGTCGGGGTCTCCGACGACGGCTCCGCCCTGCTGCTCGCCGACGCCGAGGGCGGGTCCTACCGCCTGGCCGTGGACGAGGCGGTCGGCGCGGCCGTGCGCGGGGACCGCTCCCGCCTCGGGCAGCTCCAGATCGACACGGGCGAGCTGCGCCCGCGCGACATCCAGACCCGCGTCCGCGCGGGCGCCTCCCCCGAGATGCTCTCCACCCAGTCGGGGATGCCGCTCGACCGCGTGCGCCGCTACGCCGGCCCGGTCCTCGCCGAGCGCGAGCACGTGGCCCGCCAGGCGCAGCGCGCGACCGCCCGGCTCTCCATCCGCTCGGAGGGCCCCGCCCCTGCGCTGTACGACGCGGTCGAGACGCGCCTGCGCGACGCCGGCATCGACGTCGGGCTGGCGCGCTGGGACGCGTGGCGCCGCGAGGACGGCAGCTGGACCGTCGAGGTCGTCCACCCCGTCGCGCACGCCCTCGCCAAGGCGGTCGGCGCCGGGCCCGCGCGGGCGCACTTCGTCCTCGACGCCACGACCCGCACCGCGGTCGCCGACGACGACGCGGCGCGCTGGCTGCTCGGCGAGGAGCCCGAGCTGCGCGCGCCGTTCGTGCCGCGCCTGGCGCCGGCGCCGGCCGAGCAGCCCGCGCGCGTCGTCGTCGAGGAGCCCGTCGTCGACCTGCGCGGCGAGGCCGGCGACGAGCCGGTGGTCGACGACGGCGACGAGGTCCCGGACAGCGCCGAGGACGGCGCGGCTGCCGACGACGAGCAGAGCGCCCAGCAGGGCGACGAGCAGGGCCGCCGCCGCGACCGCCGGGCCGAGCGGCGCGCCCGCCGGGCCGCGCCGCGGACCGACGTGCTGCACGGCCAGACCGACCGCCAGGCCCTCGCCGACGGCGTGCGCCCCGGCGCCCGCGCCGCGGTCCCCAGCTGGGACGAGATCCTCTTCGGCTCCGGCCGCCAGCAGCCCTGACCCCGCTCCTCCCGCCCGGCGGCTGAACGCCCGGGGCGTCCGGCCCGTACTCCTCCCGCTCCGGTGTATCACCGGGCCGGGACGCCGCTCCTCCTCGTGAGCCGCCCGCACCGGGCACGGAGGAGGAGCGATGGACCAGGCACGGCAGCAGGAGGGGACCGCCGTCCTGCCCCGCTCCACCACCGCGGGCCCGCCGTCCGCCGACCTCGTGGCCCTCGGCCTCGTCGTCCGCCGGATCCGGCAGCGCCGCCGCCCGCTCGTGCGCCGGCTCTGAGGAGCGCGACGGGGGGCGGGTACGGGGGTCCCGCTCCCCGGTCGCACTACGCTCGTGCCACCCCCGCACGGGGGGCACGACGCCAGCAGGAGGTCTCGACGTGGCCAGCGGTGCAGCGGCGCCCGTCGGTGTCCTGGTCCGGGCCGCGGCCGAGGGCGACGCGGCGGCGTGGGACGCCATCGTGGAGCGCTTCGCCCGGCTCGTCTGGGGCGTGGCGCGCGCGCACCGGCTCAGCGCCAGCGACGCCGCCGACGTCTCGCAGACGGTCTGGCTGCGCCTGGTCGAGCACCTCGGCCGGCTGCGCGAGCCGGAGGCGCTCGCCGGCTGGATCGCGACGACCGCCCGCAACGAGTCGCTGCGCCTGCTGCGCCAGGGCGGCCGCGAGCTCGTCGACGAGGAGATCGAGCAGCGGGTCGACGGCACCGGGTCGGTGCCCGGCCCCGAGGGCCGGCTGCTCGAGGCCGAGCGCCAGCACGCCGTCTGGAGCGCCGTCGAGCGGCTCTCCCCGCGCTGCCGCTCGCTGCTGGAAGTGCTCGCGACCGAGCCGGAGACGAGCTACGCCGACATCTCGGGCCGCCTGGCCATGCCCATCGGCAGCATCGGCCCCACCCGCAGCCGCTGCCTCCAGCACCTGCGCCGCGAGCTCGGGCCGAGCGGCGTGCTCGAGGCCTAGGTCTCCTGCCCGGTCAGAGCCGGTCAGACCGTCAGGACGACGACCGGCGGCAGCGTCGGGCGCTCGGACCCGCCTGCCGGCTCGACGGTGACCGCGAGGGCCTTCGCCCCGGTGACCTGCTTGACGAGCGCACCCCCGGACCCCGAGTCCATGAGCCCCGCCGGGCGCGGGCTGCCCGCGCTCGGGACGACCCACAACTCGTAGACCCGCCCCGACGGCGGAGCGGCGGCGCCGCGCATCCGCACGACCGCCCTCCCCCCGGCGACGTCGAGCGTCGCGCTCCCCCCACCACGCAGCGCGACCTCGCGGCTCACCTCCGGGTGGGCGATGATCGCGGCGATCTGCGCCTCGCGCTGCCGGCTCTCGTGCAGCTGCACGCCCAGCACCGCCGAGAGGGCGGCGGCCGCGAGCACGACGACGGCGGCCGCGAGGGCGAGCGGGCGCCGCCACCAGGCGAGCGCGACCGGGGCGGAGACCGCGGTCACCACCGGCGGCAGCTGGCGGGTGCGGGCGACCTGGGCGAGCACGGCGGACTTCAGGTGCGCCGGCGGCCGGACGTACGCCGTGGCCGCGACCCGTGCCGCCGCGGCCCGCATGCCCGGGACCTCGGCCTGGCAGTCGGGGCAGGCGGCGAGGTGGCGCTCGAAGGCCTCGCGCTCCCCCGGGTCCAGCGCGTCGAGGACGTACGCGCCGACCAGCGCGTGCGCGTCCTCCTGCGTCGTCTGCTCGCTCACGACTCCACCCCCAGGCAGTCCCTCAGCTTCACGAGTCCGTCCCGGAGCCGCGCCTTCACCGTGCCGAGCGGCGAGCCGAGCAGCTCGGCCACCTCCCGGTACGTCAGTCCCTTCCAGTAGGCCAGCTCGATCGCCTCGTGCTGCAGCCCGGTCAGCCCGCCGAGGCAGCGCCGGACCTGCTCGTGCTCGAGGCGGAGCTCGACGGCCTCGGCCACCTCGTCGTGGGGCACCCCGATGTCGCGCAGCCCGACGCGTTGGTCGCGCTCGCCCGCGGCCTGCTCGCTGCGCACGCGGTCCACCGAGCGGCGGTGCGCGATCGTCAGCGCCCAGGACACGACGGTGCCCCGCCCGGCCTCGTAGCGCGCCGCCTGCCGCCAGACCTCGACGAGCACCTCCTGGGCGACCTCCTCGGCCTGCGCCGGATCGCGCACCACGCGGCGCGCGACGCCGAGCACGCGGGGCGCCAGGGCGTCGTAGAGCAGGGCGAAGGCCGCCTCGTCGCCGCGGGCGACCGCGGTGACGAGGTCCTCCAGGACCGCGGCGCCCTCGGCGCGCCCCTGGGAGGGGCGGACGAGCCGCAGCGGGACGGGGTCGCTCACGCGTCCTCCTCGTTCGGGCGCCCCGGTCGGGGTCCGCCTGTGCTTCGGAGCCCTTGCCCGTCCGGACGGGTCACCTACGCCTCCTGCGCGTCGAAGGGCAGCGGCTCCGCGGGCAGCCCGCGCCCGCCGCGGTGGGCGGTGAGCCCGCGCAGGTGGTGGCGCCGGCAGAGCACCTCGTAGCCCACCCGGCCCGCGTCGGCCCGGGTGTCGCCCACGACCACCTGCTCGCCCTCGAGGACCATCTCGCCGCCGACCGTGCGCGCGTTGTGGGTGCCCCGCCGGCCGCACCAGCACAGCGCCTCGACCTGGAGCACCTCGACCCGGTCGGCGAGCTCCAGCAGGCGCTGGGAGCCGGGGAACAGCCGGGTCCGGAAGTCGGTGGTGAGCCCGAACGCGAAGACGTCCAGGCCGAGGTCGTCGACCACCCGGGCGAGCTGCTCGACCTGCTCCGGGGAGTAGAACATCGCCTCGTCGCAGATGAGGAAGTCGACCCGCGCGCCGGCGCTGAGCTCGCGGACGAGCAGCAGCCGGAAGTCGAGCTCGGGGGTCACCTCGGTCGCGGGGACGGCGAGGCCGAGCCGGCTGGAGATGCGCCCCTCCCCCGCGCGGTCGTGCGCGGTGAACGCCCGGCCGACGCGGCCGCGCGCCTGGTGGTTGTGCGCCATCTGCAGGGCGAGCGTCGACTTGCCGCAGTCCATGGTGCCGGTGAAGAAGACGAGCTCGGGCATCGTGCGGGGCTCCTCGCCGCTAGGCCGTGGTCACGAGCAGGGGGACGCGCCGCTCCTCGGCGGAGCGCGAGCCGTGGACGCCGACCAGCGCCGACTCGTACGGCTCGGCGGCGCTCGCGAGCAGGCCCGCGCGCCCGCGGGCGGCGGCGACGACGTCCCCGACGACGGGCAGCAGCTCGGGGCGGACCGGACCGAACCAGCCCTCCTCGACCGCCTCCTCGCGGCTGCGCACGTCGGCGCGCTCGCCGAGCACCTCCCGCCAGGTGGCGAGGACGTCGGCGGCGGCGCCCGGCACGGCGTACGCGTAGCGCGCCCGCGCCTCGCCCCCGAGCTCCGCGACCCCCTCGCGCAGGACGGCCCCGTCGCCGTCGAGGTCGACGGACGCCTCCCGGTCGAGGTCGAGCATCCCGTGGTCGGCGGTGACGAGGAGCAGCGCGCCCGGCGGCAGGCCCTCGACCAGCTGCCGCACGAGCAGGTCGACGTGGGCGAGCTGGAGGGCCCACGCCTCCGACCCGCACCCGGCGCGGTGCCCGGTGGCGTCGAGGTCGCCGTCATAGGCGTAGACGAGGGTGCGGTCCCCCGCCTCGAGGGCCGCGAGGGCGGCCGCCGCCCGCTCCCCCGCCGTCG
The DNA here is from genome assembly GCF_004216915.1 of Motilibacter rhizosphaerae. Classification (NCBI taxonomy): domain Bacteria; kingdom Bacillati; phylum Actinomycetota; class Actinomycetes; order Motilibacterales; family Motilibacteraceae; genus Motilibacter; species Motilibacter rhizosphaerae. The sequence continues at coordinate 352,194 of NZ_SGXD01000004.1, forward strand.
CGGCCGGGACGAGCTCGGCCCCCCGGAGCGCGGCGCGGGTCAGCCCGCTGCCCGCGAAGGCGCCCGGCACCACGGCGTACGGCGTGACGCCGGCGGCGCGCGCTCGCTCGAAGGCGGTGGAGTGCGGCTGCCAGGCCAGCGGGTCGGCCTCGTCGCGCCAGCGCAGCAGCGAGAGCAGCGGGCCGCCGCCGGGCGGACGCACCCGCAGCCCGAGCAGGCCGTGCGCCCCGGGCAGCAGCCCGGTGCCGAGCGAGGCGATGCTCGTGGCGGTGGTCGAGGGGAAGCCCGCCTCGAGCGCACCCCCGCGCGCCACCAGCGCCGCCAGTGCCGGGTAGCGGGCCGGGTCGGGCTCGACCGCCGCCCGCAGGAGCAGGTCGCCGAGGCCGTCGACGAGCAGGACGCACGCGCGGCGCGCTGCCGGCAGCGGGAGGACGGGCTCCTCCGCGCCCGGCACGCCGAGCGCGGCGAGCACCCCCGGCAGGACGTCGGCGAGAGCGCCCAGACCAGGCGGCAGGGTCACGCGCGGGAGGCGACGCGCACCGTGGCGGCGGAGAGCGCGCGGGCGAAGACGAGGGCCTGCCGCACCGCGTCCTCGCCGTCGGCCGTGGCGCTGATGCGCAGCGACAGGTCGTCGGCGGTCACGGTCCCGGTGTAGCCGTGGTCGGCCTCGCAGTCGGGGTCGGAGCAGCCGGCCGGCTCGAGGTCGACGCGGCCGACCGCGCCCCAGCCCAGCGTGACCGTGACCTCCTCGGGCAGCGCGCCGGGGCGGTAGCGGTCCGGGGCGTCGACGACGCGGGTGACGACCACGCTGGCGATGCCGGAGAGCGGCACCGCCTCGGTCGAGCTGGTGGCGACGGGCGGGCGCTGCGCGTCGGTCGAGTCGTCGGTGTGGCTCACGAGCAGCCGGGTCGGGGTGAGCGCGAGCACGGTGACGTGGCGGCGCACCTCGTCGCCGTCGAACGTCGTCTCCTGCTGCACGAGCGCCGCCTCGATCTGCTCGCCGGCCAGCGCGGTCTCCACCGTGTCGAGCACGAGCTCGGGGTAGTAGCCGGCGTGCTGCACCAGCTGGCGCATGTGCGTGAGGGCGGTCGTCTCTGCCATGGCCCCGATCCTCCCACCGCTGCGTACGGGCCGTCCGGCGAGCCGGTGCGCGGCGCAGGCCGCGGATGGAGGATCATGGGCCGGCGGACTTCAGGGAAACAGGAGCGGGACATGCAGCTGACGATCGATCCGAACGACGACATCAACGACGTGCTCCGCGTGGTCGCCGCGCTGTTCGACGTCACCCTCGAGGTCGTCGACAGCGCCGGAGCGGCCGACGCCGGTGCCGCCGAGCCGGCCGAGGAGCCCGCGCCCGCCGAGGAGGCGCCGGAGCAGCCGGCCCCCCGCGGCCGCCGCCGAGCGGCGAGCGGCACGGGCAGCGGCACCGGTCGCGGGCGACGGGCCGCCCGCGAGGCCGCAGCGCCGGCGCGCGGCATCGACAGCAGCGCGGTGCGCAGCTGGGCGCGCGAGAACGGCTACCAGGTGAGTGACCGCGGGCGGATCTCCGGCGAGGTCATCGCGGCGTACCAGGCTGCGCAGGGCTAGCAGCCCGCCTCCTCAGCGGCCCGCGCTCAGGCCAGGCGGCGCGGTCCGACGTCCTCGCGGGCGTCGGGCCGCTCCAGCCAGACGACGGCGCGCAGCACGGACGTCCCGCCCCCGCTCGCGAGCACCGGGTCGAGCACGAGCTCCCCGACCTCGGGCAGGTCGTCCTTGAGCGCGGCGACCCGCGCGACGAGGTCCTCGACCGCGGCGAGGTCCACCGGCGTGCTGCCCCGGTGGCCGGTCAGCAGCGGCAGGGCCTTCACCCCGCGCACCATGTCGGCGACGTCGGTGCTCGTCAGCGGCGGGAACCGGTAGGTCCGGTCGCCCAGCAGCTCGCTCGCGACGCCGCCCACGCCGAAGCTCACCGTCGGCCCGAACAGCGGGTCCTCGAGCGCCTGCACCACGACGGGGACCCCGACGGGGGCCATGCGCTGGAGGATCGCGTCGCGCACGGCGCCCTCCCCCAGGGAGGTGCGCAGCTCGCTCCACGCCCGGACGAGCGCGGAGGAGTCCGCGAGGTCGAGGCGCACGTCGGAGAGGTCGGGGCGCGAGCGCAGCGCCGGGACAGCGGTCTTGAGCACGACCGGGTAGCCGAGGCGGCGCGCGGCGGCCACCGCCTCGCCCACCGTCGAGACGAAGACCGTCGGCTCCACCCGCACGCCGTAGCACGCGAGCAGCCGGGCGGCGTCGTCGTGGGCCAGGCGCACGCGCCCGTCACCGTCCGCAGCGGCGAGCCGCGCCTCGACGAGCTCGCGTGCGCCCGCCGCGTCGACGTCCAGCTCCGCCACCGTCCCGCGCGGCTTGCGCCGCCAGGCGGCGTAGCGCGAGGCGGCGACCAGGGCGCGGACCGCCTCCTCGGGCGTCGGGTACGACGGGACCGACCCCCGCGGCGGCAGCGCGCCGTCGGGCTCGCCGCGCAGCTGCTCGGGGACGCCGCGGATGCCGAGGAAGGTCGAGACCGTGGTCTTGCCGTAGCGCTGGGCGGCGGAGGCGACGACCGCGGCGACGTCCTGGCCGGGCGTGACGAGCGGCGGCATGAACACCGCGACGACGCTGTCGACGTCGTCGCGGGCGTAGACCTGCTCGACGGCGGCGGCGAACTCCTCGGCGGTCGCCTCGGGGCGGACCGAGCACGGCGCGCCGGCGAGCTGCATCCGCCACGACTCGAGCGCATCGGCGGTGAGCAGGCCGAGGGCGTCGCTGTTGCCGACGACCGCGACGCGGTCGCCCTCCGGCAGCGGCTGCGTCGCGACGAGCTGCCCGACGTCGAACAGCTGGGAGATCGACTCGACGCGGATCACGCCGGCCTGGCGGAAGAGCGCGTCGACGGCCTCGCGCGGGACCCGGCTCTCGCGTACGGAGTGGCCGACGGGGACGCCCTGGGAGGCCCGGCCGGAGCGCAGCGCCACCACCGGCTTCAGCGCGGCGAGGCGGCGGGCGAGCCGGGTGAACTTGCGCGGGTTGCCGATGGACTCGAGGTAGAGCAGGACCGAGCTCGTCGAGACGTCGTCCTGCCAGTACTGCAGCAGGTCGTTGACGCTGACGTCGGCGCGGTTGCCGGCCGAGACGAAGGTCGAGAGCCCGAGGCCGCGCGCGGCGGCCGCGTCCAGGATGGCGAGCCCGAGCGCGCCGGCCTGGCTGAACATCCCGATGCGCCCGGTGGCCGGGGCGACGGGGGCGAGCGAGGCGTTGAGCCGCACCGCGGGGTCGGTGTTGACCACGCCGAACGAGCTCGGGCCGACCACCCGCATGCCGTGCGAGCGGGCGAGCCGCACGAGGTCGCGCTGGCGGCGGCGGCCCTCCTCCGCGCCGTCCTCGCCGAAGCCGACCGACAGCACGACGAGCCCGCGCACGCCCTTCTGCGCGCAGTCGAGGACGACCGCGCCGACCGCCTCGGCCGGCACCGCGACGATGGCGAGGTCGACCTCGCCGGGGACGTCGAGGACGGTGGGGTACGCCGGGCGCCCGGCCACCTCGAGGGCTCCGGGGTTGACCACGCTGAGCTCGCCGGAGAACCCCGCCGCCTCGAGGTTGGCGAGCACCGTGCGCCCGACGGTGCGGTAGGCCCGGCTCGCGCCGACGACCGCGACGTGGCGCGGGAAGAGCAGCCGCAGGATCGACTGCGCCTCGGCCCGGTGCTCGCGCGAGCGCATGACGGCGAGGGAGTTCTCCGTCGGCGTGAGGTCGAAGTCGACCGCGACGACGCCGTCGTCGTAGTCGCGCGCCACGCGGTAGCCCGCGTCCTCGAAGACCTTGATCATGCGCGTGTTGGTGGGCAGCGTCTCGGCGAAGAACCGGGTGATGCCCCGGTCGCGGGCAGCGGCGGCGATGTGCTCGAGCAGCACGCTGCCGAGCCCGCGCCCCTGGTGGGAGTCGGCGATGTTGAAGGCGACCTCGGCCTGCGAGGCGTTGATCTTGTCGTAGCGCACGACGCCGACGATGTCCTCGCCGATGACCGCCACGAGCGCCACGCGGTCGCGGTGGTCGACGTGGGTGAAGCGGTGGAGGTCGCGCTGCGAGAGGTGGGGGTACGGCGCGAAGAACCGCGCGTAGACCGACTCCTCGGACTGGGCGTCGTGGAAGCGCGCGAGAGCGTCCGCGTCGCTGGGCCGGATCGGCCGCAGGTGCGCGGTACCGCCGTCGCCGAGCACGACGTCGGCCTCCCACGAGGCGGGGTACGCCGCCGCCGAGCCGTCCTCGTCCACCACGCCTTCACGCTACCGGCGCGGCGCGGTGAGAGGATGTGCCGGGCCCGCGCGCGGCCACCAGGAGACGCACGAAGGAGCACGTACTCGGCATGGCCCGTGGCAGCCGCACCCCCACGCCCCCGCCCGACGTGCCCGAGCGCATCCTCGACGTCGACGTCGCCCAGGAGATGCAGGGCTCGTTCCTGGAGTACGCCTACAGCGTCATCTACTCCCGCGCGCTGCCCGACGCCCGCGACGGGCTCAAGCCCGTGCACCGCCGGATCGTCTACCAGATGGGCGAGATGGGGCTGCGCCCCGACCGCGGCCACGTGAAGAGCGCGCGCGTCGTCGGCGACGTCATGGGCCGGCTGCACCCGCACGGCGACGGCGCGATCTACGACGCCCTCGTCCGCATGGCGCAGCCGTTCAGCATGCGGCTCCCGCTCGTCGACGGGCACGGCAACTTCGGCTCGCTCGACGCGGGTCCGGCGGCGATGCGCTACACCGAGTGCCGCCCCGACCAGCCGGCGATGCTGCTGCTCGAGGGCATCGACGAGGACACGGTCGACTTCCGGCCCAACTACGACGGCCAGGAGCGCGAGCCCGAGGTCCTCCCCGCGGCCTTCCCGAACCTGCTCGTCAACGGCGCGTCCGGCATCGCGGTCGGCATGGCGACCAACATGGCGCCGCACAACCTCGGTGAGGTCATCGCGGCTGCGCGCCACCTGCTGGCCCACCCGGACGCGACCCTCGACGACCTCATGCGCTTCGTGCCCGGCCCCGACCTCCCGACCGGCGGCAAGATCGTCGGGCTCGAGGGGGTGCGCGAGGCGTACGAGACGGGGCGCGGGACCTTCCGCACCCGGGCCACCGCGCGGGTCGAGAGCATCACCGCGCGGCGCAAGGGCATCGTCGTCACCGAGCTGCCGTGGGGCGTCGGGCCCGAGCGCGTGAAGGAGAAGATCGGCGAGCTCGTCCGCGCCAAGAAGCTCCAGGGCATCAGCGACGTCGAGGACCTCACCGACGCCAGGAACGGCACCAGGCTCGTCATCGAGGTGAAGAACGGCTTCGTCCCCGAGGCGGTGCTGGAGCAGCTCTACCGCCTGACGCCCATGGAGGAGTCCTTCGGCGTCAACAACGTCGCGCTCGTCGAGGGCCAGCCGCGCACCCTCGGGCTGCGCGAGCTGCTCCGCGTCTACGTCGAGCACCGGCTGCAGGTCGTCCGGCGCCGCTCCGAGTTCCGCCGGCGCAAGCGCGAGGAGCGCCTGCACCTCGTGCTCGGCCTGCTCGTCGCGATCGTCGACATCGACGAGGTCATCGCCATCGTCCGCAGCTCCGACGACACGGCGATGGCGCGCACCCGGCTCATGCAGGTCTTCGACCTCTCCGAGGTGCAGGCGAACTACATCCTCGAGATGCCGCTGCGCCGGCTCACCCGCTTCTCGCTGCTCGAGCTGGAGTCCGAGCGCGACCAGCTGCAGGCCGAGATCGCCGAGCTGACCGCGATCCTCGACGACGAGGGCCGGCTGCGGACCCTGGTGTCCGACGAGCTCGCCGAGGTCGCGAAGACCCACGGCACGCCCCGCCGTACGGTCCTGCTCGAGGCCTCCGGCACCTCGGTGCGCTCCTCGACCCCCCTCGAGGTCGCCGACGACCCGTGCTTCGTGCTGCTCTCGAGCGCGGGGCTGCTGGCGCGGACGACCTCGCGCGAGCCGCTGGCCACCGAGGGCGACCGGGTGCGCCACGACGCGCTCGTCGCGGCCGCCCCCAGCACGGCGCGCGGCGAGGTCGGTGCCGTCACCTCGCTCGGCCGGCTGCTGCGCCTCCCCGTCCTCGACCTGCCCGCGCTGCCCCCGACCGCAGGGCTCCCCTCGCTCGCGGGCGGCGCGCCGGTCAGCGAGCTGCTCGCGCTCGAGCCGCACGAGCGGGTGCTCGGCCTCTGCTCGCTGTCGCCCGACTCGCCCGGACTGGCGCTCGGCACCGCGGCCGGCGTGGTGAAGCGGGTCGTGCCGGACTACCCGGCGACCCAGGACGCCTTCCCGCTGCTGCGCCTCGACGACGGTGACCGGGTCGTCGGCGCGGTCGAGCTCGCGACGGGCCGGGAGGACCTCGTCTTCGTCACGAGCGACGCCCAGCTGCTCCGCTTCGGCGCGGACGGCGTACGCCCGCAGGGCCGCGCGGGCGGCGGCATCGCGGGTGTGCGCCTGGCGCCCCGGCAGTCCGTCGTGTTCTTCGGCGCGGTCGATCCCGAGGTCGACGCCGTCGTGGTGACGCTCGCGTCGTCGAGCGGCGCGCTGCCCGGCACGGGGGGCTCGGTCAAGGTGACGCCGTACGCCGAGTACCCCGCCAAGGGCCGCGCGACGGGCGGCGTGCGCGCGCACCGGTTCCTGCGCGGCGAGGACGCCCTGGTGCTCGCCTGGGTCGGCCCCGCCCCCGCCCGGGCCGCCTCCTCGGCCGGCGTCCCGCTCGAGCTGCCCGCACCCGACCCGCGGCGCGACGGCTCCGGCCTGCCCAGCGACGTCGCCGCGGTCGGCGGCCTGCCGCTCGGCGCCCGCTGATGGGCTACCTCGACGTCTCGCACGTCGCGTACGCCCTCCCCGACGGCCGCCCGCTCTTCGACGACGTGAGCTTCCGCGTCGCCGACGGCGCGAAGACCGCGCTCGTCGGCGCCAACGGCACGGGCAAGACCACCCTGCTGCGGATCATCGCGGGCGACCTCGCGCCGATCGCCGGCAGCGCGGTCTGCCAGGGCGGGCTGGGCGTCATGCGCCAGTTCATCGGCTCGGTCCGCGACGACACCGACGTGCGCGGCCTGCTGCTCTCGGTCTCCCCGCCGGCGCTGCGCGAGGCCGGCGAGCGGCTCGACGCCACCGAGCTCGCGATGATGGAGCGCGACGACGAGCCGACCCAGCTGCGCTACGCCCAGGCTCTCGCCGACTGGGGCGACGCCGGCGGCTACGACGCCGAGGTCCTCTGGGACGTCTGCACGACGGCCGCGCTGGGCATGCCGTTCACCTCCTGCGGCCACCGCCTCGTGGCCACTCTGTCCGGCGGCGAGCAGAAGCGGCTCGTGCTCGAGGCGCTGCTGCGCGGGCCCGAGGAGGTGCTCCTGCTCGACGAGCCGGACAACTACCTCGACGTGCCCGGCAAGCGCTGGCTCGAGCAGGCGCTGCGCGACTCCCCGAAGACCGTGCTGTTCGTCAGCCACGACCGCGAGCTGCTGCACGCGAGCGCGACCCGCGTCGTGACGATCGAGGCCCACGGCGCGTGGGTGCACGGCGGCGGCTTCACGACGTACGCCGAGGCCCGGCAGGCGCGCCGCGAGCGGCTCGAGGAGCTGCACAAGCGCTGGGACGAGGAGCACGAGCGGCTCCGCCAGCTCGTCTTCCGGCTGCGCGAGCAGGCGCGGATCAGCCCGGACATGGCGAGCCGCTACTCCGCGATGCAGACGCGGCTGGAGAAGTTCGAGGCGGCGGGCCGGCCGCCCGAGCAGGTGGTGGACCAGAAGGTCACGATGCGGCTGCGCGGCGGCCGCACGGGGACCCGCGCGGTCATGGCCGAGGGGCTCGAGCTCACCGGCCTCATGCAGCCCTTCGACGCGGAGGTGTTCTTCGGCGAGCGGGTCGCGGTGCTCGGTTCCAACGGCTCCGGCAAGTCGCACTTCCTGCGCCTGCTCGGCGGGCAGCCCGTCGCGCACACCGGCTCGCTCCGGCTCGGCGCCCGCGTGGTGCCCGGGCTGTTCGCCCAGACCCACGCGCACCCGGAGCTCGTCGGCCGCACGCTCGTCGACGTGCTGCACCGCGGCGAGGGCGACCGCGCCGGGCTCGACCTGCGCGCCTCGATGAGCGTGCTGCGCCGCTACGGACTGCAGCAGCAGGCCGAGCAGGCGTTCGACGCGCTCTCGGGCGGCCAGCAGGCCCGCTTCCAGGTGCTGCTGCTCGAGCTCTCCGGCTGCACGCTGCTGCTGCTCGACGAGCCCACCGACAACCTCGACCTCGAGTCCGCCGAGGCCCTCGAGGAGGGGCTCGAGGGGTTCGAGGGCACGGTCGTCGCGGTCACCCACGACCGGTGGTTCGCCCGCGGCTTCGACCGCTACCTCGTCTTCGGCTCGGACGGCCGGGTCTACGAGGCGCCCGAGCCCGTGTGGGACGAGACCCGGGTGCAGCGCGCCCGCTAGCCCTTCTTCGCCGGCGGTGCAGCCGGCGTGGGCACCGGCACCACCGTCACGCTGACGGGGGCGGAGGTCACCGGAGGCCCGGCGGCCGGTGTCGTCGTCACCGTGAGGACCACCGAGGTCGTGAACCGGTAGCGCAGGCTGCCCGTGCCGTCGGCGCGGACCGCGACGCGCGTCGGCGTGCCCGCGGTCCCGGCGGGGGCGCCCGCCGGCACGGCGGTCACGACCGCGACCGTCCCGGGCACCAGCCCGCGGAGCGCGAGGGCGAGCGTGGTCCCGGCGCGGACCCGGCCCTTCACCGGCAGCGCCAGCGAGGGGTACGCCGCGACCTCCGCCGACGCCCGCCCGGCGTCGGAGCGGGCGACCGCGTTGGTGGCGGTGACGACGGCGGACAGGGTCCCGGGCGCCAGTCCGCTGAGCGGCAGGGTCGTCCGGTCCGGCGCCACGGTGACCGTGCGGCCGGCGACGGCCACGGTGTAGCCGGTCAGCGGCGCTCCGCCGTCGCTCGTCGGCGGGGTCCAGGACACGACCGCGGTCCCGTCGGGCCCGGGGGTGACGGTCACGGAGGGCGCGGACGGCGCGACGGCCGCGTCGACCGTGACGCTGGCCGAGGTCGCCGCCCCGCTCACCGCGCGGAAGTCCGAGGAGGTCGTCACGGGGACGTCGGTCGTCCACGTCCCCGCGGCGCTGGCGGTCCCCTCGGCCACGGGCGCCCAGCCGGCGGTCCCGTCGAGCGGCTCGGACTCCAGCCGGACAGCGGCGCCGGGGACCAGACCGGTGAAGCGGAAGCGGGCTGCCGTCCCCGCCAGCACCAGGCTGTCGTCGCTCGCGAGCGCGGGGGTCACCGCGCCGGTGCGGCTCGCGCCGGTGCCGCCGTCGAGCGTGAGGGTGGAGGTCCCGGCCGGGGTGCGCACCAGGACCGAGAGCCCACCCTGTCCCACGGAGGCGGACGCGCTGGCGGCACCGGCGCCCGTGCTGGCCGCGCGCGGGGCGAGGACCGTGACCCAGGACAGGTCGGTGCCGCTCGCCGTCGCGCGCAGCGAGGGCGCTGCGGTGATCGAGCCGTAGGCCGGCGACACCCAGCCGCGGTACGGCGAGCGGCTCCCGGAGACGCTGCTCAGCGGTGCGCCGCCGCCCGCGAACAGCACGTCGAGGTTCCCGCCGCTGCCCGTCGTCGAGGCGGCGTCCGCACCGAGCGAGACGCTGTGGCCCGGCGCCAGCGTGAACTGCTGGCCCGCCGTGACCGTCCGCGAGCTGTGCAGCCGGTCCCAGACGACCAGCGCGTCCTCCTGGCGGTCGTACGCGACGGTCCGGGTGATCGTCACCCCGGCGTACCCGCGGTCCGTGGTGGTGGCGACATCGACCCCGTCGGTGCTGGCGGCCTGGAGCGGCGGCGTCCCCTGGCTCGTGCGCGCGGCTCCGGAGACCACCACGACGTTGTGCGCGGCGTGGGAGATGACGAAGGAGCGCATGGGGCCGTACTGGTAGCGGTACTGGCCCGGGTCGAGCACGAGCGGCGTCCCGTGCGAGTAGAGCGTGAGCGACGTGGCGTCGTCGTGGGCGTGCGGGATGCCGCTGCGACGCCCGGCGCGCAGCGAGTAGAACGTCTCGTCGGTCAGCGGGCGGCTCCCCGAGCCCCAGCCCGAGCGACCGAAGACGTAGCCACCGGCGTACGCCCCGAAGACCGACGCCGGCTGCGGGCCCGTGGCACCCAGCGTCGCCGCGAACTCCGCGGGCGTGCCGCGCAGCAGCGTCGGCGACACGAGGTCCGGGCTGGAGTCGCCGAGGGACTCGATCCGCCCGTCGGGCCGGGTCGCGGCCGCGATGAAGGCGGGGACGGCGGCGAGCCGCCCGACCCACGAGGGGGTCCCGGCGCCGCCGCGGCGCAGCCGCTCGGCCGCGTCGAGGAACCAGCCGTAGTCCTCGAGGGCGTACTCCGGGGCGGCCTCGCCGTCCGAGCCGTCGGCCTTGACCAGCCGCGCGGCGAGCGCGGCCATGCGCCCCGCGGCGAGGGACTTCGTCCTGGGCCAGCGCAGCGCGGCGCCGAGCGCGTAGAGCCCCATCGACTGGTGGAGCGAGACGTTGTTGGAGCCCTGGTAGTGCCGGGAGCTCGACAGGTAGGTCACGTGCGTCTTGAGCGCCGCCACCAGCCACGGGGCCGAGCCCTGCGGGCCCGCCGCGGCGCAGGTCAGCACGAGCGCGCGGTAGCCCTGCTGGATGGAGCCGGACCAGGCGAGCGCCTGCGTGCGTCCGCCCGGGGGGTTGTCGTGCACCCAGTCCTGGAGCACGGCATAGAACCGGCTCACCATGGCGGCGTTGCCGGTGCGGACGCCCTCGCGCAGCAGCGGCAGCAGCCAGAACAGGCTGTGCATGTGCTCGTCGCCCGAGCTGTCGAGGGTGCTCACCGGCCGCCACGAGGGGTCCTTGGTGAGCCGGAACCAGCCGTAGTGGCCGATGACGACGTGCCCGCGCATGAGGTCCGCGGCCTGGGCGGCGTCGCGGCGTGACGCGCGGCCGAAGGAGAGGTCGCACTGGGCGGCGGCGGCCGCGGTGTCGATGACCGGGGCCGGCGGGGTGACGGGGGTGCCCGGGGCCGCGGGGGTCCCCGGCGCCGCTGGCGTCGAGGGGCTCGCTCCGGGCGACGGCGCTGGCGTGTCGGCGCGGCCCGGGGCCGGGGCGAGCACCCCCACCGCGAGGGCGACGGCGGCGAGGACGGCGGACCTGCGGGTGGTGCGCGACACCGCACGAGTATCCGCGCCCCCGCGACGGGGTACGACCCCGCCACGCCGATCGATACCGATCCGGGACCTTCCGGGTCGGATGCGACACCCGCCGGCCGACCGCGGGCGCAGGCGCGAGACCAGGAGGACGTGTGGGAGCAGTGGGCAGGATCGTGGCTGGGGCGGCGGCGGGTGCGGCGGGCACGACGGTGCTCAACGCCGTGACGTACCTCGACATGGCGGTACGCGCGCGCCCGGCGAGCAGCACCCCCGAGGACACGGTGGAGGCCCTCGCCTCCCGCGCCGGGGTGCAGGTGCCGGGTGACGAGGACACCCGCCAGGCGCGGCTCGCGGGGCTCGGCCCGCTGAGCGGGATCGTCACCGGCGTCGGGGTGGGGGCGCTCGGCGGCCTGCTGCTCGGCGGCGCGGCCCGCCGCGGGGCCGGCGCGGCGCTCGTCAGCGGGGTCGCCATCGGCGCCGGGGCGATGCTCGCGACCGACGGCAGCATGACCGCGCTGGGCGTCACCGACCCGCGCACCTGGGACGCGACGAGCTGGGTCTCCGACGCGGTCCCCCACGCGGCGTACGGCGTGGCCACCGCCGCGGTGCTGCGCGCGCTGCTGCGCTGACGCGGCTCAGACGTCGATGCGCTCGCGGTCGAGCCCGGCCGCGCCGTCGACGATGAAGTCGCGACGCGGCGCGACCTCGTTGCCCATGAGCAGCTCGAAGACCTGCTCGGCGGCCTCCAGGTCGCCGATGGACACGCGGCGCAGGGTGCGCTGGGCGGGGTTCATCGTCGTCTCGGCGAGCTGGTGGGCGTCCATCTCCCCGAGCCCCTTGTAGCGCTGCACCGGCTCCTTCCACCGCACGCCGCGCTTCTCGAGGTCCGCGAGGGTCCGGCGGAGCTCGGCGTCGGTGTAGGTGTAGCGGTACTTCTCCTGGCCCTTCTTGGGGTTGGAGACCTCGATGCGGTGCAGCGGCGGCATCGCGGCGAACACCCGCCCCGCCTCGACCAGCGGGCGCATCGTGCGGTACAGCAGGGTCAGCAGCAGGCAGCGGATGTGCGCGCCGTCGACGTCCGCGTCGGCCATGAGGATGATCTTGCCGTAGCGCGCCGCGTCGAGGTCGAAGCTGCGCCCCGATCCTGCGCCGATGACCTGGATGATCGCGGCGCACTCGGCGTTCTTCAGCATGTCGCTGACGGACGCCTTCTGGACGTTGAGGATCTTGCCGCGGATCGGCAGCAGCGCCTGGAACTCCGAGTCGCGGGCGAGCTTGGCGGTGCCCAGCGCCGAGTCGCCCTCGACGATGAACAGCTCGGTGCGGTCGTTGTCCTCGCTGCGGCAGTCGGCGAGCTTCGCCGGCAGCGAGGAGGTCTCCAGCGCGTTCTTGCGGCGCTGGTTCTCCTTGTGCTGCCGGGCCGCGATGCGGGTGCGCGCCGCGGCCGCGACCTTCTCGAGGATCGCCTGCGCCTGGGCCTTGTCACCGCGCTTGGTGCTGCTGAGCACCTCGAGCAGGTGCTTCTCGACGACGTGCGCGACGATCCGCGACGCCGCCGGGGTGCCGAGGACCTCCTTGGTCTGCCCCTCGAACTGCGGCTCGGGGAACGACACCGTGACGACGGCCGTGAGGCCCTCGAGCACGTCGTCCTTGGTGACGTCGGGCTCGGCGACGCGCAGGACGCGGGCGTCGCGCAGCCGCTTGTTGAGGGTGCGGGTGAGCGCCCGCTCGAAGCCGCTGGCGTGGGTGCCGCCCTTGGGGGTGGCGACGATGTTGACGAACGACCGGACGACCGTGTCGTAGCCGGTCCCCCAACGCAGCGCGACGTCGACGGCCATCGCGCGCTCGACCTCGGTCGGGGTCAGGTGGCCCTGCTCGTCGAGGACCGGCACGGTCTCCTTGAAGTGGCCGGTGCCCTGCAGGCGGAGGACGTCGCTGACCGCGGCGTCGGGGGCGAGGAACTCGCAGAACTCCGCGATCCCCCCGCTGTAGTGCAGCTCCTCGACCGCCGCCGGCTGCTCGCGCTCGTCGTGCAGCACGAGGTGCAGGCCGGGCACGAGGAACGCCGTCTGCCGGGCGCGGGCCCGCAGCTGCTCCCAGTCGAGCTCGGCCTCCTTGATGAAGACCTGGCGGTCGGGCCACCAGCGCACCCGGGTGCCGGTGAGGCCGCGCTTCGCCCTGCCGGCGACGGTGAGCCCCCCGCGCGGCGTGAAGGCCGCCGTGGGCCCCTCGCCGTCGTAGACCCCCGGGTCGCCCCGGCGGAAGCTCATGAGGTGGACCTTGCCGCCGCGGTCGACCTCGACGTCGAGCCGGCTGGACAGCGCGTTGACCACCGAGGCGCCGACGCCGTGCAGGCCTCCCGAGGCCGCGTAGGACCCGCCGCCGAACTTGCCGCCGGCGTGCAGCTTGGTCATGACGAGCTCGACGCCCGTCAGGCCCGTACGCGGCTCGACGTCGACCGGGATGCCGCGGCCGTCGTCGCGGACCTCCACCGAGCCGTCCGCGCGGACCACGACGTCGATGCGGGTGCAGAAGCCGGCGAGCGCCTCGTCGACGGCGTTGTCGATGATCTCCCAGACGCAGTGCATGAGCCCGCGCCCGTCGGTGGACCCGATGTACATGCCCGGGCGCTTGCGGACGGCCTCGAGGCCCTCGAGCACGGAGAGGTGGCGGGCGGTGTAGCCGCTCGTGCGGTCGGCGGGCTGGTCGGCCGGTGCTGCGGTCACGCGGGCAAGGCTAACCCGCGCGACGCGCCGATCTGCGGATGGCGAACACGTCCGGCGGGAGGTGGGATCCGAACGTAGCGTGGTAGGACGAGAGCACGGGTCGCAGCGCCGGGACCCGTGATCGACGCCCGTACCGCCAGCGCGGCGGTGGGGCACGACGAAGGAGACGAGGGACCGTGACCACCACCCTTGCCCACGAGGCCCTCACCGCGGCCGACCGGTGCGACCGCTGCGGCGCCCAGGCGTACGTCCGGGTGACCCTGGAGAGCGGCGGCGAGCTGCTCTTCTGCGCCCACCACGGGCGGGAGCACGCGGACCGGCTGCGCCAGGTGGCCAGTGACATCCAGGACGAGTCGGGCAAGCTCGGCTCCACGCCTGCGAGCGCCCCCCTCGAGGAGCGCTAGGAGCGGCGCGGGAGGGCTCCCCTCCCCGGCCGAGGGCCAGCAGCACGACGACGAAGGGCCCCGCACCTGCCGAGCAGGTGCGGGGCCCTCGTCGTGGGACCCTGCTGGTCGCGGGACCGGGCTGGTCGCGGGACCGGGCTAGTCGAGGTAGTCGCGCAGGACCTGCGAGCGCGACGGGTGGCGCAGCTTCGACATCGTCTTGCTCTCGATCTGCCGGATGCGCTCGCGCGTCACGCCGTAGACCTTGCCGATCTCGTCCAGCGTCTTCGGCTGGCCGTCGGTGAGCCCGAAGCGCATGGACACGACGCCGGCCTCCCGCTCCGAGAGGGTGTCGAGCACGGAGTGCAGCTGCTCCTGGAGCAGCGTGAACGACACGGCCTCGGCGGGGACGACCGCCTCGGAGTCCTCGATGAGGTCGCCGAACTCGCTGTCGCCGTCCTCGCCGAGCGGGGTGTGCAGCGAGATGGGCTCACGGCCGTACTTCTGGACCTCGACGACCTTCTCGGGCGTCATGTCGAGCTCCTTGGCGAGCTCCTCCGGCGTGGGCTCCCGGCCGAGGTCCTGGAGCATCTGGCGCTGCACGCGGGCCAGCTTGTTGATGACCTCGACCATGTGCACCGGGATGCGGATGGTGCGCGCCTGGTCGGCCATGGCGCGGGTGATGGCCTGGCGGATCCACCACGTCGCGTAGGTCGAGAACTTGTAGCCCTTGGTGTAGTCGAACTTCTCGACCGCGCGGATGAGCCCGAGGTTGCCCTCCTGGATGAGGTCCAGGAAGAGCATGCCGCGGCCGGTGTAGCGCTTGGCGAGCGAGACGACGAGGCGCAGGTTGGCCTCGAGCAGGTGGTTCTTGGCGCGGCGGCCGTCGTTGGCGATCCACTCGAGCTCGCGGCGCAGCTTGACCGGCAGCTTGTCGCCGGAGCCGAGCCGCTCCTCGGCGAACAGCCCCGCCTCGATGCGCTTGGCGAGCTCGACCTCCTGCTCGGCGTTGAGGAGGGCGACCTTGCCGATCTGCTTGAGGTAGTCCTTGACCGGGTCGGCGGTGGCGCCGGCGGTCGCGACCTGCTGGGCGGGCTCGTCGTCGTCGGTGACCGAGAGGACGAACGCCTCGCTCTCCGGCTCGGCCGCGGGGGCCGCGGCAGCCTCCGGAGCGGCGGGGGCGGCGACGGCCGCGGGGGTGGCGGCGTCGGCCGGCTCGTCCTCGGCCGCGTCGTCCTCGACGACGGCGACCACGGCCTCGTCCTCGACGACGACCTCGGCCTCGAGGTCGACGGCGACGTCCTCGAGGTCGGCGATGTCCTCGAGCTCGACGGCCTCGTCGCCCTCGGCGACCTCGGCGACGACGGCCTTCTTCGCGGCGCGCTTGGCGGGCGCCTTCGGGCCCGCGCCGTCGCCGTCCACCGGCGCGGCCTGCAGCGGCGCCGCCTTGCGCGGGCGCTTCGGCTCGGCGTCGGGGAGGGCGGAGGTCGCGGTGGCGCGGCGGGCGGCCGCGGCAGCCACGGCGCGCCGCTTGACCGGAGCGGGAGCGGGGTCGAGGGCCACGACGACACCTTCCTCGGCCAGGGCCCGGAGCACCGCCTTCACCCGCGAGACCTCGATGCGGCCCTCGCACGCGTCGCGGACGGCAGCCGCGGAGACCGTGCCCGTGGTGCGGCCCTGCAGCAGCAGCTGCTGGACCTCGGGGACGGCGAACTCGGGCGGGAGCGGGCGGGGCGGGACCGACACCTACGACCTCTCGACGGGGGGAAGCGGCACGTGCTGCCGGGCGGGTCGCAGCGGCGGCAACGTCCCATTGTGGCACGCGCGGCGCGGCCGGGACAGGCCGAGACGAGGCCGGGCGCACCGCAGCGGGGACCGCCGGTCAGGGCGACCGGCGACCGCCAGCGTACGCGCTCGCGGGACCCTGCTCCGGGGAGCGGCCGTCGCGGGGGTGCCCGGGCTCAGAGCCGCACGCCGAGCACGGTGACGTCGTCGCGGCGCGCCGGCACCGGCACGCCGGCGGCGACGACGACGTCGAGCAGGGCGTCGAGCGAGGGGTCGGTGGCGCGCACCGCGGCACCGCCGGCGCCCACCACCAGCGCGTCGAGGCCGGCGCCGATGCCGCCCTCCCGGGTCTCGACGAGCCCGTCGCTGAAGACGACCACCGCGTCACCGCGGCCGAGCGGGAGCACCCGCTCGGCGCGGCCCTCCGGCATCCCGAGCGGCGTGCTGTCCTCGATGACGGAGAGCAGCTCGGCGCGGCCGTCGGCGCGCACGGCGAGCACCGGGGGGTGGCCCGCCGAGGTCGCGGTGATCGTGCCCGCCACGGGGTCGACCACGGCGTAGACCAGCGTGACGATCTGGTCCACCTCCTCCGTGGCGGAGAAGACCCGGTCGAGCCCCTGGAGCACGACGCGGGGCGAGGGGTCGGTGAAGGCGAGCGCGCGCAGGGCCGAGCGCACCCGGCCCATCCCGGCCGCGGCGCGCACCCCCTTGCCCATGACGTCGCCGAGGACGACCGCGAGCCGCCCGTCGGGGAGCACGAACGCGTCGTACCAGTCGCCGCCCACGCTCGTCGTGTCGTTGCGCCCGACCGGCCCCAGGGCCGCGGGGAGGTAGCGGGCGGCGAGCTCGACGCCGGGCACGACGGGGAGCCGCGCGGGGAGCAGGCTGCGCTGGAGGGCCTGGGCCGTCGAGTGCTCGCGGTCGTAGAGCAGCGCGCGCTCCACGGCGAGCGCCACGTGCCCGCCGAGCGCCTCGAGGGACACGCGCTCCTCGGGCGGCAGCGTGCGGCTCTCACCGAAGGCGACCCGGAGCACGCCGAGGTTGCCGGTGACCGTCGTGAGCGGCAGCCAGGCCCAGGAGTGCTCCCCCGCCGCCGTGACGCTCGGCCCGACCTCCGCGGGGTCGAGGCCCACCGCGGCGAGCCCCTCCACCGAGGAGACGTAGACCGCGCGGCCGGTGCGGGTCGCGACCGCCGTGGGCGTGCGCGCGTCGGAGGGCACGCGCAGCGGCAGCGGGCCGCCGCCGAGGACGGGGAGGCCGGAGCCCGAGACGTACGCGACCTGCTCGGCCTCGGCGACGGCGAGGCTCGCGCCGACCGCGCCGAACCCCTCGCGCATCTCCTCGGCGAGCACCGTCCCGACGTCGGCGAGCGTGAGCGCCTTCGCCAGGCGCGTGGTGACCGTGAGCAGCCGCTCCCCCCGGCGGTACGCCGCGCGCAGCGCGTCCTCCATGCGCCGCCGCGCGGTGACGTCGGAGACGAACACCGCGACCCCGACGACCCGGCCCTCCGAGCGGACGGGGAACCACTGCGACTGCCAGCGGGTGCGCGAGCCGTCCCCTGTGATGAGGACGAAGTCGTCGTCGTGCACGCTCGCGCCGTCGAGGACGACCCGGCGCAGCACGGCCTCGACCGCGAGGCCGAGGTCGCCGAGCAGCTCGCTGGGGCGCCGGCCGAGGTGCGCCTCGATGGGGTGGCCGTTGGCCGAGGCCAGCACCCGGTTGATCCGGCGGTAGCGCAGGTCAGCGTCGTAGAGCGCGAAGCCCAGCGGCGCCTCGCGCACGAGCGTGTCGAGCAGCGCCGAGTCGGTGAGGTCGAGCGCAGCGGCAGCCGCGGCCGCCGCCGACGTCCCCGTCACCTGGCCCTCGCTGGCCACCGCCCACCCCCGCTCCGCTGCGTGCACCCCTGCACAGCCGGCACTCCTCCCGCTGCGGGCACGCAGCCCGCACCGACGACGCCGGTCCCGCGTCGTGCCGTCACGCTAGCGCTTCGCGGCCGTCCGGACGCGCGATGCGACCGGATGCCCCCGTACGGCGGACGCTCAGCGGTCCTCCTCGCCCGCCTTCACGGCGAGGACGGGGCACGGGGCGTCGAGCAGGATGCGCTGCGCGTTGCTGCCGAGGATGAGCTTGCCGACCGGGGTGCGGCGGCGCAGCCCGATGACGATGACGTCGGCGCCGACCTCCTCGGCGATGGCGATGAGCTCCTCGGAGGCGTCGTGGCCGCGCACGAGCGTGCGCACCTCGTGCTCGATGCCGGCGGCGCTGAGCGCCTCGCCCACGCGCGCGAGCTCCTCCTCGTAGCCGCCCCCGGGCGCGTCCGAGGGCGCGTCGGGGACCGAGCTCACCACGACGAGGCGCTCGCGCTGGGCGCGGGCGTCCTCGGCAGCGCGGCGCAGCGCCGCACGGCCCTCGGGCTTCGGCACGTAGCCGACCACGATCGTCACCGCACGCTCTCCTCCCTGCGGGCCGCCCGCAGCGCGCCCGGCCCTCGCGGACCGGTAGCGGGAGACGCTACCGGTCGGCTCCCGGCCGCGCCCGGACCGCTCCTCGCGGAGGGGCGGTCCGGGCACGGCGAGCCGCGGGGCCACGTCCGGGGGGCGCCGGCCCTCGTCAGGAGGCGCCGCGCCCGGTCTCCTGCTGGAGCCGGTCGATCTGCTCGCTCGCCTCCGCCTTCGTCAGCCCCTCGGGGGCCTCCTCGCCCGCCTCCCGCGCGAGCGTCCCGAGGTAGCTCTCCTGGGCCCCCGTCGCGGGCTCGCCCCCGGTCACCCAGTCCTCCGGGTCCTTCTCCGCCGAGCGCGCCGCGGCGTCCCCGGTCGGCCCGCTGGTCCCTGCTGCTCCTGCTGCCACTGCCCCTCCTGGTGGGTGCGTCGTGCTCGTCGTGGTGCCCGTGCGGGCGGACGCCGGGCGGCGGTCCGCCCGCTCCAGCTGACTACCCGCGGCCCGGCGTGCGTACACCTGTTCGACACCCGCTCGGGTGGAGCTGCTGGACGCGCCGTGACCCGTCCGTTACGGTTGGCCTGCCCCACCTGTCGGCGGGGCCCTCGCGCCGCGCCGAGTCCTGCCCGGGCACGAGGCCACGTCCCACGGGCAGGAGCGGGGGACCCACTTCCCGGGTCCCGAGGTCGTCGCGCGAGCGGCGGCAGAGGGGTCCTTGGGGTGAAGCCGCGACCAGCGGCCGGGAGCAGTTCTCCTCCCGAACCCGACAGCTGACCTCGCAGGCGCGCCGGAGAGCACACGTGCGTCCTTCGCGTCCCCTGCGCGCCTACACCGGCCGCCACCGCGCCCCCGTCGCGTCCCCCGCCTCCCGCCTCGCTCCCCCGGCCGTCGCCGTGGCCGCCGGCCTGGGCATCGCGGGAGCGACGCTCGCCGCGGGCGGCACCGCCAGCGCGGCGACCCGCAGCGTCTCCTCCCGGGCCGCCAGCGCGACCGTGCACCACACCCCGCTGCTGTCGCTGCACTCGCACGGGTCCGCGGTGCGCTACCTCCAGTCGCGGCTCGGCATCGCCGTCGACGGCCGCTTCGGCGTCCGCACCCAGGCCGCCGTGCGGGCCTTCCAGCGCAGCCACGGCCTGCGCGCCACCGGCGTGGCCGACAAGTGGACCTGGCGCACGCTGCCCAAGGTCAAGCACGTGTCGCGCGACGAGGTGCGCCCCTCCACCGGTGCCGAGGGCCTCAACTGGGCCGCGCTCGCGCGCTGCGAGGCGGGCGGCAACCCGAGGGCCGTCAACGCGGCGGGCTACTACGGGCTCTACCAGTTCGACCTCGGCACGTGGCGCGGCGTGGGCGGCTCCGGCCTGCCGACGGACGCGAGCGCCGAGGAGCAGACCTACCGCGCGCAGCTGCTCTTCAAGCGCCGCGGCGCCAGCCCCTGGCCCACCTGCGGGCACCTGCTCTACAGCTGAGCGGGCTCGCGCCCGGCCGGGTCCTCTCCCCCTACGCGGGGGCGGTCCGCCAGGGACTGGCGTACGCGACGGCGCGACCGCGCGGCGTCCAGCCGGCCGCGTGCGCCCGGGCCTCCCGGTCGTCGTCCTGGGCCGGGTCGACCACGCGGACGACGACCCAGCCCGGCCGGCCGGGGGCGGCGGGCGCCCGCAGGTCGAGCTCGGCGTCGAGCGGCGTCCCGCAGGTCAGCGGGAGCACGGCCCGCACCTCGGGGAGCAGCTCACCGGCACCCGGCACCAGCACCTGCACCTCCAGCGGGCGGCCGTGCCAGGCCGGTCCGCGGTCGACGTCGAGCCGGAGCCTGCCCCCGGTCCCGTCCGGCGGCAGGGTCCCGCCCATCCCGACGCCGTCGAGGGTGGCGTCCAGCCGGAGGCCGGAGAGCCGCGTTGCGTACGTCCGCCGCGCCAGCAGCGCCTCCGCCACCCCGCTGCGGCTGTGCTCGCGCACCCAGAGCCCGGCACGCCCGCGGCCCTCGACCGTCCCCCAGCCGGTGCCGTGCTCGTCAGTCACCCCGACGAGCCCCGGCTGCCACCCCGCGTCGTGCACGGCGAGCAGCGGCGAGGGCAGCCCGTCGGCCACGCCCTCGAACAGGTAGTCCTCCCCGCGGTTGAACAGCTCGAGCGTCACCATGCGGGGGACGAGCCGCGGGTCGAGCGCGAAGCCGTCCAACCTGCCGGGCTCGCGGCCCGGGTGGTTGAAGCCGAAGAGCGGGCCCGGGCCACCGGATGGGGCAGCCCTGCGAGCGGTCGCCTCGACCTGCGCGTGCAGCCAGTCGTGCAGGACGCGGGTCCCGCCGGGGAGCGCGACCCCCGTCATCTGCTCCGAGAACCACACGTTGACGTGGCCGAGCCACGGCTCGGTCCACTCGAAGCCGCGGACCGCGGTGAACGAGCCCGGCTCGTCGGCGGCGTCGGCCAGCGCCGCGGTGCGCGACCAGCCGGCGGCGTCCATGCTCGGCGGTGCGGTCCGGTAGCGGGAGACCGCGTCCGGCGGCAGTCCCGCGGGCAGGGGGGACGTGCGCGGGAGCGAGACGTGGTCGGTGAGCGCCGCGACATCCAGACCCGCGCGCTGCATGGAGGCGTACGCGTCCTCCGGCCGCCCCGCTCCGTCGGAGAGCAGGGTGTGGTTGTGCAGGTCGGCGTGGACGACCGCGAGCCCCTCGCGCCCCGGCAGCTGCGAGCGCCGGGCCGCTCCCGTCGCGCCGGGGAGGTCGCTGCCCTGGCCCTGCGCGACGGCCAGCGTGGGCCGTCCGCTCGCGACGACCAGGGCAGCAGGGGGCGGGAGCACGCTCACCCCGGCAACCTAGGGCCTGGCGCTCGCGCCGCTGCGAGCGGCCCTCGGGCAGTGCACCCAGGACGACGGGTCAGCGCCCGGCGCGGGCGACGAGGTCGCGGACGTCCTCGGGCAGGACGCCCTTGGCCCGGCCGGCGAGACTGCCGCCGCTCTCGAGGTCGACGACGCGGAAGACCGTACGCGCGACCCGCGCCGCCCGCAGCGCGTCGAGGCTCGCCCGCTCGGCCAGCTGCGCGACGAAGTCGTCCGCGACGAGGGGCTCGGCGGAGGGCTCGGGGTCGCGGTGCAGGTGGGCGGCGAGGTCCGGGGGCAGCCGCTCGACCAGCGCGGTCGCGACGGTGTCGGGGACGCGCTCGGCGAGGACGCACAGCGTGGTCCGCGTCGCGCGGTCGGCGTCCTCGGGGGACGCGAAGCGCCCCCGCAGCTGCACGAGGCGCGTGAGCTGGTCGTAGTGCATGGCGTCCCCCCGGCCGGCCTTCCGCGACGTCGAGCCTCGGCGCTCGACAGCTGCTTCACCACGGATCGTAGCCCCGCATGTACCCCATGACACCAGATGCACACCTTCGGGTGAACGGCAGTTGACGCGACGTCATCATCCACAGATCTGGAGACGTGCCTGTGGAAGCGTTTGGGGGGGTCCGTGCGTTGGACAGGGCGAGATGACAACGACACCCGCGCTCCAGCAGGCCCTCGAGGCGACCCCTGCGGTGGATCTCGACCTCGCGGCACCGACCGCCGACCTCGTCCGACTCTACCTCGACGACATCGGGCGCACTCCGCTGCTCACCGCCGCCGACGAGGTCGAGCTCTCCCAGCGCATCGAGGCCGGCCTCTACGCCCAGCACCTGCTCGCCACCGGCGAGACCGGCGAGCACGACGCGGCGGAGCTGCGCCGCCTGGTCCGCGACGGCGACCGCGCGAAGGACCAGATGCTGCGGGCCAACCTGCGCCTCGTCGTGTCCGTGGCGAAGAAGCACAGCCACCGCGGCCTGCCCTTCCTCGACGTGGTGCAGGAGGGCAACCTCGGGCTGGTGCGCGCGGTCGAGAAGTTCGACTACCGCAAGGGCTACAAGTTCTCGACCTACGCGACGTGGTGGATCCGCCAGGCGATCGGCCGCGGGCTGGCCGAGCAGGCGCGTACGGTGCGCCTCCCGGTGCACGTGCACGAGCAGATCGGCAAGCTGAGCCGCGCGCTGCGCGACCTCTCGGCGACGCTCGAGCGCGACCCCGACGACCAGGAGGTCGCCGAGGCGCTGGGCTGGGAGCTGGCCGACGTCACGTCGCTGCGCAGGATCAGCCGTGACGCCATCAGCCTCGACACCCCGGTGGGCGAGGAGGCCGACACCAGCGTGGGCGACCTCGTCGTCGACACCGACGCGGTGAGCGCTGCCGACGCGTACGAGCAGCGGGCGCTGCTGCGCGACCTGCAGTCCGCGCTGGACCAGCTCCCCGAGCGGGAGGCGACGATCCTGCGCATGCGCTACGGGCTGCACGACGGTCGCCCGCACACGCTCGACGAGATCGGCCGGGCCGTGGGGCTGACGCGCGAGCGCATCCGCCAGCTGGAGAAGGAGGCGCTGGGCAAGCTCCGCTCCCCCGCCACGACGCAGAGCCTGCTCGACTGGGCCAGCTGAAGCGCTCGACCAGCAGCGAGGGCCCGTCCGGATCTCCGGGCGGGCCCTTCGTCGTCCGATGGCTCCTCAGGCAGGGCAGTCCTCCGCCGCGAGACGGCTTCAGGCGTGCAGGACCAGCACGGCCGCCACCCACACGGTGAGGGCGAGCGAAGCGGCCCCGAGCTCGACGAGCATGCCCAGCCCGATCCCGGTCAGCGTGCTCCACGTCGTGCGCCACGCGGCACGGGCCGCCCGCAGCCGGGCCAGCTCGGCGACGAAGACGCCGACGACGAAGCCCAGCGGGACCCCGACGAACGGCACGAGGAAGAACCCCGCCACCGCGCAGACCGCGCCGACGACCACGGTGCTGCGCGGCGCGCCCGTTCCGGCGACCGCCCGGCCAGGGACGGCGTACTTCCCGACCGTGCCGGCCGCGAGCAGCACGAGCATGAGGACGAAGGCCACCCATGCGCCGGCGCGGTGCTCCTGCCAGGCCCACACGGCGGCCGTCACCGCGACGAGCAGGCTGCCGGGGACGACCGGGATGAGCACGCCGGCGACGCCGATGACGAGCAGGACTCCGGTGAGGACGAGGCCGTTGGTGCCCATGGACCCTCCCCTGGGCTGCCCGGGTGCGCGAGCCGGAGCAGGTGTGCGGCTCGGAAAAAGGCGAAGGGCCGGTCCTCGACCCGCCACCACCCCACACAAAAAGGGGGTGTGACGGGGAGGACCGGCCCCCCACAACAGATGTCCGGCGGTGTCCTACTCTCCCACCACCCTTCGGTGGCAGTACCATCGGCGC